>DAHVPC010000005.1 GCA_027318475.1 Candidatus Cloacimonadota bacterium | reverse complement strand
CAGTTCCTCCTCCGAGAAACCCAGGATGTCGAAGATCTTTTTTTGCAGATCGTAGCGATGGCAGCGGATGCTGCCGGAGGAAAGCTCCATGCCGTTGCAGACCAGATCGTAGAGCTGGCCGATGATGGCGCCGTATTTATCCTGTTGGTCCAGCCAGGGAATATGTTCTTCGCGGGGCAGGGTAAACATGTGGTGCGCCGGCTCCCAGCGCTGTTCCTCGCCATTGTATTGGAAGAGGGGAAAATCGGTGATCCAGGCAAAGGCGTAGGTTCCTGCGGGGATCAGCTGCTGCCGCCTCGCCACTTCGTTTCTAATTGCAGCCAATACTTTCGACACCAATTCGAACCCCGCAGCCGAAATAGCAAGCAGGTCGCCGGGAAGGGCTTTGCAGGCGTCGATCAGGTCACGGGATTCCTGCGGGGAAAGGAACTTGCTGATTCCAGCTTCCAAGCCCGCGGCGGTCACCTTGGCAAAGGCCAGGCCTTGTCCGCCTTGATGTTTGGCGAGTTCGACCAGTTCGTCCTGCTGTTTACGGCTGTATTCAGCGCCGCCGGGAATCACCAGCGCTTTCACCACTCCGCCTGAAGCCAGGGCAGTTTGGAAGACTTGGAATTGCGAGTTTTTCAAGCACTCCGAAAGGTCACACAGTTCCAGCCCGAAACGCAGGTCCGGTTTGTCGCAGCCGAAACGGTCCAGCGCTTCCTGATAGGCCAGGCGGGGAAAGGGAAGGCTCAGTTCTATACCCAGGACATTCTGGAAAAGCGTTGCCATCAGGCGTTCCAGCAGATCGAAGATCTGTTCCTGGGTGGCAAAACTCAGCTCGATATCCAGCTGCGTGAATTCCGGCTGGCGGTCCGCCCTCAGGTCCTCGTCCCGAAAACATTTGGCGATCTGGAAATAGCGGTCGAAACCGCTTATCATCAGAAGTTGCTTAAACATCTGCGGAGATTGGGGCAAAGCATAGAACTTTCCGGGCTGGATACGACTGGGGACCAGATAATCGCGGGCTCCTTCCGGCGTGCTTTTCATCAGGATGGGCGTCTCGATCTCCAGGAAGTTTTCCGCGCTGAGGAAATCCCGGATAGTCTTGACCACCTGATGGCGCATCAGAATGATCTTCTGGAGCAGGGGACGGCGCAGGTCCAGATATCTGTAGGTGAGGCGCAGATCCTCCTCCGCCAGGGCAACGTCGGTAAGTTGGATGGGCAGGGGCTGGCAATCGTTCAATATGTGGATCTCAGACGCGATCAGTTCCACAGCGCCGGTAGCCATGTTGACGTTGATGTTTTGGGCATCCCGGGCGGATATCTTGCCCGTTACCGCAACCACATATTCGTTACGCAGTTTTTCCGCTTTCTGGAACATGCCCTCCGTTTCAGGCCGGATCACGATCTGCAGCAAGCCGGTCACATCCCTCAGGTCGATGAAGATCAGCCCGCCGAGATCACGCCGTTTGTTGACCCAGCCCATGGCAGTCATGGTTTTTCCAATGTCCGCGGACCTGATCGCTCCGCAGTAAGCAGTTCTCTGCAGTTTTCCCAGGTTGTCTAACATATCATCCAGCTCAATTCATTCTGATCTTTTCAAAGAGGTCGTTGATGGCTTTCACCTTGTCGCCCAGAAACTCGATCATGTAGCATTTGTCCACGTATTCTGCGGGCGGATAGATCAAGGTGTTGCCTGTGAAAGCGGGATCGAGCAGTTTGCCGGCTTCGGCGTTGGGTGTGGCATACATTACGTAATCCGCGTTGGCCCTGGCGTTTTCCGCCTCGAGCAGAAAATCGATGAAGGCATAGGCGAGTTCCTTGTTCTGCGATGATTTAAGGATCACCATGCTATCCATCCACAGGCTTGATCCCTCCACCGGCAAGATGAAGCCCAGATCTTTATTCAATTCCATTTGTTGCAGCGCGTCACCGTTGTATGCTTGCGCCAGCCAGGTCGTCCCGTCGGCCACTTCATTCTTGTAGGCTTCGGAATCGTATTGCGTGATGTTCTGGTCCCAGGCCTTGAGTACTTGCGCGGCGGCTGCCAGAGCCTGCTCAGAAGTGTCGTTGACGCCGAAGCCTTTGCTGATCAGCGCCGCGCCGACTACTTCGCGCGCGTCCTCCAGCATGGAGACCTTCTGCTTGCCGTTGAAATATTTATCCGCCAGCATGGACCAAGAGCCCGATTTGAGGACTTCCGCGGGGACGTTCTTTTTATTGTAGAGCAGCCCGGTCACGCCCCAGAAATAGGGGACGGCATACTGGTTGCCAGGGTCGAAGGAACGCGCTTTCTCCAGAAGTTTGGGATCCAGGTTGCCCCAGTGGCTCAGTTTCTTCAGGTCCAGCGGTTCCAGGTATCCTTTTTGGGCCAGCAGGGTCACGTGGTCCCCGCTGGGAACGGCGATGTCAAAGGATTCGCGCGTGCTCTCGATCTTGGCGAACATGCTTTCATTGGAGTCGTAGGTGGGAATCTTGACCTTGCAGTTGTGCTGCTGCTCAAATTGCTTGACCAGAGCCGGATCGATGTAATCTGACCAGTTGAAGACGTACAGGACCTTCTCTTTGCTGCCGCAGGCTGCCAAACCCAGCAGCGCCGCACAGATCAACACGGCTAACATTATGCTTCGCATGTCATAACTCCTTGCTTTCCAATAGTTGGCTTTGGGCCATCCCCTTCCTCAGGGAAACGGTCTGCAACAGCAGCCAGCCCAGGATAAAAAACACTAACAGGGAGAGGATCGAATAGCGCAGGCTTCCCGTCCGCAGAGCGATCCATCCATACAAGATCGGACCGAATATCGAGGAAAGCCTCCCTGTCAAGGTAAAAAAACCAAAGAACTCCGCCTGTTTATCCGCCGGAGTGAGCAGCGAAAGCATGGTCCGGCTGTTCGCCTGGCTGCTGCCGATGGCCAGCCCGGCCAGCAGTCCCACGAAATAGTATTCCCTGGCGCTGCCGCACAGAAAAGCCCAGACTACGACGGCGATCCAGATCAAGAGAGAAATGCTGAGCGAGCTCTTCACGTTCAGCTTGTCGGATAGCCAGCCAAAGAAAGCCGCGCCCAGTAAAGAAGTGAATTGCGCCAGGATGAAGAACACGATGATGGCCTGCTCCGTCATGTCGAAACGCTTGATCCCGAAGGGAGCGGCGAAGACGATCACGGTGTAGATGCCATCGTTGTACACAAAATAACTGAGCAGATAACGCAGGAGTTGGGGGGTCCGGGCAATATGCCGCAGCGAAAACAGGATCCGGTCCCTGGCAACGCGCAGGTAATTTGACCTCTTGGATGGCTTGTGTACTTCGCGAAGCAGGAAAAACGTGATCAAGGAAAAGATCAGGAGGTGTGCCCCGATCATCGGAAAAACCCAGTGGATGTTGCGATTTACCAGAAGCAGCGAAATCAGCAGGGAAACCAGGCCGCCCAGATAACCCAAGGCCCAGCCATAACCGGAGACCTTGCCGATGTTGAAGGGGGTGCTGATCTCGGGCAGAAACGCGTCGTAAAAGACATTGGCGATATTGAAGGCGTAATTGGCGGTGATAAAGAACAGGGCTCCCATCAGGATGTCTCCACCTTTCACGAAAAAAAGCAGTCCGGTGCTGAGCGCTGTAAGATAGGTGAAGAAGAACAAGAACTTCTTCTTGGAGCGGGAGTAGTCCGCCACAGCGCCTAAAATCGGGGCTGTGAGAGCGACCAGGGTCATGGACAAGCCCACCGCCAAACCCCAGATCCGTTCTCCGTAACCTGCCGGTCCGATGGCCACGTGCCTGATGAAATAGGTGCTGAAGACCACGCTCACGATCACGGTCGTGAAAGCCGAATTGGCGAAGTCGTAAAACATCCAGCCGACGATGTTCTTTGTCAGTTTCATGCAGCCGGCTCCGGCAGTTCCAAACGCTCCAGGTCAGGCCATTCCTGGCTTAGACTGTCACGCGGGCTGGCAATAAAGAGCTGGAATCGGTTGTCTATCAGTTTGCGGATGCGTTGGGTGTGCAGGTCGTCCAGTTCGGCGAACACATCATCGAGAAGCAGGATCGGCCTGATACCGGTCAGATTCTCGATCAGGGCGGCCTGGATAAGTTTGATCACGATAACGGTGATGCGCTTCTGGCCTTGGGACCCGTAGGTTTTCAGGTTGTGTCCCGCCAGCAGAAAGGAATAGTCGTCCAGATGGGCGCCGATCAGGGTCCGCTGGTAACGCTTTTCCCGTTCCGCCCACCCAGCCAGCAAATTCAGCACGCCGGCTTGATCAGGTGGATACTGGTCGTGATGCTGGGTGCAGTAACGCAGCCCCAATTCCTGTACCGAAGGTGAGATTTGTGTGTAGGGGCCGCGAAAGGCGTCGTTCAGCAATTTCAGGTATTTGTGGCGGTAGGCTGCGACCTCCAGCAGCAAATCGGCAAACTTGCGGTCCCAACTGCGCATTTCGGATGGCTGGTAAATCCTCTTCAGCAGAGTGTTGCGCTGCTCCACCACATGCAGGTATTCGCGCAGCAGGCTGATATACGCGGGAAAAATCTGGGCGATCGCCAGATCGAAGTACTGGCGGCGGAAACGGGGATTGCCGCCCACCAGGTTTACATCCTCGGGAGCAGAATATATGACCTTGACACATTCATAGACCCGGCTGAGTTGGCGGACCGGGAGGGCGTTGATCTTGAGGAGTTTTCTGCCTTGCTGCCAGGATATCTGCAGCTTCAGGTCCAGTCCGGAGTCGTCTTTGAAATCGCCTTTTACCGCGAATGCTTCAGCGCCAACACGCTGCAACTCGGCATCCCGGTGGAAATGGACGGATTTGCCCAGCCCGCAATAGGCCATGGCTTCCAGCAGATTTGTTTTACCGCTCCCATTGGGAGCTATGATCAGATTGCCCGCGGGATGCAGGCTGAAACTGGCTTCGGTGTAGTTGCGAAAGTTAAGGAGCGCGATCTGCTTCAGGATCAATATGTCATGACCGCAAAGGCATCAGCAGGAAAGTGATCTTCTGGGTGGCTGGCAGGGGCTCGTTGTAGATCATCATGGGTTCTTTGGCTCCGCCCAGCTTGATGCAGACCTTATCCGTGTCCAGCGCTTCCAGGATCGAAAGCATATATCTGTAGTTAAAGGAGATCGAGGTCGGTTTGCCGGTGTATTCATAGCTCTCGATAAACTCCTTGGCGTCGCCGGTATCGCGGTCGGAGGTGTTGATCTCAAACTTTTCGGAGTCTATCTCAAAGCGGATGCGGTTGTTGTCGTCAGGCGCTACCAGTGATATGCGGCGGATCGAGGTTTTCAAGCTGGCCGCGGAAGTGATGATCTGGTTGGGCAGATCGGTCATGAAGGCTTTCTGGTATTCAGGATACTTGTGCTCGATGATGTTGGCGACAATGGTGAACCTGCCGTAGGCGAAGACGATCTTGTTGCGTTCCATCAGGATCTTCATATCCTTGATGGATGGATCGTAGATCTTCTGCAGGAAATTGAGCGTCTTGACCGGGATCACTTTTTCCATGATCTGGTCCGCGTAGGCGTCCTGAAAGATCGTGACGTCGCCGGCGGCGTTGTCTTCGGCAGGCAGCGGAGCGGTGTTGGGAACCACGATTTCCGCCACTTTGCGGCCATCCGTGGCAGCCATGAGATTGGTTTTCTCCATGATCTTCCAGCACACGCCAGTCAACACCGCACGGTTCACATCCGTGGAAACCGCGAAGGAGGTCTTGCTGACCATGCGGTCAAAGGTTTCCGCGTTCACAGTGGTGGCGTTGGTCAGCTTCGGTTCCGGCAGGATCGGGAACAGCGTGTGGTCGGCGCAAAGGATGTTGAAGTCGATCTTGTTGCACTGGATCATCAGCAGGTCTTCGGTTTTCCACAGATCGATCACGGCATCGGGCATTTGCATGATGATCTCGTTAAAATGCCTGGCGGACACGGCAATGGTCCCACCTTCACTGACTGCGGCGTTGAAACGGACGTCCACAGTGATCTCCAGGTCGGAGGCCGTGATCTTGACCTCGCCTTTCTTGGCGTCAACTTCGATCAGGTAATTGGTTAGAATCGGCGAAGTGGATTTGGCGGAAACTATCCCGGCCAAATGCTGTATGTGCTGAACCAATTCCTTCTTTTCAATCGCTAATCTCATGAGTTCCCCTTTGATGCGTGATAATCTCTTGAAAGGTCAGGAAATTTCCGCTAGCTTGTTTGTCAATAGTTTTCTGCCCACTCCGGACCAAGCCTTGCCAGTCCTGCCCTCTGGCTGCGAAAGAGGTTCACCTCACTATCACAAGCAGTTAATCGGGCATGATCAGGCTTGTTATTGGCAATTCAATGCCGCGCCGGTCAATGATGACAAACCCTGGGGCTTGGCCCGCACCCCTCAAGACAGTCTCCCTATGGCCTCTCCTTGATTCCGGGGGAGGTCATAAGGTGGCATTAGAGTGGCCATAAGGCGGCCCCCAAGCTTCAGCGCAGGTAATGCGCAGAAAAAGTCCGGGCAGAAAAAAAGGCAGGAGGTTTAGTCCCGCCTTTTTTTAGGATGTCAAATCAGGATTTACTTTTTTCCAGCCTTGACAGCTTCTTTCAGCTTCTTCCCTGCTTTGAATACAGGAACCTTGCGGGCTGGAATCTTCAGAGCTTTCCGGGTCTTGGGATTGATACCGTTGCGCGCCTTGCGATGGGCGACAGTAAAGGAACCAAACCCGACCAAGGACACTTTCTCACCCTTTCTGAGTGACTGGGTGATGCCTTCTAACATGGCGGCAAGTGCGAGACCGGCTACTTTTTGGGAAGTTCCAGCTGCTCCTGCGATCTTTTTGATTAAATCATCTCTGCTCATTTTACCTCCTTTAATCAGTATTTAAAGAGTAAGAGATAACACGAGGTATATTAAAATCAGGGGCTGGAAATTCTGTCAACAAAAAAATGATGATTTTATGGGGGTTTGAGGCTCCTGCGGCATCCCCGGTTCAGTGCATTGCAACTAACTTATTGTTTCACAAGCAATAATGAGATTTTCCCGGAAAAGAAAATATTTCCGTTTCGCTGGCGTGTTTTGCCCGTCCGAGCTTTTCCAGTTGACAGAAATCCGGGCTGTGAGTTATGGATTTAATACCAATTTATGGAGGTAAATGATGAAAATTACCAGATATCTGCTGCTGGCGCTGTTGGCGCTGACGCTGTTGATCGCGGCTTGCAGTTCCAATAAGAAGATTCCGGAGCCGGAAGTAGTGATCCCACCCAGTCCACTTGAACTGGCCCGCGCAGCTGCCGATAGTGGTGCGACGGCGTTTTCAGAGGAAAATTATCAGGCTGCCCTGGCAGCTTTCGCCCAGGCTCGCGATTATTACAACGAAGCCTTGCCCACCGCGCTGGAAACCGATTCTGTGGCCGTGAACATCGAGCGCATCCAGCTCAACATCGCCCTCACCTATATGACCATGGCCAAGGAAAGCGTCGAATTGAACCTCTACGGAGATGCCCTCACCGAATATGAGAGTGCCGTCAATGTCTATAAGAGCCTTACTCCACTTACGATCCCGGCAAGCGAACGGGATACATATGTGTCCACCCTGTACCGCAATCTGGCTGTCACCGCGGAAAACGCGGTCCAGTACGAACGCGCTTTGGGATACTACGACAAGGTTCTGGAGTATGAACCGGGCAGCGAGGAGATCCTCAACATCAAATACCACGTCCTGAAAGACAAGATCAAGGATGAAGTCCGCGCCTACCAAGTGCTGAAAGATTACGCGGATGTTTCACAGGACTACCGGGCCTATCTGATCCTGGCCCAAGCTTACAAGGACAACGGCGACAAGGTCACCGCCGCCACTTATTACGACAGGGCTTTGGAAATTGGCAAGTCGGCTGACGTGTACACCCGCGTTGCCGATTTCTACCGCGAAATTGCCAACTATCAGAAATCCAACGAAGTGCTGGAAAGATTCGTGGCCACCGGACCGGACAACGCGGCGCTGGCCCTGGCTTATCGAGTAATGGCCGGTAACTATGACAAACTGCGCAACAATGTTAAAAAGATCGAGTTTTACGACAAATCCCTTACCTACGACCAAAACGCCGACGTGGCGCTGATCATCGCCAATTATTACAACCAGCAGAAGAACTGGGACCGCGTCATCACCTATGCCACGCAGACGATCAACCTCGACTCCTCCAAGACAGCGGCGTTCCTCTTACGCGGAAACGCCTATTACATGAAGAAAAGATTCCCCGAGGCCAAGGCCGATCTGACGCGCATCCAAAACGACGCCACCTACGGCAAAAGCGCCCGCGACATCCTGGACCGGATAAAATAAGCATTCATCTGACGACAGTCAACCGTGGCCCCAGCTACGGTTGGCTGTTGTTGTAAATGGCCATGCCCCAAAAACTCAAGAGCGACGGAACGATCAAGGCGGTCTATTCTTTCAAGGAAGGGATCAAGCTAAGCCGTCCCTTGGTGGGGCAGCGCGTACCGGCAGGATTTCCTTCTCCTGCCACAGACTATATCGAGGGGTCGCTCGATCTGACCGAACACCTGATCCACCATCCCGCCTCGACTTTTTTCATGCGGGTGAGCGGCGACTCAATGACCGGTGCGGGAATTTTCGCGGAGGACCTGCTGGTGGTGGATCGCTCCTTGGATGCCACCCACAACAAGATCATCGTGGCGATCTACGATGGCGAACTCACCTTGAAACGGCTCCGGATCGATGACGAGGGATATCTGCTCTGCGCGGAAAACCCTGATTATCCCACCATCCGCGTGGATAAAGAACTGGAGTTCTTTGTGTGGGGCGTGGTCACCTTCGTGATCCATAGAGTTTAAAGTGTGCGCCGCCTCCCTTTCTGCATCGTCTTTTCAGCCCTGCTGACCTGCGCCATAGCGCTGCCCGGAGCATCCAGCCTGGTGTTGAGCAAGGCGGTGGAGATCGAGGCAGGGCAGTCGGAATACCAAATCTCCGCAAGCCCCATCATCAGCGGGTCGGAGACGGTTTACGCGGATTCCTTGCTGCTCGTAGCAGGCCAGGATTACAGCATAGACTACCACAGAGGGATTCTGAACCTATTGCGCGTTCCGGACAGCCGCTACATCCAGGTTTCCTGCATCCTGATCCCGCCGGACCTAACCGCTCGCCGTTACCGTTACGAGGTTTTGGCGCCCTCGGACAGCCTCTTCAGTTCCCTGGCTCCGAGGCAGCGTTCCTGGCTGGCCGATAGCGGCAAACTGCTCATCTCAGGCTCCAAAACCTTCGCCATCACCTTCTCCGACGATGCCGCCTTCGACCTCAAACAATCGCTTTTCGTCAACCTCAATGGCGAACTTTCCAGCAACGTCAACATCGCCGCACAACTTTCGGACAGCCAGTCCAAACTGACTCCCGAAGGCGATTCCAAGGAACTCAGCAGCCTGGATAAGGTCTTCATCCGCGTCTTTGGGCGGCAATACGAGATCGCCATGGGCGACCTGGAATGGAGATTTGAGAACACCCGCTATATCAACTACCAGACCAACATCGAGGGCATCAACGCCTGGTATCGGGACCGCCATTACGCGCAGGCAGGATTCACAGCTGCTGGTGGAAAACCGGCAACCCTCTCCATACCAGTGATCGATGGCAAACAGGGTCCCTACTACCTGAATCCCACCAACTTTCAAAGCACTTTCCTGATTATTGCGGGCAGCGAGCAAATCTACCGGGACGGAATCCTGCTCGAGCGGGGAACGGACTATTACGTCGATTATTCCGACGGCTCCGTGATGTTCCGCACCCTCGTGGTTTCTTCCAACCTGATCAATGCCTACGTTCAATACGCTGACGACTACTACCGCCAAACCACCTACTTCACATCCTCCCGGATCCAGATCCTGCCGGGGTTTTCCGTGGCTCACCACTTCATCCAGCAGTCAGATTCGCGAGACAATCCTCTGCTCTTTGCTTTCACTCCCGCCGATCTGGATTCGCTGCGTGCAGCAGGAGACCGTCTGGTCTGGGGAAACGGGGTCACCCAAGTCGCCGCGGGTGATGGAAACTACATACTGGTGACCGAACCCGATGGATCGCAATATTTCCAATACGCCGAAACCGGTAGCGATTCCCTGGCCGCCTACAACGTCACCTTCAGTTACGTGGGCACGGGCAATGGGGATTATAAAGAATACTCCAGCGGAAAATTCCGCTACGCTGGAGCTGGATTGGGCGCCTGGCTGCCGCAGAAAAGGCTGGTCCCGGCAGTCAAACGCGCCAATGCCGATCTGTCCCTACGTTATGAGAATTCCGGCTTGGAGCTCGGAGCGGAGGGAATTTACACCACTAACGACAAGAACACCTTTTCCCCCTTGGATGACGGCGACAACCGCAGCGGAATCCTGGCTGCGTGGGGCATTTGGAAGTCCGGCGAGCCCGAACGGGAAAGCTACATCCGGATCGACGCGGAAAAAAAGTGGGCTCAGAGCTATCTGTTTTCCCAATCCAGCGCTCTGGATCAGGAATACGACCTCGCCCTGCTGGATCCCGCCGATTCGCTGGGCCAGTATCAGCTCGATCTGGTTGTAGGCAGCAAACGCTGGACCGGCTGGAATCCCTCGCTGGCGCTGCGTTTCAAGGATGTGGCAGGTTTTTACAGACAGAGAGCCCTGCGCTTCCTTTCCCAATCGACCGGAAGCGGTCTGCTGCCCGCGCTGAGCCTGCGTTCCACGCTCTCCGCCCAGGACTACGATTCTCCGGACACGCCCAACAGCCTGCTGCAGTACCATGACCTGAGTTCCGACTGGAGTTCACGCTGGTGGAAAGCCAAACTACTGCTCAACTACAATTCACTGGAGTACTCCACCGCGTCCAGTCTCTGGCCCGGAAACCGGTATCTACGCGTCAATCCACAGCTTTCGATCGGCGACGCCAAGGTCAGCCTCTCGCAATTGAGCTTCGCTCTGGATAGCACTGAACTGAAAAATCCCACCTGGGAATCGCAGTCCAAATCCCAAACCTATTCCCTGAAACATAATACCACAACTCTCAACCACTCGATCAGCCTGGATTTCACACACCGCGAACTGCAGAAGCAGGGCGAAGCTCCGCGCAGCAACTATGATCTGATCAGTTTCCGCAACTCGCACAGTTTTTTCAAGCAAGCCATCATGTTCATGGGCAATTATCAGCTCAACCAAACGGAGTTTTACCCTAAGATCCGGGAACTGGACTACATCGGAAATGGGCTCGGGCTCTACGACAGCACTGGCGTTTACACCCCTGACGGCGATTACGATTACGTTTACATTACCAGCGATAAGGGCCAGCTCAGCACCGAGATCAACGCCCAACTCAGCCTCTACCTCAAGCCCGGAAACTACCTGCCCGCCTGGAAAAGAGTCCACTCGGACGTTCTGGTGCTGCTCAACGAACAGGGCGCTGGTTTGGACGACTGGCGGAGCTACCTTTTCTACCCCGGCACCGTTTTCAATGCCCCGACCACCATCTTCGGCAAGCAGAGTTACTCACAGACGCTTTGGCTGGATATAGTCTCCAACCGTATCCTGGGCAATCTCAACCTGCAATATGACCGCAGTTTGGACAACCGCTACCAGAGTTCAACCCGCAACACGGAATTCATCCGCGGCGGCGAACTGGATTTCAAGCAGTTTGGAGGCAACAACTATAACCTCAAATACGAGCACAACAAGGAGTCCGACACTCGCTACATGTCCGATATCACGAGGCAGAACCTGGGCCTGCTGGTCCAGCGGAACCTGACCCCCAGCAGTTTGCTGACCCTGAATCTTTCAGCTTTCACCGAATCCGGAGCCCAACAGAGCGGAGGGGATGCTTACCAGTTGCGGGGTTTGGGTATCCTGCCCGGTTACCGCAACGTCTGGGGCAAAAAAGGCCGGATTTCCGGAAGCCTGGGGCTGCGCTACAATCAGCGTTCCGGCAGCGGATTCATGAATTTCCTGCCCGAGAAACGCGCCGGGCTGCTGGTCGATTGGAGTGTTTCCGCCATCTACCGCCTGAACAGCTTCAGCTCCGCCAGCCTCGACTATTCAGGCAGTTCCTGGCCCGGAGAGAAGATCCGCAATTCGCTCAAGCTGGAGTTCAAGGCGGAACTGTGAGCAACGGAAAGATGGGGCGCCATTCATGAACGGGATCATAGCCTTGACCCCGTTTGATTACCTGATCGTTTTGCCCTTCATTTTTCTGGCGGGCTTGATCGATTCGATCGCCGGAGGTGGCGGCCTGATCTCTTTACCTGCCTACGTTGCGGCCGGATTACCCATGCACACCGCGCTGGCTACGAACAAGTTTTCCTCCGCCTGCGGAACGGTTTTCAGCACCGCCAACTACTTCCACGCGAAGATGATCGACCTGCCCGTGGCAGCCTGCAGCGCCGGCCTGGCCTTGATCGGTTCGTTTTTGGGCACCCGCATTGTGTTGCTGGTTTCCAGCGATTTCCTGCGTTACCTGCTGGTTTTCCTCATCCCCGTGATCGCAGCCATTACCCTTTTGCGCAAGGATCTGGGGCATCATAACCGGTCCCGCCAGGTTAAACTTGGCGTCCGGATGCTGCTGGGTTCGCTGGCAGGCTTGCTGATCGGATTCTACGATGGTTTTTTCGGCCCTGGCACCGGCACTTTCCTGATCCTCGTTTACGCGCTGCTGCTGCACTACGATTTTGTGGTCGCGAATGGCAACACCAAAGTGGTCAATCTGGCTTCCAACATCGCCGCCCTTGCAGCTTTTTTGATCGCCGGAAAAGTGTATTTCCCCCTTGCCCTGCCTGCAGCAGCATGCGGAATCGCGGGCAACCTGATCGGCTCCAAACTGGTGATCCGCAACGGCAACAAACTCATCCGCCCGATCTTCGTCCTGGCCCTGCTGCTCCTGTTGGGAAGAATCGTTTTTGACTTGGTCCGGTAAACCGTTTTTGCCAGGTCAGCTCACAAATATCTTGACAATCCGCCCCCCTTCAGGAATTTGCCCCCATATACAGTGCTGAAGTGGTGAAATTGGTATACACGCTAGTTTCAGGGACTAGTGATCGATGAGGTCATGGGGGTTCGAGTCCCCCCTTCAGCACCATTTTTCTATCAGCCTTTTTCCAACCCACCAAGCCCCCTTTCGTGCGGTGCATGTGTTCGATGTTGCGGCCGGTTCCAACTTTGCTATTCGTTGCCTCTTTCTCCATCCCTGAAATGTCACTTCAACAAGAATTATTTTACCACATGGCCCCCGTTGCCACTGCGCTGTCATTGCGCGCTCATTGCGGGCAAAGCCCGCATTTAGCGCGCAATCACCCCGCAATGATCGCGGGAGCGACAGGTGGCCAGAAGCAGCCGGAGCCGGTTTCTGGACTGGTTTATTGATACTGATTGCGGTCGGCCGGAATAATAATCATTGACGCCAATCCCAAAGTCCCAAATCCTTGTTCGAAATCTAGTATCGATGAGAGAAATATGGAAGAATACCGGTTGTATCTGGATAAACTGAACATGATGCCCCATCCTGAGGGCGGTTTCTATAAACGGAACTGGCAATCCCTGATCAACGGCGACCTGAAAGACGCCCAGGGCAAGGTTGTTTTCCAAAAACGGCTGATCGGGTCCTCGATCCTGTATCTGCTTCCCCATGAGATGGTTTGTAAATGGCACCGCGTGAAATGCGACGAAATGTGGCATTTCTACGATGGAACTGCCCTGAATATCTACTTGCTCACGCCTCAGAAGGGCTTGGAAACAGTGGTTCTGGGCAAAGACCTGAAGGCTGGGCAGATTCCGCAGTTCATCGTCCCCAACCAAACCTGGTTCGCTGCCGAATTGGTCAGCCCGGCTGGTTTTACGTTTTGCGGCTGCACCTTGTGGCCGGCGTTTTCCTACACAGATTTCGAGATGGCGGAATGTGTTTCCCTGGCCGACGATTTCCCCAAGTACAAGGAACTCATCCAACGCATCCAAAACCACCCCCAATAAGGGCTCTCAGGCATGGATAAACGATTGTTTGTACTGGACACAAACGTCCTCATCCACAATCCCATGTCCCTTTCATCCTTCGCGGAACATCGCGTGGTGATACCGATAGTGGTGATCGAGGAGATCGACCAATTCAAAAAAGGCGTGGACGAAAAGAGCCGCAACGCCCGCCAGATTGGACGCTTTCTGGATTCCTTGCGTTCCCGCGGCAGTCTGCAGGATGGCGTACTGATGGATAACGGCGGGATCATCCAGGTGACGGTCAACAAGGAAGTGACCGACACCGCCGCCCAACTTTTCTTTCTGGACCGCAACGACAACCTGATCATCGGCACTGCTCTTTACTGCAAGCAAAAATACCCCGATCACGAGGTAACGCTGGTCTCCAAAGACGCCAATGTGCGCATCAAAGCTGACTCCGTGGGCCTCAACGCCGAGAACTTCGAAACCGACCAGGTCAAATTTGAGGAAATGTACACCGGATGGGAGTCTAGGGAACTTGAATCCGACGCGTGGAGCGCGATCAGCGGACAGAAATACCTGCCCAACACCTACGGCGAACTTTGCCCCAACCAGTTCCTGCGCCTGATAGACAAATCCGCGCCGGAGAAGATCCGCACGCTGCGCTACCTGGCTTCCAGCAATTCGCTATACACGCTGCAGAACTATCTGGGGCAGGAAGTTTTCGGCATCAAGGCGCGCAATTTCGAGCAGGAAATGGCGCTCGACCTGCTTCTGGACGACACGATCAAGCTGGTGAGCCTTTCCGGCAAGGCCGGTACGGGAAAAACCTTGCTGGCCATGGCCTCCGGGCTGCAAAAAGTGATGGAGGACAACAAGTACTCCCGTCTGGTGATTTCGCGCCCGATCTCACCGCTGGGCAAGGATCTGGGCTACCTTCCCGGCACCAAGAGCGAAAAATTCAATCCCTGGATGCAGCCCATCTACGACAACATGGATATCCTGCTCTCTTTGCATGAGGAGATCCGCACCGATAACAACAAGTCTAAACGCAAGCCCAGCATCGAGGATTTCATCGACTACGGCTTTCTGGAACTCGAACCGCTGACTTATATCCGCGGACGGAGCCTGCCTGATCAGTTCATCATCATCGACGAGGCGCAAAACCTCTCCCCGCATGAGATGAAGACCATCATCACCAGGGCTGGTGAAAACACCAAACTCGTCCTCACCGGCGATCCCTACCAGATCGACATCCCCTACCTGGATTCCACAAGCAACGGGCTTTCCGTGGCTGTGGAGAAACTCAAGCACGAAGACATCGTGGGGCACATCACTCTGGACAAAGGCGAGCGCTCCAAACTGGCCGATTTGGCAGCCAAGTTCTTTTAGCAGGCTTTCGATGCCGCAAAAAAAAGTCCGCGAACGCAGCTGGGTGGAGATCGATCTGGCCGCTTTCCGCGCCAATTTGAGGGCTCTGAAAGGTTTTTTGGCGCCGGGGCAGAATTTCATCCAGATCGTCAAAGCCGATGCCTATGGACACGGCGCCGCTGAGATCGGACGGGCCGCATTGGCAGAGGGCGCGGTGGCTTTGGGCGTTGCCAATCTGGAAGAGGGAAAACTCCTGCGCATCCAGGGGATCGCCGCGCCGGTCATGATCCTTTCCCCCGCCTTGGAAAACGAACTTCCCGGTATCGTAGAGCACTCTTTAGTACCCACACTTACGGATAAAACCCAGGCCGAACGGTTCAATGACCTGGCTGCCGCGAGTAAAATCCGCCAGAAGGTCCAGCTCAAACTGGATACGGGCATGCATCGCAGCGGCTCGCTGGAGAAGGAATTCGCCGATCTGTGGACCTTCTGCTCCAATCTTCCCAGTCTGGAAATAGAAGGGGTTTTTTCCCATTTTGCCTCCAGCGAAAGCGATCCCGCGTTCAGCAAACGGCAGGAACAGGAATTCCAGCGCATTCTGAATAAATACCGGATCTCCGCGCCGCTCACCCATATCGCCAATAGTTCAGCGCTGCTCAATGGTTTGGGCGTAAGCGCCAACTGTTGCCGGTTGGGCATTCTCAGTTACGGCGTGTACACCCATCCCGGCCAATCTGCCAAGATAGAACTGCGGCCTGTGATGACCTTCAAATCGGCAGTAGCGCAGCTCAAGACCATACCCAAAGGCGCCGGAGTCGGCTACAACCTCAGTTGGACCGCGGCCCGGAAGACCCGCTGCGCCATCATTCCGGTCGGTTACGCCGACGGCTACGATTTTTTGCTTTCCAACCGTGGTGTGGTTTCCTTGCGGGGCAAGCTCTGCCCGGTGATCGGCAAAGTGAGCATGGACCTGCTTTGTGTAGACGCCACAGCTGTGCCTGCGGCTGCCCTTGGCGATGAAGTGATCCTGCTGGGCAACGCGGAACCGGAACTGCGGGCGGAGAGCCTCACGGCCAGATACCATGGTTCGGCCTATGAGCTGCTCTGCCAGGTGGGGCGCCGCGCCAAACGCCATTATTACGAAAGCCGCCGCCTAGTGACCAGCGCGCCTATGGCCCGGCGGGATTTCGTTTCCAGCGACTATTCCAATTCCAAGCTCAGCCAGATCATCCAGTCCGCCATCGCGCAAAGGATCGACAGCGAGGAAATGGGGGAACTGATTTCGCGCGAGATCCTGCGCGTATTCTTCTTCAACAAAGACCGCGAGATCCTCTACCGCAAGGACTTCCATCACAGCATCCGCTTCGAGGAATGCGACAGCCAACAGCATTGGCGCACCTTTACTTCGCTAAGCTTCAGCAAGATTTTACAAAGCGACTTTTTCACGGTTGCTTGCGCGACTTCGGAACAAGCTTTGAAAGCCTACTTCAAACGCCGGGACGTCGAGTACCGCTGGCTCATGGACGGTAATTTCAACCTGGGGGAGGATTCGTTTCTGCTCACATCAGTGCGCGTGAACGAACTCAAACTGGACACCCGGATCCATTTCCGCAATTCCTGCATGGAGATCCGCTGCTCGCATCCGGATTTGCCAGCGCTTGTCGGCAGCGAAGTCCGCTTCCGGATCGACACCCAGACCCAGTATCCCAAATCCTCGCACCAACTCAGCGTTTTCATCACTGAACTAACCCACGGCGTCAAGATCCATTTTTCCCATCCCGAGGCATTGGACAGGATCGAGATCATACCAGTATTCTCCGGCCAGAACAAATACCCCCGCATCACCAAAAGCGCGGGCGCCATCACGGTTTCCACAAAACCTGAGGAATGGGTCTTTCCCCAATCCGGCGTGGTGTTTGCCTATTGATTAATCCCCTTCACCAGTCTGTTGCAGGAACCTGGCTGCCTTATCCTGCTCCTCATGGCAGATCCGGATCGCGTTGGAGTAGCGCTTTGAGCTGGGCCTGAGACTCAAGGCCTGGTTGAGGTTCCATAAAGCGTTGTCGAAATCTCCAATGTAGGTCTGCAGGAGCCCGAGGTTGTAATAAGCCTTGGCCAGTGATTTGATTGGGATGTCGTTTTTCAGCGTGGCCTCATACAATATGTCCAATGCCTGGCCGGTACTGCCGTTGATGATCAGTTTGCGTGCCAGGGCCATTTCCGGCAGATAGGTCTTATCCAGTTCATATGTGGCTTGGGTCACCTGCTTGTAGGGAGCGACCATACGGACGAATTGTTCGGCCAGGTCTTCCACGCTCTGCCGATAGAGGGGCTCGATATCGATAAGTTCCGGCTGGGCGTTTTCGGCTGAGGTCTGGCCGGAATTGCGGACGCTCAATTCCCGGATACCCAATATCCGAGAGGTTTGGGTGTCGATCACGCGCACGCTGACACTCAGAAAGTACTCGCCTTTTCTCACATACTCCGTCACCGGATAGGCATTGCCTTGCTTGTCTTTACGGGTGAACTCGCGCTGCGTGATGTTCTCCCTGTATTCGTCCCGGGTGACGCTGCCATAGACAAGAGCCGAAGCCCCCAGCAGCTGTCCCAGTTGCCAGGCGCTGTCTTCGTCCATCAGGCCGCTCCAGGCAAGGTAATGCTCCTGCATCAGCGACTCCAGGTGCTGGCGGTCCAACACCGCGTCAAAGAAGTCCGAGCGGATGAGCTTGATCGTGAAGGCGTCCCGGATGGCATAAGCGTGCTGAACTTCCGGAAATGCTGTCTCGATGTCGCCGATGGCTATCTGGGGGAAGTCGTGAAGATTGATCTCGGCTGGCCGGTTGACCCAATAGTTGATGGATGTCGTGGCGCAACTTGCCAGAAGGAAGAGCGAAAGAACGAGCAGTATTCCAGCGTTGGTCTTCATATGAATCTCCTTGCGGCCGGGCGGTATCCGATGTTTCCCGATCCTAGACCGCATTTTTGCAGACACGGCATGCCTGTCCAGTCATTTTACTCTCACCGAGCCCAATCCCTGCTTTTGATCTGGAAAATCCGCCTGACCAGACGGATTGATTTTCTGCAGCTTCCCGTTCTTCCCCAGATACAGGGCTTATCAGCCAAGTAGATCCGGACTCCGGTGTTATCCGCGATAACTTGAGGCCGCTGAGCTCTGTTTGGCGGATTTCCGATTAATGGTTTGAACCGCCACATAGATATTGACACAAATCATCCTTCCAAAATTTTGGGACAAAAGTTAAAATCACCCTGGAGAAAGATATGACCGATCAGTTGCAGGACCTTTTAACACGCGTGTACGAAGAGGGCGTCAACAAAGCCAAAACCGAAGCGGAGCAGATTCTGGAGCAGGCCAAAACCGAAGCGGCGAAGATAGTCCAGAAAGCGCAAACCGATGCCGAAGCCCTGCTGGCGAACGCAAAAAAGCAAGCCGGGGATCTGGCGAAAAACACCGATTCCGACCTCAAGCTGGCAGCGCAGCACACGCTGAGCTCGGTTAAGCAAAAACTCACGGACGTGTTTCTGGATTCCGCTTTCGACGGCAAGCTGCAAGCCGCATCCAGCGACCCGGACTTTCTGAAGAACTTGATCCTGGAGATCGTTTCCTCGTGGAAGGAATCCGGAGGCAAGATAACGATTTCGCAAGCCATGGAAGGCAAGCTGGACCAGGCATTCCGGGCTTCGCTGAAGGACTCCGCGGGCAGCCAGTTGAAAGTGGAATTTTCGCCGCAGATGAAAAACGGCTTTGCCATAGCTCCGGCTGACGGAAGCTACAAATTGAGCTTCAGCGACGAGGACTTCGCCAATCTGTTCAAATCCTACCTCCGCCCCCGCAGCAACCAGATCCTGTTCAAATCCTAAAGCCGGCATGCGCAATCAGTATTACTACTTTGTAAGCGGCCTGCCGGCGCTGAGCATCGACGACGCGAAGCTGGCGATCACTCCGCAGCAATTCCTGACCCAGGCCAGGGAGCAGCTCACCGCCGGGGATTTCAGGCTGCTGCTGTTGCTTTGCCTGCCCTCTGATGTGGACGACCTGCTGCGCGTCATCTACAAGAACGAATCCGCCAACCGCCCCATCGACGAATGTTCGCGCTGGTTCTGGCAAACCTATGCCGACGAAGCCAAAGCCAGGGCTGGCGATCCGGGAATCCGCGTCTCCAAAGACTATCAAGCCTATCCGGATGCCTGGCACAAGATCTGCCTGGAGATCTTCCAAGCCGAGGAACTCCCTCCGTTTCTGGAAAGCCAGCATAAACTGCTGGAAGCCACCTACGAGTATTGCTCCAACCTGGGCAACAAGTTCCTGAGCAGTTGGTTCGCCTTCAACCGGGACCTGCAAAACATACTCATCGCCATCAACGGCAGGCAGCACAACATCCCCTTCGCCAGATACCTGGTCGGCAGCGGCGAAATAGTGGACAAACTGGCGCAGAGCCACGCCGCGGATTTCGGACTGGGCAAGGAAAGCGAACTCTTTGAAAGCCTGCTGCGCATTTGGGAACAGAACAACATCCTGTACCGCGAGCGTGGCTACGACATCCTGCGCTGGAAATGGATCGACAGCCAGAACTTCTTTAACTACTTCAACATCGACCGCATCCTGGGCTAT
Organism: Candidatus Cloacimonadota bacterium; assembly: GCA_027318475.1. Lineage (GTDB taxonomy): Bacteria > Cloacimonadota > Cloacimonadia > Cloacimonadales > Cloacimonadaceae > Syntrophosphaera. Next base: position 19,923 of record DAHVPC010000005.1, on the reverse strand, counting down.
TACGCGCAACTGCGCATCCTGAACCGCTGGCAGAGCATGGATCCGGTCCTGGGCAAAGAGGTCTTCCACGACAGCATGGACAGCCTCAGCAACAGTTTTTCCTTCCCGCCCCAATTCAACGTTAAATCAATTAGCAAAAAATAGAAGGTAGCGCATATGACGAAAGGCATTGTGACAGGTATCATCAGCAATCTGGTGCATGTGGAGGTGGACGGCCCGGTCTCGCAAAACGAGATCTGCTACATCGACCTGCATGGCGTGAAACTGATGGCCGAAGTGATCAAGATCGCGGGCAACACAGCGTACACGCAGGTTTTTGAAAGCACCCGCGGTTTGCAACCCGGCTGCACGGTGGAATTCACCGAACGCATGCTGGAAGTGAAGCTGGGTCCGGGAATGCTCTCCAAAAACTACGACGGGTTGCAGGACGACCTGAACAAGATGGACGGCCTGTTCCTCACCCGGGGCGAATACACTGATCCCCTCGATGAACACAGCGTTTGGCATTTCACGCCTTTGGCGAAAGCCGGAGACGCAGTCCAGGCCGGCGATTGGCTGGGTTCGGTGCCGGAAAACTGGATCAACCACAAGATCATGGTGCCGTTCAAAATGGAAGGCCAATACAGCATCAAGAGCATCGCTGCGGAGGGTGATTTCCAGATCACGGATACCATCGCGGTGCTTGCCAACGCTGAGGGAGCGGAGTTTCCGCTCAACATGATCCAGTACTGGCCGGTGAAACTGCCCATCCGCGCTTATGCCTCAAAGCCGCGTCCCTTCAAGATGATGGAGACCGGCGTACGCACGATCGACACCCTCAACCCCATCGCAGAAGGCGGCACCGGATTCACCCCGGGTCCTTTCGGAACGGGAAAAACCGTGCTGCAGCACAGCATTTCGCAAAACGCGGAAGCCGACCTGATCATCGTCGCGGCTTGCGGTGAACGCGCCAACGAGGTCGTGGAACTCTTCGTGGAGTTCCCGGAACTGGACGATCCCCGCACCGGACGCAAACTGATGGAACGGACGATCATCATCTGCAACACCTCCAACATGCCGGTCGCAGCCCGCGAGGCTTCGGTTTACACCGCGATGTCCATCGCCGAATATTACCGCTCGATGGGCCTCAGAGTGCTGCTGCTGGCGGATTCCACTTCGCGCTGGGCCCAAGCCTTGCGCGAAATGAGCAACCGCATGGAAGAGCTGCCAGGTCCGGACGCCTTTCCGATGGACCTTCCGGCGATCATTTCCAATTTCTATTCCCGGGCTGGCTACGTGTTTTTGAATAATGGCACTCCAGGCTCGATCACCTTTATCGGCGCGGTTTCGCCAGCCGGCGGAAACCTCAAGGAGCCGGTCACCGAATCCACAAAAAAAGCCGCCCGCTGCTTCTACTCGCTATCCCAGGAACGCGCCGACAGCAAACGCTACCCGGCCGTCGACCCCATCGATTCCTATTCCAAATATCTGGAATACGACGAGGTGAAGGAGTATCTGGACGGCAATATCGCTCCGGGTTGGGTGCACGATGTTTTGACCGCCAAGGACCTGCTGCTGCGGGGCAAGGAAGCCAAGGACCAGATCAACATCCTGGGCGACGACGGCGTTCCGCTGGACTACCATTCCCGCTTCTGGAAAAGCGAGCTCGTGGACCGCATCATCCTGGTGCAGGACGGCTTCGATCCCGTGGACAAATCCACTCCGATCAAACGCCAGGCCTACATGCTGCAGCTGGTGCTAAAGATCTGCCGGGAAGAGCTGGTGTTCGCCAACTACGAAGAACTGCAGCCCTATTACACCAGGCTGATCAACGGCCTGCGGCAAATGAACTATCAGGAGTTTCAGAACGCGAAGTTTAAGGAGTACGAGGCCCAATTGATGGCGATCGTGGCGGAAAGGAGGGCGAAATAATGGCCGGCACAGCATTTCAGAAGATCTATACAAAACTGAATCAGATCACCAAAGCGACCTGCACGGTCACCGCGACCGGAGTCGGATATGAAGAACTGGCCACTGTGAGCGGCCGTCTGGCCCAAGTGGTGAAGATCATGGGCAACAGCGTGACGCTGCAGATCTTTTCCGGAACCGAAGGGATCGGCACCGACGCGGAACTGGTGTTCTTCGGCAAACCGCCCACACTCAAGGTCAGCGACCAACTTGGCGGTAGATTCTTCAATGCCTATGGCGACCCGATCGATGGCGGACCCGAGATCGAAGGCCAGGAAGTAGAGATTGGCGGACCTTCAGTGAATCCGGTGCGCCGCAAGGATCCGTCTGAACTCATAGCCACCGGCATCGCCGGCATCGACCTTAACAATACTTTGGTCACCGGCCAGAAGATACCTTTCTTCGCCGATCCGGACCAACCCTACAACCAGGTGATGGCGACCGTGGCCCTGCGTACCAAAGCCGACAAGATCATTCTGGGCGGCATGGGGCTTTCCAACGACGATTACCTCTATTACAAAAATACCTTTGAAAGCGCCGGCGTGATCGATAAGATCATCTCTTTCGTGAACACGACCGACGACCCGCCCGTGGAACGTTTGCTGGTGCCCAACATGGCATTGGCCGCCGCGGAGTACTTCGCCATCGAGAAAAACGAATCCGTGCTGGTGCTGCTCACCGACGTGACGCTCTATTGCGACGCCCTGTCCATAGTTTCCAACCGCATGGACCAAATCCCCTCCAAGGATTCCATGCCCGGATCGCTCTATTCGGACCTTGCCAAGATCTATGAGAAAGCCGTGCAATTCCCCGAAGGCGGTTCCATCACCATCATCGCCGTGACCACCATCTCCGGCGGCGACATCACCCACGCCATTCCCGACAACACGGGTTACATCACGGAAGGCCAGCTGTATCTGCGCCGCGATACCGACATCGGCAAGGTCATCATCGACCCCGCCCGTTCCCTCTCGCGTTTGAAGACCAAAGTGATGGGCAAACGCACCCGGGCCGACCATCCGCAGGTGATGTCCGCCTCGGTGCGCCTCAATTCCGACGCCGTGAACGCCAAAACCAAGATGGAAAACGGCTTCGACCTTTCCGACTATGACGAGCGGACCTTGAAATTCGCCCGCGACTATGCCGAGCAGATCCTGGCCATCGACGTGAATGTGGATACCGACCAGATGCTGGATACGACCTGGGCGCTCTTCCAAAAGTATTTTACGCGGGAAGAAGTGGCTATCAAGGACGAATTCATGCAACTCTACTGGAAAAAGGCATGATCACAAAATTCCAGTATAACAAGATCTCGCAGATCCAGCTGGAGAAGCAGCTCAAGATCCGGCTGAAGGCCCTGCCCACCTTGAAGAACAAGGAATCTGCGCTGCGCCTGGAAGTGAAGCGCGCCCGGGATAAGGCGCACGAACTGGACCAGCGCATCATTGCAGGCACCCAGGAATTGGACCAGTTCATGAAGCTGTGGGCGGAATTCGACCCCAGCCTCGTCCAGATCCGCAAGGTGGAGATCCTGACCCGCAAGATCGCGGGCGTGCAAGTGCCGGTATTGGGCGAAATCGACTACGAGATCAAGGACTACGACCTCTTTAGCGCGCCATCCTGGTTTCTGGACGGGACCGTTCTGGTGAAAAGCCTGGCCACGCTGCAGATCGAGCGCGATTTCTTCTTCCGAAAGATGCAGATCCTGGAGCATGTGCGCAAAAAGACCACCCAAAAAGTGAACCTCTACGAGAAGGTCCAGATCCCCGCCTATGAGGATTCCATCCTGAAGATCAAACGTTTTCTGGAAGATGAAGAGAACCTCTCCAAAGCCGGGCAAAAAATCCTGAAAAACCGCTTGAATCAAGAGGCCACCGCATGATCGAGAAGATGCGCAAGTACACTTTCGTCCTCTATCATATGGACTATGAGGATTTTTTAAGCGGCCTGCAGAAGCTGGGCATGGTCCACTTGATCAGGAGCACCGAGGCCAAAACCGAATCTTTGGTGCGCAATATGGAGCTGATCGCGGAGTACAGCGAGAGCGTGAAGTTCCTCAAGAAACTGCAATCGGAAGCCCCGAAAAGTTCTACCAGCCTGACTCCCAAAATGCTCTTGAACAAGGTCAGGGAAGCCCGCGAAGAACGCGACAAATTGCTACGCCGCGTGGAGATCCTCAAGAAGCAGATCCACGACCTCGAGCCATGGGGCCACTTCGATTACGGACTGGAAACCTTGATCGAAAGCCAGGGCGTCCGTGTGGATTTCCACACCTGCCTCAAAAACCACTTCAAGCAGGAATGGAAAGAGAACTACGCGCTCGAGATCATCAATGAAGTCAATGGCATTCTCTATTTCGTGGTCTTCCACGATAACGGCTCACCCGTACTGGAAGCCGACACCTTCAGCTTCCACCACCACACTCTGCAGGAATTGGAAAAGCAGCTCCGGGACACCGATTCCGAGATCAAGGATATCGACGAGTATCTGCACAATACCGCTCCAATTGGAATCGAGATCTTCGAGGCGGAGATCCGCGATCTGAGCCAGTCCTGCGAGTATGAAGAAGCCACCCTGCAAGGAGCCAGCGAAGCGGAGGACCATTTGAAGGTTCTCAGCGGCTGGATCCCGAACCGTCTGGAGGCGGACCTGAAGCAGTTCCTGCAGGAACATGACGTCATCCACTTCGCCAGCGACGCCACGCTTGAGGAAAATCCCCCCATCAGCCTGCGGAACGGCAAATTCGCCAGACTTTTCGAGCCGATCAGCCGCATGTATATGCTGCCCTATTACAACGAGTTTGATCTCACGCCTTTCTTCGCGCCCTTCTTCATGCTGTTCTTCGGATTTTGCAATGCCGACATGGCCTATGGCGTAGTCTTCATCCTGCTTGGCCTCTTCTTGCGGAAAAAGGCCAAGAATCCCGCCATGCGCAGCGTCATGCTTCTGGTCGTGCTCTTTGGCATCTCTTCCATCATCATGGGTTGGGTGATGGGTTCGGCTTTGGGTTACGACCTCAAGAACACCGTCCTGGATGATTCCATCATCATCCGCAACAATGACCAGATATTCAACTTCGCCCTGCTTCTGGGCGTGATCCAGATCCTCTACGGAGTAATGGTCAGCGCGGTCAAGCAAGCCCGGCAATCCGGCCTGAACTACTTCCTGGCCCCCCTGGGCACCTTCCTGTTCCTGCTTTCGCTTTCCGTACTGGGAGCCGGTTTGTTGAACGCCGATATCAGCGCGCTCAAGCCCTACGTCAAATATGTGATGTGGGCTGGCCTGGCGCTATTGCTGTTGTTCAATTCCCCTGGGAAGAACCCCATCAAAAACGTCCTGGGCGGACTTTGGCTGCTGTACAACGTTGTGACGGGCTTCTTCGGCGACATCCTTTCCTACATCCGGCTCTTCGCCCTGGGGGTTTCCAGCGCGATTCTGGGCTTTGTGATCAACTCCATCGGCCAACAGATGTTGGGGATCAAGATTATCGGACCGGTCATTTTCTTCGTCTTCATGGTCTTTGGCCACGCGCTGAACATCGCGCTGGGCGCGTTGTCCGGCTTCGTCCATTCCTTACGTCTCACCTTTGTGGAGTTTTTCAAAAACGCCGGGTTCAGCGGACCCGGCTTGGAATACAAACCTTTCGGAAACAAGAAGTAACAAAATAAACCTGGAGGTAAAATGCCTTATATTCTCTCAGCAGCAGTAACCAACGCAGTCGGTGGAGGCACCCCTGCCTATATCCTGGCCTGGATCGGGATCTTCTTCATGGTCGCCCTTTCCGGCGTCGGATCAGCTTGGGGAACGGTTATCGGTGGCAGCGCCACCGTGGCCGCCATGAAAAAGCGCGACGACATCTTTGCCAACTGCATGATCCTTTCCGCCATGCCTGGAACGCAGGGGCTTTATGGATTCGGCGCGTTCTTTATCCTCAAGGCGCATATCAATCCCCAGATCTCGATGATCACCGCCGCCGCAATCTTCGGCGCCGGCCTCATCTCCGGGATCGTGAACCTGATCTCCGCCTACTGGCAAGCGCGCATAGTCGCCAACGGCATCGAAAGCATCGGCAACGGCAACGATGTATTCTCGAACACCCTCATCCTGGGCGTGTATCCAGAACTTTACGCCATCATTTCCTTCGCCGCTTGCTTCCTGATCAGCGGCATGCTGCCCATGTAATTTACAGTACATAATCCCTGACCGGACAGAGGTTTTCTTCAGCCTCTGTCCGGTTTTAACACTAAGGAGCCAGCAATGGACTATCAAGCAAATCCTCCCAATCCTCCCCACCAGTCTTATCCTCCCTATCCGCCACAGTATCCAGCGATGCAACCCCACCGGGGAACCCTGATCCTGGTTTTTGGCATCGTTGGCCTGGTTTCCTGCGGACTGTTCGGCCTGCTGGCCTGGATCTTCGGCAACGAAGACCTGAAAAAGATGAATGCTGGAATCATGGATCCCGCTGGTCGGGATAATACCAACACTGGCAGGATCTTGGGCATTGTGGCAGTATGCCTCAATGGCCTGGGAATTTTGGCGGGTATTATTGCCTTCGTGTTTTCGGCAGGGATCATGCAAGCTGCGGGTTCTTCTTTGTTCTAAGCCAAGCCGCTGCTGAAACTCGCCTGACCTGTTCCTCACAAGCCTCATGCGCCTCCGCTTCGTGAAACTTCAGGACCGTTATCCTGCCGGCAAACTGCCGGTTTTTCTTCTCTACGCCTTTTTCATCCTCTACCTTGGCCTGCATGCCTGGCTGGAAGAGGATTTCGGCTTCTGCTGGCTGAGAACCCTCACCGGAATCAATTGCCCCACTTGCGGATTGACCCGCGCATTTCTGGCCTTGATTCATGGACGGATTTTCCAGGGCTTGCTCTATAATCCCCTGATGCTCCTCTTTTCAATCGGACTGGTGGTTCAACAAAGTGCAGTCCTGTTTTGCATGCGCGGCCTTGTTTTGGACGCCGCAACCTGGGAACGCAGGCTGCTGCTTGGTTTGTTCGCGGTATTGTTCATCCTTAACTGGCTTTATGTGATTTTCTGGGTCTGAGCTGAGCCAGTGAAATCCGTTGAAACAACCTCAGGCGCGAAAAGCCACTCTCGTCTAGCCACATGACTCCAGGTCAATATTTAATCATTGACAGATATTCCACTATGGGATAAATGACTTTTAGTAACATAAGGAGAATCGCCATGCGTAAATGCACGCTTATCCTGATTGTAATTGCTTTGAGCGCCATATTAATGGCCGATGCCAGATTTGGCATCGGAACAAACAGGCCAGCCTTCGCGCCGGACCTGATAAAAGTGAAACTAACCGCTGCTGCCGAAAGCAGAAGCAATCTGCCCCTGGGGCTATACGCCGAAACGGCTGGCTTCGGGATCAACGAACTGGACCAACTGATGCGCGTAAACGGCGGCCAGAAGGTAATCCGTGCCCATCGCCAGGTCAAAGACACCGCCTGGGCGGAAAAGACGGGCTGGGACCGCTGGTTTCTGATCAAATTGGATGGCCGGGCCAGCGTGGAGCAAGCCATTGCCTCATTCAAGGCCAACCGCTACATCGAAACAGCCATTCCAGAATATTACGCCTACACTACAGCCGTTCCCAACGACACCTATTACGCCAACAACTGGGGACACAACAACACCGCGCAATTGCCTGTGTACCAGTCTGGAGGACATACCGGGCCTGGCGTGGGCACCATCGGTTTTGATTCCGATGCGCAACTGGCCTGGGATCAGTCCCAAGGCTACGGTTCTGCCAGCATCGTCATCGCTGTCATCGACACCGGTGTGGACACCTCCCATCCCGATTTACGGCTGGTTGCGGGTTACGACTATGGCGACAACGACAGCAACCCGATGGACAACAGCGCCGATCCCGGCCACGGAACTTCCTGTTCCGGAGTCGCAGCGGGCCGTGCCAACAACGCTTTGGGCGTGGCGGGCATCGCTGGAGGCTGTAGCGTGATGCCGCTCAAGGTGGCAGATTCCGCCGGAGACATGTATTTTACAGCGATCGAGAACGCGATTACCCATGCAGCGGACAACAATGCAGATGTAATCAGCATGAGCCTGGGCGCTGAAGGCGGAACCGCGGAAGGATCTTCGCCCACAACGGACGCAGCGCTTTATTATGCCTACAATGCCGGCGTAGCCATCTTTGCCGCCACTGCCAACAGCAACGCGTCGACAATCGCTTATCCTTCCAACCATACCGCCGTGATCAGCGTGGGCGCGTCCAGCCCGACCGGCCAACGCAAAAGCACCACTTCCTCGGATGGGGAATACTGGTGGGGCTCCAATTATGGGACCGCGGTCCGGGACGCCAAAGAAGCAGTGGATGTAATGGCTCCAACGATTTTACCGGCCACAGACCTGGTTGGTACAATCGGCTACTCAACCACGGACTACTACATGTGGTTTAACGGCACATCCTGCGCCACACCGTATGCCGCGGGTGTTGCGGCATTGGTCCTGTCGCGCGATCCCTCGTTAACCCCTGCCCAACTGCGCACTGTGCTAGTCAACAGCGCTACTGATATGACCTTGGACGGCGGTGCTGGTTGGGACCGCTATACTGGTTACGGTTTGATCAACGCCAATTCTGCATTGAACCTGCTGAATCCTACGTTACCTTTATGCCAGGTCACCAGTCCCGTTAATGGCTCTATCCACGATCTTGGCAGCATAATTACGGTCAATGCCACAGCCTCGGATCCGGACGGCACCATCACCAGCGTGGCTTTCTATATTGACAGCGTTTTGAAATCTACAGACACATCATCTCCGTACAGCTGGAGTTGGAACACCGTGGGTTACAGCGGCGGCTCGCACGAAATCAAGGCCATCGCCACCGACAACTCCAGCAACACCGCCACCAGCACCATCAGTATCACTCTCTTAGCTCCTCCAAATGAGGGATTCGAGACTGGGAACTTTACCCTCTACCCCTGGACCCAGAGCGGAACTCTGCCTTGGGTTGTACAATCCGCCGATAAATACACCGGAACCTATGCCGCCAAATCCGGCGCCATTACCCATAGCCAGACTTCAACCATGAGCGTGACCCTGAACATCAATTCTTCCGGCAACATCTCCTTCTACCAGAAGGTATCCTCCGAATCCGGCTATGATTATCTGCGCTTTTACATTGACGACGTGCAGCAAGGATCCTGGTCTGGAGCGGGATCCTGGACCGCGCAGTCATACGCCGTAAACTCAGGAACCCGCACTTTCAAATGGACTTATTCCAAAGACAGTTCCGTCAGTTCTGGAACTGATTGCGCCTATGTAGACCATATCATCTTTCCCCCTCATACAGTCCCCAGCGTTTACAACCCGCCCCAAAACCTGGCCGCGACAGCAGGAAATGGAGTTGTACACCTCACCTGGCAAGCACCGGTCAGCGGATCCCCCACCGGATACAAGGTCTTTCGGAACAGCGTTTATCTCACCACAGCAACCGGACTCAGTTACGACGACAACGCTGTTGTTAATGGCACAACCTATTCTTACTACCTGACTGCAGTCTACAGCGGCGGCGAGTCCGATCCCACTTCTACGGTGCAGGCAACGCCCATCTCTTATATTTCGGTCAACATCGGTAGCGGAACCTCCGCCACACCTACCAATCAACCATGCCCGATCAATCTCGGCCGTCAAAGTTTGCACGGTCAGTCCGTTTATACCAAAGATGAATTGAACGCTGGGGGTATTTATGGTCCCGTTAAAATCACTCATATGGGATTCTACATTGTAAGCCAGCCTTCTCTGACTCTGCCAAACTTCATCGTTCGCATGAAGCACACGACTGCGTCGAATGTGAGCAGCTGGCAGACCAGCGCTGGTATGGTGACAGTTTTCAGCACAACTTCCTATATCCCCGCACCTGGTGGTTATGATATGTTGACTTTGGCAACTCCTTTCACTTGGAACGGAACCGATAACATCGTAATAGACACTGCTTTTAGTCTGGTATCGTCTGCATCAAACACCGGAACTATCAGGTATTCATCTGTCACAAACGGTTACCGCTATGTCAGGAACAATACTGCTGATCAGACCACTGTGTTTACCGGAGGTTCTGTTTCCGTTTATCGGCCCAATGTCCGCCTGACTTTCCAATTTGAGCCGCAAATCGCGGTCACGCCCTCTTCCCTCTCATACGGAGTTCTGAATGTCGGCGCCAGCAGCGTTCAGCAATTCACCATCCAAAACACTGGCAACGCCACCCTGACCGGAAACATCAGCACTCCTGAGGGCTATACCGTGGCTGCCTCTGCCAAAGGCACCCGCAACACCCTTGGCTTCACGGTCCCGGCCCAATCCAGCCAGACCTTCGACCTCACCTTTGCACCCAGCCAGGGAATCGCCTACAATGGCAACCTCACCATCACGAGCAACGACACTGCCAATCCAACTCTTTACATATCGCTCAGCGGCAGCGGCAACAACCCTCCCACCATTGTTCTTCCTGATGAATTCCACTTCGACATGAACGGAAGCCTGGTGGTGGATTTCGACCCCTACGTGAACGACGCCGACGGCAATCCCATCACTCTCACTGTGGGCGGCAATACTAATATTGTGGCAAACATCGACGGATTGAACGTGACCTTCACAGCCACAACAGACTGGATCGGCAGCGAGAATCTGACCTTCATCGTTGACGACGGCAATGCCATCAATTTCGACACAGTAGCGGTTACGGTCGACGCCACAGATATCTTCTTCCGGGGCAAGGCCTTCCTCCAAGGACCCTACGTCAGCGGCGGCTCCATGAACCACGCCCTCACATCCGTGCTGCCCCTGGTCTCGCCTTACGACGCGAATCACAGCGTGGCCGCCCTTCCGGACGTTTCGCCGCGCTACATTGTGGACTGGGTTTATGTGCAGTTGCGGGCCACATCCACAGGAGCTAACGAGCAGGCGCAAAGCGCGTTTCTGCTCAGTGACGGCTCCATCGCCGGTCTGAATGGCAACACGACCCTCGCTTTCGATTACACCGGCCAAACCAACTATTTCCTGCTCGTCCAGCACAGAAACCACCTGGGCATCATGTCTGCCGTTTCCCAAACCTTCTCCCTGGTGCCGGTAAGCGCTCCGCTAATCGACCTCTCGGCGGTGGATTCCGTTTGGGGCGGCAACTCGACCGGAGTCAAGCTGGTCGAGCCGGGCGTCCTAGCCATGTATTCCGGAGACGCCGACCACGACGGATCGGTGAGCCCCAGCGACCTCAACCTGTATTGGCGGGTCCAGACCGGGCTGAGCGGCTACCGGAACGCGGATTTCAACCTCGATAACATAGTGGCTCCCACGGACCTGAATCTCTGCTGGCGGCTGAACACCGGCCTGCAATCGCAGATCCCGGCAGGTGCCAAGGGTTCAGATTCCGGTTTATCCAGGCCATTTGATACGCGGCAGTAAGATATAATAAGCCCGGTTCGGCTGCGCTTAGCACATGCTGTAAAAAACTGGGAAACATGCGATTGGAAAAGCGGGATGTTAGAAATCCCGCTTTTTTTGGTTCTTTATCAATCTAAGTGGGTAAGGTATAGCATCTAGGGTTGATTTCTTTGTAAGCGGCTAAGCCCCGGGAATTCCTGGAAATTCTTGGAAATTCCGCCTTTCTGCCTGGCCTCAGATTCCTGGCCCTGGGGGATTAGCCTTAATCAAGTCTTAATCAAGCCTTAATCAAGCGTCTATTATTAACGCTTGATTAAGGCTTGATTAAGAAGTGATTGACAGATGTCCCTCAGGACGGCTAGAAGGAACCCGGAAAAATTTTCAGGATTAAATGGAATCTGTGAACTATACGTGACGGCAGCCAATCGAAACCTGGGATCGTTAATGCAGATGCTTCCGTTGCTGGCGGCCGCTGCAACCGGTCAACGCAAGTCGAAGCGATACTTCAGAGTCAGCGCAGGCATCAGGAAACTATCGTTGAGGTTGTTCTGAGGGCGGTTATCGATGGCGTCGTCCCAAGGATACACGTAAACGAACCCAGCCTCCGCTTCCAATCCCCGTTGGAAAAGCACCGCGATTCCCGCTCCCAAGCTGGGTAAAACGAAGGTTGTCTGGCTGTGTTCAAACGGCTGAGAGGATATTTCCCCTTCCGTGTTGTAATACATCGCGCCCAATCCCAAAGCAGCGTATGGTGATATCCTGTCGATCAGGCCAGACTTGAATCTCAGCGCGCCCTTTTCTTCTGGCTTATACACCAGCGCAAGGTTCAAACCCGCCATTGAAGCGTCATATGTTCCCAAGGGCAGGGAGTCTGTGTTGTTCCCGGATATCCCTGTAAAATACGGTGAGGCAGTTATATCAAGGCTATTTCCGATTCCCAGTTCGAAAGTTGCTCCGACAGCGGGATGCCGATCCGGCTCCTGGACAAAATCGGTGTAGGGCAGGGCGAATCCCACGCTCAAACCAGCTGCCAAATGGCGTGCCTGCAAGCCAGAGCACGCTGCGGCAATCAATAACAGAGACAAATAGAACCTGAAGTTGTTTTTCATATCTTTCACCTCGAATCCTGTGATGATGTGTTACCTAGCGGTTGGGAAGTGTGGTTTTTGTCAAGATATGAAACGATCGGTTTGGAAAGCACTTTCTTAGATCCGTTGCAGGATCTGATCAAGCCATGTTTTTCCCGCGATGAGCCTCTGAATGCATCCTGGATCGGGAAAGATGAAGCGGGATCACGCCGGATCCCGCTTCAGTTATGGGTTTGGGAGATTTTGGAATCAAGCCATAATGGCGGCCACGTCGGCATCGGCTGCGGTGGTTTGTTGCAAGCCGAAGGTGTCGATGATGACCTTGGCGACGTTCGGTGAGAGGAATCCGGGCAGGGTCGGCCCGATGCGGACGTTCTTGAAGCCCAGGGAAAGCAGCGCCAGAAGCACGGCCACGGCTTTCTGCTCGTACCAGGCGATGGCGAAATCCAGGGGCAACTTGTTCACATCGTCCAGGCCGAAGGCTTCCTTCAGTTTGAGGGCGATCACGGCCAGGGAGTAGGAATCGTTGCACTGGCCTGCATCTAGAACGCGCGGAATGCCGCCGATGTCGCCCAGGTTTTCCTTGATGTAGCGGTACTTGGCACAGCCAGCAGTGAGGATCACGGCGTCTTGCGGGAGTTTTTCCGCGACTTCGGTGAAATACTTGCGGCTGGGCATGCGTCCATCACAACCAGCCATCACCACGAATTTCTTGATGGCTCCGGCTTTGACGGCATCGACGATCTTGTCGGCCAGGGCCAAAACGGTGCGGTGGTTAAAGCCGCCGGTGATGGTGCCGGTTTCCAGTTCTTTAGGCGGCTGGCAGGTTTTGGCTTTGGCGATGAGGGCGCTGAAGTCTTTCTGTTTGCCGGGTTGGCGTTCCGGAATGTGCACGGCGCCTGGATAGCCGGTCATGCCCGTGGTGAAGAAACGGTCCAGATAGGTCTGTTCCTTGCGCAGCGGCACGATGCAGTTGGTGGTCATCAGGATCGGGCCGTTGAAGCTTTCGAAGTCCTCCAGCTGGTGCCACCAGGAGGAGCCGTAGTTGCCGTGGAAGTGTTTGTACTTCTTGAAGGCGGGGTAATAGTTCGCGGGCAGCATCTCGCTGTGGGTGTAGATGTCGATGCCGCTCCCTTCGGTCTGCTGCAGCAGTTCCTCAAAATCCTTGAGGTCATGGCCGCTGACCAGGATGCCGGGATTCTTGCCCACGCCAAGGTTCACGACTGTTGGTTCGGGGACTCCGTAGGTTTCGGTGTTGGCCTGATCCAGCAGCGCCATCACTTTCACCGCGTACTCGCCTGTCTTGACCACCAGGGCGGTCAGTTGCTCCGCGCTGAGGGAATCGTCGATGGTGGCCGCCAGGCCTTCCATCACGAATTTGTTCACGTCGTCGTCGGTATAGCCCAGCATCCAGGCGTGTTCGCCATAAGCGGAGATGCCTTTGATGCCATAAATGATGGTCTCGCGCAGGGAACGCACATCTTCGTTATCGGTGGCCAGGACGCCGACTTTCTTGCCGAATTCTTCGTAGTCTTCAGGCTTCACCGTGAAGGTGACTGCTTCCGGACAGGCCTTGCATTCATCGCCGATCAGGGCGCAGAGCTCGGCCTTGCGTTGGTCGCGAAGGTTCATAATGTTGGTGATGGTGGTTTTGATCTGCTCTTCGTCCCAATTGGCGTTGGTGATGGTGCGGAAAAGCCCGCCCATCATTACCAGCGCGTCTTCGGAATGATAGACGCCCTTGCCCAGCAGCTTGGCGGAAACGTAGGCCAGGCCTTTCATCGCGTGGATGGAAAGATCCAGCAGGTGGCAGAGTTCGGGGGATTTGCCGCAGACTCCGCGCATGGTGCAGCCGAGGTTGCGGGATGTTTCTTGGCATTGGTAACAGAACATGCTCATGGTTCTTCTCCTCTATATGTTTATGGTTTGGGTAATTTCATGACCAGAAGCCGCAGCGGTTTTTCGCTTTCGTTGTAGACCGCGTGCGGAATGTCTTTGGGGCTGTCGATGACAGTGTCGGGGGCAAAGGACTGTTTTTCGTCGCCGACGGAGATCGTCGCGGTGCCTTCCAGCACATAGAAAGCTACGTTGACGGGCGTGATGTGGGGAGCGATCACAGCGCCCGGTTCCAGCGTCATATACACGATTTCGGCTTCCGGAGCGTCGTAAACCTTCACGCCCAGTTTGCCCGGCGCGTCGAGAACCGGCGGAATGTCTTTCCAGGTGCGGCTTTGCAAGAGCCCAGTAGTTTTCAAAATACCGCCTTCCACTGAAATCACGTGGGTTTGCAGGGGAATCCGCTTCTCCGCTCTTTCCATTGCCTTCTGGATTATGACTTCGGTGCCGCCGCAACAGGGCACTTCCATGCGGACGATCGTGACGCTGCGGATGGGATGCAAGGCGAAGATTTGGGATAGTTTATCGATGTAGCGCTCGATGTCTGAATCCAGCTTGGGGCAGAAAGTGATCACGATGCGGCCTTTGAGAAAGCGGCGCTGGAAGTCGCCAAAGGCGTAGGGAACGCAGTCGGCTGAGATGAGCAGGTCGGCGTTTTCAAAGTAATCCGCGGCGGGATTCAGCAAGTGCAGTTGGACCGGCCACTGGCGGAGTTCGGATTCCGTTTTGGCAGGCTGGGCCTGGATTGGGGGAGCCGGCGCAACTGGCGCGGCAGGCGTTGCCGCTGGCTTCTCGATCTTCCGGGCGTGGGTTCCCGAGCAGCCGCAAGCCATGGTTTCCTCGCGGGTCAGTTCTTCGATGTCGAAGCCTTTGGCTTTCAGGATTTCCAGGGCTTGGGTGAGATAAGTGGTTTCGCCGTGGTCCTTCAGGTGTTTCAGATGGGCTTTGAGGGTGTTTTCCCCTTGGGGGATGATGTTGGCCAGCACCAAGGCCTCACTGTAAGGTTCGGCCTCGCGCTCTTCAATCGAGATCGCGTCCACAGGACAAGTCCCGATGCAAGCACCCAGGCCGTCGCAAAAGAGATCGCTGACCAGCCTGGCTTTGCCGTCGATGAGTTGGATGGCGCCCTCAGGGCAACCGGTGATGCAGTTGCCGCAGCCGGTGCATTTGAGGGGGTCGATGGTAATGATCTGTCGTTTCAACTTCGCTCCTTATTATATGTTTAATAATTTATCTAGTCTGAATTGGCCATTTCTCAAGCGCGGCCTGGCTGGGCAACCAGGATCAGATTCCGGATGGTGCGCCAGAGTTTTTCGCCTTCGGCCACCAGGTTGAAGGATTGCCCGCTCAGATTCCACTGCGAAACCAGCATGCGCATCGAGCCCACTATGATGCGGAACAATTCCTCCGGCTGGCTGGATTCAACGATCTGGCCTTGCTTCCGGGCTTGGCGCAAATATCCCACAACTGCTTTGCGGTGCATCTGCATGATGCTCTGCATCTGGCCGGCAAATGCGGGATCGTAGCGGAATAGTTCCTCGGAAAACATCACCTGCGCCAGGTCTGGATTGGCAGAGAACAGCTCATACCGGTTGAGCACGAAGCGGTGCACGCGTTCCAGAGGGTCCAGCCTGGCATCCTTGATCTGTTGTAAAACTGCGCAGGAGATCTCGCTAAAGTGCTCCAGGATCTTGGTGATCAGGTCGTTCTTATTGGTAAAATGCCGGTAGAGCGCGGCCTCTGTAAGCTGCAGTTCCCGGGCCAGATTCTTGGTCGTCAGGTGTTTATAACCTTCCCGCGCGATTAGCGAGATCGCCGCTTGGACTATATCCTCTTGCCTCTTGGTGAGTTCCATTATCCATCCTCTGGGTTAGTGTGCATTTACTAACCAAGATAATCGGGCTGGGATTTTTAGCAAGTAAAATTACGCCAGAGATGCAAAAAAAAGGCTGGAGTAGTGTGGAGGCCGTGCAAGAAGGGCTTGAGAAATGTCCAGCCAGCGCGCTCTACCAGACCTTACTTCATTAATACCAACTTCCGTGCGGCATGCTGGCCCGGCGTTGTCAGGCGTGCCAGGTAAACGCCGCTGGAGCACGTCTCTCCATGTGAATCGCGGCCATCCCACACCACCTGATAAGAGCCTCCCGGCAAAGAACCTTCCACCAAAGAGCGCACTTTCTGGCCGCGCAGATTAAATATATCCATAGCCACCGGAGAGCTGGATTCCAGGCTGAAGGATATGGTGGTGGAGGGATTGCAGGGATTGGGCCAAATCTGCAGATCCAAAGGGATCTGGAGGGCGTCGTCACTGGATGTGACCAGAATGTCCACAACCGCTGGCACAGACTCACCCGCGATGTATTGGGCTGTGACGCCCGCCTGATAGGTCACACCTGGCTGTAGATCGGTAAAAACCCAGGTTTGGCCGTCAGTAGTGGACACAGGGGCTCCGTCCAGATAAACGTTGTAATGCTCGAAAGGTGAGGAGTAGCCTGCCGCCGGAGCATCCCAGGTCAGCGTAACATCTTCTCCGATCACCGCCTGCAGGTTCAAAGGCGGATTGAGCGTGTCGGCGGAGTATTGCTGGTTGCGCCAGTAACTGAAGGTGCCGTCGTAGTCGCCCAGAACCAGGTCGAGGTCGCCGTCGTGGTCCAGATCGACAAGCGCCGGAGCCGCGTTTTGATCTGTGGAAATGCCGCTGAACAACGTGGTGTTGGCGGTCCAGCCCAAACCCTGCCGTAAGTAGCATTGCAGGTTTCCGGAGATGTTACCGGCCAGGAGGTCCCAATCGCCGTCCCCATCGATGTCGCCGAAACAGGGCGAGCAGTCGGAGCCTACGTCTATAGCGCCAAAGTATCCCGCGACCTCGACCCAGTTGGGTGTTTGCGCTGTGCCCTGATTGGCGTAGTAGCGCAGATTACCGGCTTCATTGCCCGCTGCCAAATCCAGATCCCCGTCGAAGTCCATGTCCAGAAGGCGCGGCACAGACCAGCCTCCCAAGGCAATGGCGGGTAGAACTCCAGCCTCTTCCATGAATCCGAATCCGGTGTTGCGGTGGAAAAACAAGCCGCCGTTCAGGTCGCCGATTATCGCGTCCGGCAAATTGTCCCCATTCACGTCGCCGATGGCCACCGCTGCGTAGATGGAATGGTCGATGGTGGAAAAGTAAGCGCTGTCTTCCACCCAGGCCGGTCCATACTGATTGCCCGTGTTGCGGAAGAATTTGATGTTGCCCAACTGGCTGCCGCTGATCAGATCGAGGTCGCCGTCAGCATCGAAGTCAAAAAACACCGGACTGCTGGCTCCGCCGACGTCCAGAACGCCGCCAAAGAGCGTTGTGTTGGCTTGCCAAACCGGAGCTGTGGCAGTCCCGGTGTTCACATAGTAGAGCAAGGGACCGGAGGCGGTGCCAAATACGAGATCGAAAAGTCCGTCGTTGTTCAGGTCCACCAGATCGGGAGAATTCCAGTACGAATCCATGCCAAGGCCAGAGAACAGGGCATTGTTCGGTTCCCAAGCTCCCACAGCAGGCGTGCCCACATTCTGGTAATAGATGAAGCCGTGCGAGTCCCGTCCCGCGAGGATATCCTGATCGCCATCGCCGTCGAAATCACGAAACACCGGATAGGCATAAAGCCCCACATCGCCAATCAGCTGCATCGCCGCCTGGCTGAATAGGCCGGCATTGGCAGTGCCGGTGTTTGTGTATAGCAGGACTGAGCCGTTCTCGCTGAGTCCAACCACCAGGTCCAGGTCTCCGTCAGCATCCACATCGGCCAGATCTGGCACGGGATTGGAGCCCACGTTCAAGCCGGCAAAGTAACCGCCCGCTTCCGTGTTGTACACTGGATTGGCGGAACTCCCGGAGTTTAGGAACAGGTGCAAGCCGGTATAGCCGCCTGTGACCAGATCCAGATCGCCGTCCGCATCCAGATCCCGGCACACACCCATTTCCGCCGCCAGATAAGGTACCAATGCTGTTATATCATCGCCGATGGCGAAATCGGGCGTTCCAGCGCTGCCGGTGTTTTCGATGTAAACCGGCTGGGAATTGGTGTTTCCCATGAGGAAATCGTAGTCCAGATCGCCATCGAGGTCGGCGAAACGGGGTTGGGAAAAGCTGAGGCTGGGTACGCCGCTGGGATTGAAGACGGAGTTGTCCTGCTCCCAAGGCTGGGCGCAGAGAGCGGTTAAAGACAATAGTGCGATGCCGATCAACAGGCAGCGTATCATATACGTTCTCCTCGGCCTGGCTTCAAAGCCTGGCCAGATGCGGTTTATAGTCTATTTGAGCAGCATTGTGCGGCGTGATACGCTGGCCTCAGGAGTTCGCAGACGCAGTAGATAAATCCCGCTGGAAACCGGGATTCCGCGTTCGTCGCAGCCATCCCAGATGGTTTGCTGGATTCCGCCTGTCAGATCAGCATCGGCCAGGGTTTTCACCTTCTGGCCGCGCAGATTGAATACTTCCAGCTGCGCCGGCGTTTCTTTCTCCAGAGTAAAGTCGATGCGCGCGCAATTACGGAAGGGATTGGGATAGACGCCCGTGATCCGCGTCGCCGGAACCGGTGCCAGACCGTCGGAAACTGCTACGCCTGTGATCCCGAACCAATTCAGCAGATCCTGCATCAGCGTGTAGCGATGGGTAAACTCAGTCAATTGCGAGAAATCGAAGCTGAAGTAGAAAGCCTTGTAGATGGGCAATTCGAGCGCGGTGGCGCAAACGCCGTCGTGGAGATAGGCCTGGCCGTCCACTGGTCCGTCTTCGAAAGTGAAGGCGTTCACGGATCCGAGCTCCGGATACTGCACCTCGCCGGCGTACCAATCCGGGCAGGCAGTGAGGCGGAAGATGCAATCCGGGCTGTTGGCATAGACCGGGTACTCGAAGCCGGAATCGCCGATCGGGGAAGCGTCGCGGCACAGGATCGTACCGTTTTGGTACGTGAAAACATCCGGACCGGCGAGTCCGTTGGTCCCTCCGCCAAATCCGGTGGCGACGTAATCCGTGCGGAAATAGGCCTCCAGCAGCTTTTTCATGAGGCTGGAATTGGGATGGCCGCCTTGCGAAAAAGCCCAGCCGTCTGAGGAAAAGAAGGCGTTCTTGGGGGCATCGGTGGTTCCGCTGTTCAGATATTGCATGAGGGCCAGGCTGAGGGTATCCGCTTTGGTGCTGTAGCTGCCCGTCGAGGCGTAGCACAGAATGGCGTCGTATTGCAGCGGGATACGGTAGGAGGGGTATTCCTCCCAGTTGTAGACATCGTATTCCACATCCAGCAGGTTCAGCAGGTTTTCATAATACGGTAACTCATTGTTCTGGTAATCCTGGCTGCCGGAATAGGCGATCAGCAACCTGGTCTCCGGAGTGGGCAGGATCTGGAAGGAATAGCAATCTTGCGGCGCCGTGGAAGGCAGCAAACCTGTGTTGCCCTGGGCATCGGCGGCCTCGAAGTAATAGCTCAGCTGCGCCCCCAACGGCAGTTCCGGCAGCTGGAAGAAATAGTCGCTGTCCTGCTGGCTGGTGAAGGGCATTTCCTGCCAGGCCCCGCCTGTATTGTAATGGATCTTAGCCTGCGCGATGGGT
>DAHVPC010000059.1 GCA_027318475.1 Candidatus Cloacimonadota bacterium | reverse complement strand
TTGTTATCATCCAAGAATGGCCTCCGGGTCATTCTTGGATGCTTTTCCCTCAGGAGTTGTATAGGATAGAGTGTCAGACCGTTTAATGACGGTTTGTTTCTTAAAGACGTCCTAAAACTTGTGGTTCTGGAGATTATGGGGATAACACTTCAGAGCTAACAGGCAAACAGCTTGGGGAGTTGCAACAAGCGATGTAACTCATGATTCTGGAGTATCGGTTCAAGGGTACCAACAGCGAAGGCAAGCCCGTCCAGGGCACATTCACTGTTTTCAGCGCCCGTGAAGCACGCAAGTACGCGGAGGGTCTGCGTTCCCGCTACAACATCAGCATCACCAAGCTCGAAAAGAAGCGCGATTTCCTGTACAAAGTAATAGTCCCCGGACGCGCTCCATCCACGGGCAGGCAAGCCGCATTCAGCAAGGAAGACGTCGCCGCGGCCTTGCAACGCATGGGCTATGCCAACTACAAGATCAGCTCGGTCCTCTTCGATTTCGGTCTCCGTCCTGGCATTCCGGACATTCTGATGTTCATCCGCCTCAGCGCCAACATGCTGCGGGACAAGATGAACTTTGGCAAGATCCTGGAGATGCTGGCGGAAGAGCAGACCAACCACGCGATGAAGGAAACGCTCTATCAGATCGAGTCCCAGCTGAAAGCCGGAGCTGAGGGGCGCGAAGTGTTCATGCAATTCTCCCGGATCTTCGGGCGCTTTCCCGCCTACATGCTGGGTTTGGCTACGCGCAGCGGCAACATGGCGGAGATCTTCGACGCCACGGCGGTGTTCATCGAACGCGACGTGGAGATCAAAAAGATGGTCCGCAAAGCCCTGCTCTCGCCCCTGATAACCATAATCGCGACCATTGCCGCCTTTGCCTACTATGTGCTGGCGATCTTTCCCGCCACTGCATCCCTGTTTACCAAGTATGATATGGAAACACCGCCGCTTACCAAAGCCACGATCAATTTCAGCGAATGGCTGGGGCATACCTGGTGGATCATCCTGATCATCTTCTCGCTTATCGTTTTCGTCCTCTGGAGATGGTGGTCCACACCCAAAGGCCGCATCTGGCGCGACCGCAACCTGGTGAGGATCCCGATTCTGGGTCCCCTGATCCACAAGATGAGCATCGAGATCTACTTCCGGGTGTTCGGCACCATCTATTCGGGAGCCGGCGACAACATCGAGACCATCAAGATCGCAGCGGAAGCCTGCCGCAGCGCCTGGATGGAAGACCGCATTAAGCAGATCACCATTCCGCTCATGCTCAAGGAAGGCGAGGCTTTTGTGACTGCCATGGAGGCCACGGGGGTCTTTACCAAGACCTCCATGACCAGGCTGAAAAGCGGTCAGGAAACGGGAAACCTGCTCACATCCTCGCAACAGATCGCCAATTTTTACCAGGCGGAAACCACCTACCGCATGGCCAACCTGATCGAACTGATCCAATCCATCGTCTGGCTGTTCGTGGCGGCCGCCATTACGTTCCTGACCCTGGTTTCGGCGGAGATCGCCAACATCTCGCCGCCCACCATGTAGGCATATAAGATGGCGATTGGCAATAAGTTCGCGTCCTACCTTGTAGAGAAGGCCGGCATCACTCCGGAGATTGTGGACAAGGCCTACAAACGCTGCGGGGAGTTTGGCGATTCCACCCCCAGCGCCCTTGCGCGCATGCTGGAAAGCGATTTTCTGATCCAGCACGACCGTGTGTATGAGCATCTCTCCCGGTTCTATTCTTTCAAGGAATTCACAGTGGAACTAGACAAGGTGGGCGCTAAGGAACTGAACTACAACCGCGAAGCTCTGAAGAAATTCCCCGAGGATCTGAAGAATAAGCTGCTTTACAACAAGATACTGCCATTTTGCCGCAATAGCGTTGATTGCCGGGACGCCCTCAAGGTGCTGGCGAGCGACCCCACCCACAAACTGATCCAGGAAATCGCCAAACAAACGCCTTACAAGCGGATCGACGTTTATTGGTGCCGGCTGAATACCCTCGAGGAATTGATCGAGCGGATTTCGCCGCACAAGAACGAATTCCTGACCCTTCTGGAAGAAAACCGCAATGTGATCCTGGATGTGGAGGAAGCGCTACCCGAGCTCAGCGAACAAGCCCTGGACGAAGAGATCAACAAAAGCCTGCTGGTGAATCTCTTTGAGGGAGCCCTGATCGACGCGGTGCGCAGCAACGCCAGCGACATCCATATCATCCCACAGGATAAACGGGCGGTGGAGATCTATTTCCGGATCGATGGCAAGCTGCAGATCTGGCTTCGCCAGGAAAACACTCCGCCGGAAGCTCTGGCGGCAGTGGTTAAGGACAGGAGCATCGGCGTGGACAGGTTTGAACGCGATACGGCCCAGGACGGCTATGCCCAAAGGATGATCGACGAGCATCTGATCCGGTTCCGGGTGTCAATCCTGCCTCTCGTTTCGCCGGAATACGAACGCCGCTTTGAAAGCATCACCATCCGCGTGGTCGACGACCGTAAGGTGATCTCGGACTTTCACAAACTCGGGTTCCAGGCTCAGGCCAAAGACGAGTTTTTGAGATCCATCAACACGCCCAAGGGGATCGTGATCCTCACAGGCCCCACTGGGAGCGGAAAAAGCACCACTCTGATGGCCGCGCTGCACCAGGTGATGAAACCCTCGATCAACGTGCTTACCTGCGAGGATCCGGTGGAATATGTGATCCGGGGCGCCAGGCAACTCAAGATCAGCCACAAGATGGATTTCGAGCAGGCCCTGCGCAGCATTCTGCGCCATGACCCGGATGTGGTGATGGTGGGCGAGATACGGGACCGCATCACGGCTGACATCGCCATCAAACTTGCCAACACGGGGCACCTGACCTTCACGACCCTGCATACCAACGATGCCCCCAGCGCCATTACCAGGCTTTATAAGATGGGCATCGAGCCTTTCCTGCTGGCCTATTCGATCAATATCATCATCGCCCAGCGTCTGGTGCGCAAACTCTGCACACGCTGCCGCAAACCCCTGGACAAAGAACACTGGGAAGCGGCGATACAGCTGGGTTTGACCAGGGAAGAGCTGGAAAGCGGCCAGGTCTTCGAAGCAGTGGGCTGCCCCAAATGCCACCACGGATATTCCGGGCGCATCAACATCGCCGAAGCGCTCTTCTTCTATCCGGAGATCCGCAACGAGATCGTGCGGTCCGGATCGGATATCGACGAAGAACGCATCCGCACCCTGGCTGAAAAACATGGCATGCTCTCCATGCGTAAAAGCGGGATCGACCGCATCCGCCAAGGTTTGACCGATATGTCGGAAGTTTTGTTCGCGACCTCGGAGGATTAAATGAGCTATTTTGAAATGTTTGTGGCAGTGCTGGCAGTGGTGCTTTTTTCCACCGTGGTGCTGCTCATGAACCGTACCATGCTGGAGCAGAACGACCTGCTGATCAATGCCAGCACGTATATGCAGGCCAGCCATCTCAGCCACTCCATTCTGGATGAAGTGGACTCCAAGCTGTTCAGCAAACAGCTGAAGTTTGCCCAGATCAAAACCACTTATACAACCACCCGGACCTACAATTTACCTCATACCGGGGGAGTGTGGACCGCGCAGATCTCCGCAGTGGACTGCGATTCACTCGGCATACCCCTAACAACCCCGGTGACCAACAACATCTACGTGCGGGTACTGGTGCGGACCAGCACCACAGGCCTGAAAAACCCCGTACTCATGCAGCGCGTGTATACCAAAACCAACCTGAATATCTGATATGAGTATCATCCTGGATATCATCGGCTCAGTGATCATCGGCAGTTTGCTGCTGCTGATGCTGATCACTTTTCAGTACCGCATGCAGGAATCCGGAGACCGCTACTTGTTCATGAAGGAAATGACCGCCCACATAGACCAGGCGGCGGTGAAACTGAATAAGGTCATCGCTTTGGCAGGTGTGGGATTTCTGCCCGATAACACCGTGGTGTATGCCACAACGGACAGCTTGGTTTTCAATACCTATTGGAACTACGAGACCGACAGCATGCAGCTGATCCCGGTCACGATATCGATCAAACTCTCCACACTGCCTTCACCATTGGGCAAGACATTGGTCATTCGGCAAAATGGAGTGCCCTTGGAGGATCTGGGCTATATATTCTGGGTCCACGGATTGACTTTCAAGTATTATGACAAGTTTGACGCCCTGACAACAGAAAAGGAAAAGGTGCGGGCCGCTGAGCTGTGGTTGTCGTTCTCGCGCACATCCACACCTACGGGAGCACCTGATCTGGTTAACAGGATCCAGGTGAAGTGTTTTCTGATGAACACCTACATGCAGGGAGCATAAGGAGGTAATCAATGGGTAGAAGTATCCTGCTGCTTGTTCTCCTGATGTCCACGCTATACGCTGGGATCATGATCTCCATCCAGCATAAAATGTTGGATTTACCTGATATAATCAGCCAGAACATGCTTCTGAAACAGATCGAAGGCGTAAGCGACTATGCCTTGCGCACCGCGGTCAGAAACTCGGTTGCGCTGGGAATGCAGGCCAGCCCGGATTCTGTCTGGTACTGGACCGAACATTACAACAATTTCAATATCCAGGACTGCGTGATCGACAGCATCAAATACGACTTCGCGTATTCCGCCAGCAGGTACCGGGCCCGAACCTACGTGCGCGGCAATCTGATGGGCCACCAATCGTCTTACAACGCCGAGATTGCGTTTAACTTCCCCTTGATTGCGATCGTCGGCACGCCCAATTGCTTCTTCCTGCAGTTTGACCAACCGCAGTTCAATCCATCGGTGAATTGGGAATATGCCTGGGACTCCACGCCCAATCACAACGACGGCTGGCCCTCGCCTCTGGGCAATATCAGCACCCGGCCCAATGGCCAGGGTGCCAACGGCTGGAAATGCGCCAGCTTCGAAAGCGGCGGGGGGTTCATCGATAATGCCGGACATTCCTCAATGGTGGTAAGCTCCAATTTCAGCATGATCTCCTTTGCCAAGATCAGGAAGGGGCAAACCAGTGCGACGGTTGTCTGGATGGCCTCCGATCCCTATGATGGCACAACGGCATACACGGATGTGAACGGGGTCTATCATCCCGGCCGGAATTTACGCCTGAAGCCCAGCTGCGGCATCTACTACGAAAACGGGTATATCTATTTCACGGCTGTAAACAACCTATACAACCAGGTAACCGTAACCGCGCCTTTCACTCCCTCAGGAGAATGGCCGCACAACAAGGACGCCTGGATCTTCCTGGGCATGACATACAACAGAGGCGTTGTGAAAGGATACGTGAACGGAGTGCTGGTGGGGACCAATTACAACGGCTGGCCTTATTCCGCAATGCCCACAAACTATGGATACAGCATCGGCAGGCGAGACCTGAAAGGCGGAACTTTCAATCCCGCGGATTACAAATACATGTTTGGCTTGCTGGATGAGATCGGGCTGTATAACCGTACTCTGAGCGATACCGAGATGATGGGAATATATAATCAGATCATCAATCCCGCCAATATCAAGTACATCAGGGATTGATGAACTGGCCCGGTTACCGATGTTTGAATTGACCTAAGTATAAAGAAAACTGAAGCCGTCCCCGGCTGTGTTCCGAAGTTTCCGGAACCGATACAGATTGAGGACTGGCAGCCAGGCCCTGAGTGGGAGGCAGTTTTCCATATCTTGTACAGGAGATGCCAATGCTCAAGAACGCTCTAATTGTAGATTCGGAAAAGGATTGTTGGCAAAGCATCGGCGCTTTTTTGGGAGCCAGGGATTACAGCGTAGTCTTCTCCGAGGGTTATCCCGATGCGTTGGTAAAGGTTCAAGCGCAAAACTTCGACCTGATCATTTTGGATATGGGTTGGCCGGGAAGGGAAGGAATTAGTGTTCTTCCCCAATTTCACCGGCTGCAACCGCAAGCTGCCATAATCGCCGTGGGTGAGTCCACAGATGGGGAATTGGTTCAGGAAGCCCTCAATAATGGAGCTGATTGGTGCCTGGGCAAACCTGTTGTTGAAACAGACTTGCTGCAGGCAATGACCGCCGCCGAATCTGCAGATAACCGCCAATCAAATAGCGAATCCGTGATGGCCAAGAACATCGGACAAACCCTCCTGCGTGGCTTTACTCCCGATCAGCAATGGGATTTCCGGATGGTCGGAAAGATCAGAAGCTACCAGCTCGGTGATGTTGTTCCCGTCTATGATGACAGCGGTTCGATGGTCTGGGTGGAACAAGGCAAGCTGCTGGTTTACTACAACAACGTAGCTGTGGAAAGCTTGGAAGAAGGCGATTTCTGGGGCGAGGACGCGTTTGTAAATGCCAGTTCCCTGAACACTTATCTGGTTGCCCAGGATGCCGTCCAACTCCGCCATTTCAGCCGTAAGCACCTGATCGAGTATTTTTCCTATCAGGACGAAACCCTCACAAAACGTTATATGATCAACTTGATCAACTGCCTGCATCTGAAATGGCACAGGACGATCGCCCGTTTGGTGAAAGCGATCTTACCCGCCACTTCCAGGGCGAACGAGAAAGCGAATGCCTCTGAGTTATAAGGAAGAACTGCATTCCCGGATCGACAATGGCCTGAGCGGCATAGAGCTGTGTCTGTCTGTGGACAACCTGCTGCAGCAGATGCCCCAATGGGTTTCCGAAGCCAGGGAGTTGTTGGGCCGCTGGCTGGTCGCCACGAAGCAGAATCAAGCCTCCGATATCGACTTTGGGGCGCCTGGCAGCAGAGGCCATGTTTGGATGAGAATCTTTGGCAACAAAATGCCGCTAACCTCGTTGGGCGAGTATTCCAAGCTGGAGACCACCGCGATCATCAGCAGCTGGCTGAGTCCGATGCAGAAGCAGAAGCTGTTCAATAACTTTGTCCTGGATTTCTCGGCCTCAAATGGAGAAGGAGAAGATAAGACCCGGTTCCGCGGCACCTGCTATCTGGACCGCGGTTACCTCTGCATAAACTTCCGCAGGATCAACGACTTCGTATATTCCATGCAACAGCTGCGGATGCCGCAGCCAATTGTGGAGAGGCTGAATCTGCAGTTTGAAAAGACAGGCCTGATCCTGGTCACGGGTATTACCGGCAGCGGTAAAAGCACTACCCTCGACGCGATCATCGATATGAACAACCGTGACAATCACGGGCACATCGTGATCATCGGCAATCCCATCGAATTCATCCATGAATCCCAGCTCTGCCTGATCCGCCATCGCGAAGTCGGTGTCGATGTGATGTCCTTTTCTCATGGGGCGGTCGAATCACTGCGCCAGGATCCGGACATCATCATGGTGGGTGAGATGCGCGATCCCAACACGATCTCCACCGTACTGGAGATCACCGACAGCGGTCATAAGGCTTTCACCACCCTGCACACCAGCTCGGCCATCGACAGCATTCACCGCATCGTGGCGGAATTTCCCTCCGAAGAGCAAGAGCGCATCCGGAACCGCCTGGCTGACGTGTTGAGCGTGATTATCTCGCAGAAGTTGATACCATCCGTTGACAACAAACTTATCATGACCCGCGAGATCCTGTCCGTTGATCCCAGCGTGCAGGCAGCCATCCGCAACAAGAATATCGGCGAGATCTACCAGATGATGGTGGAAGGCAAACGTTATGGAATGTGCACTTTGGAACAAGACCTGCATGAACTGTTTCGAAAAGGGCTGATCACCAATAAAACAGCCATGAATTATGCCAATAACAAAAAGCGTATGTATCAGTTGATATCGATGACCTGATTTGATCGACACCCGTTAGATGACGGGCGCAAGGTGTGAAATGAAAAAACATCCAAAGGTTGCCTATGGTATATTGGAAGACGGAAAGACCATAAAACTGGTCACTCTGGTGCGTGAGCTTTCGCAGGCTTATCTGACCGATATCCAGGGCATGGAACTGGAAAGACCGCTCTATGGGAATCACGACCATTTTGCCGATTTGACCGCCGCTCCCTCGACCCACCCGACACCGTCTAATGGCGATATCCAGATCAACGATTTTGAAAAAGACTATTCCTCGCCTCTGAAAATCGATCCCTGGGACAATCTGCTCAGGTTCATGCATGATCCCAGCGGGGTCATATCGCTCAATGTAAACGAAGATAACATTATCCGTACTTCTTCCATACCACAGAATAAGGCAGAGACGAAGAAGCTCGTTCGCACTCATTTGACACCCAGGCAGTTCAGAGACGGAGATTGGCAGACTTCCGTGGTCAACATCGGCGGCAATGTTCAATGCTGGCTGCACAACGGCGCCAACCTATTGCTCAACCAACTCGGTTATTACGCCAGGAAGAACCGGAAACACCTCTATTTCCAATTGGCCGATGCCAACGACATTGCCCTGGCCGATTATTACCGCATCTACCATCTCGACGACAATCAGCGTGTTTTATTGGTGTATCTGGGTGCGGACTACCGCAAAGCTTTCCTCTTTGACAAGGGTGAACTGGTTGATATCTATCCCCTGAATATCTCCCAGGACCTGCCTGATCCGGAGATGATCGTTTCCAGGGTCACTCTCGCGCTGGACAACGTTCAGCAGGCGGAACCCAACCAGACCGTTATCTGCGGCGATCTGTCCTCCCAATTGCTGGTGGATCATTTCAATCAAAACGATGCGGGAACCACAACCCTGCTCAACTATCCCCACTTGGGCTACGACAAATCCAAAGCGGATCTGTTCGACCCAACGCATCTGGCGCAGTTTGCCCTGCCCATAGCCCTGGCCTACAAAGCCCTGTTTCCGGATGAGCAACGCTTCACGCCCAGCAACTTCCTGCCCAAAAACCTCATTCTGGCGCAGAAGCCGCTGAAAATCGCCTGGCATGGAATTCTTCTGGCTTTCGCCGTGTTTGCCCTCACATTCATGGCCACCAGCACTTATCTGACCGGCTTCAAACGCTATACGAAAGCCAAGGAGGAGAAGCGCAGGCTGGATTACGAACTCGCGGTGCTCAAGGTGGAAGCGGAGGAATTGAACAGGATGCGCACTGAAATGCGGCAGTTTGACGAGAATATAGCGGCCGTGCGCACAGTCCTGAAGGGCAAAAACCCCTGGTCGGAAGTCCTGGACACCTTAAACCGCCTGTTTCAAACCAAACCGGTGAGCTGGCTCACCAACTTCAAGATGGAAGGGACGAAGCTCTTGATCACCGGCACTACGACCAACCGGCGCTACGTGATCGATTTCGCGGAAGCCCTGCCCAATAGCCGGATCAAGAAAGTTACCGCTTCCCGGATCCATGACACCGCCGTGTGGAATTTCGAGATCTCGTCCGACCTCCCCGAAGTGGACTGGGTTGGCGCGATCGAGGCGGAAATGGCGGAGATCCTGAACAAAAACCGCCTCGAACAAGAACAAGCGGTGGAGGAAGCGCCGCCGGCAAACGCTCCGGTCATCCACCAGAATCCCGCTTACCAACAGTCCCAAACCACCGTAGTAAAGCCATTGCCGCCCATTGCCGTCAAGTTTATGCCCACACTTTCGGATTGGCAGTTGCAAACGACAGGCGAGGCCCTCACGGACTACAACGCGTTTGTAAGCGCGATCAATGCCGGACAGAGGGACAATTGCGTCACCTTGGGCTACAATTATCTGGAGAAATATGAGGGGGGCAGGCTGATACCCATTGTCCGCTGGCATTTGGCCAATCAGCTATATCTGCAGGGTAAATACACCGAAGCCATCGAGGCTGTGGATCCCTTGGTGCGGACCGTGGACAGGCATTATCCCTGGGGAGTCCTGCTTGCGGCGAGGATCGACATTGCCCGGAGCAGAACCAGGCATCAGAAACTCTACAACGAGTTGCTGGCCAAGTATCCGGACCATCCGGTGCGCGGACAGGTGGACGCCGACCTGGCGACTTTGGGCCTTGAGGTGGGACGATGAGCAACAGCACGCGCAATTCTCTCGTTCTGGCCGGCCTGCTGATTCTGATCCTGGCCATTTTTCTGGTGATGTATGGCAATACGGCGCGCAAGATCACTGAGCTGCAATCCTACAACAAGAAAGCGACGGTATCCATCGACTCTCTGCGCAAGGAGCTTTCCGTGCTGGATTCGCTGCGCCTGGAATACGAGTTGAAGCAGGCGCTGATGAGCCAGCAAAGCAAGCTTATCCTGGGTGAAGATTCCACCACCATCACCTATGGCTACCTGCTCAGCTTGCTCAATTGGAGCGGCAGGATAATCAACTACGACTTCGCCGCCAACGATCCCAAAGACGTGAATGCCAAATACCACGAATACATCATCAGCGGCAGCAGCATCTATTCCAATCTGCTGCACCTGACACAGCAGATCGAGCAGCAGCGCGCCGTGATCACCATCGAGGACCTGTCCATCGGCTCGCAAAGCATAGCCCTGGGCGATACGGTATACTTTTCCATGGTGCTGCATACCCATTATCAGGAGGGAGGCCCTCAGGCCGAGGATCTTTCCCTCAAGAAACTGAACCCGCCCTACACCTCCTACTCGCTGTTCAAACCAAGGCTCTCGGATGAGATCCTGCCCTATGACGTCGATCCCGCCCTCTTGAACGTGGAGGTAGCCAAACTGATCGGCATCGCCCGCGGAATGGCTTTCTTCAGGGACGGCAAGGGCATCATCCGCATTCTGGCCAGGGGCGCTCCGGTTGCCTATGGCTATCTCTACCGGATCGAAGAAGCCACTGGCAAAGTCATATTCCGCCTGGATAAATACGGCCTGGAAGAAGACTACACGATTTCCATCGCCAAATCACAATGAGGTTGATAATTGATGAAGACTAGCATCTTGATTCTTGCTCTGCTCCTGGCCACATTCCTGCCGGCGCAAACCGCCCAGACCATCGACGAGGGCCTCGTCACCCTGCAGGAAGACGCCAGACTCAATGAAGCCGTACGTGTCCTGGAAACTCAATCGGTCAGGCTGCAAAACAAGAAAATACTCAATCTCAGCAGTTTTAGCGGAGAGATCGGCGTCCCCCTGAACAATATCCCCTGGCTGAAAGCCATGGAGATGATCGCGCTGAATAACCAGCTGGAGATCAAAGAGCAGGCGGGCTACATCGCCTTTGTCAATCCAACCGTGGCTGGCGAAGCCGCAGCGGTGGCTGAGGACGTGATGGGAATCAGTTCCAAGCAGGTGCGCATCAATGCCATTGCCCTGGTGGCGGACCGGGCTTACCTGAAATCCTTGGGGATAGATTGGTCCACTGTCTTCGACGGCAAGGTCACCGTGAATGCTGATTTTTCCGGAGCCGCCCAGGTTCCCAGCGCGCTCTTCGGTTTGGGAGCCGATGCCGATTTTAGCGTCCGCGGCACCCAGATCGAGCTCTCGACCCTGCTCAAGGCCATCGAATCGAACCAGAAAGGCTCGGTCATCGCCAAACCCAACATCATGGTCAATTCCGGCAACACGGGCTTCATTCAGGTGGGGCAGGATATTTCGGTGAAGACTGTGGACGAGGCCGGAAACATCAAGGACACGTTCTTTGCCACCGGCGTGATCCTGGAGGTCAAGCCCACCGTTACGAGCGTGGGCGATATCGAGGTCGTGCACATGACCCTGAGCATCGAACGCAGCAGCGCCACACCCGGAAACATCAGCACCATCATCAATAAAAGTAAATCCCAAACCGAGATCGTCCTTTACGACGGCGAAGAAACCATCATCGGCGGACTCTATGACACCGACACCATCACTACACGGGGCGGCATCCCCATCCTGAAAGACCTGCCCTGGTGGGTTCTGGGCCTCAGATACCTCACCGGATACAACAAGACTGAAATCAAGGAACGCGAGCTGGTCATCATCATCAGGCCGGACATCGTGGAGAATGCCGCGGATAGATCCCGCAAAGCGGCGCTCAATCCACCCGCTTCCAAACTCCCTCCTGAAGCTGGCGATTGGGGTTACCGGGACTAACTTCCCCAGTACCAGCAACTGCATCGGAATTGTATCGGAATCCTGATTGGGCAGGTGGTTCAGCACTGCGCCCTGGGGGGTTAGCCTCAATCAAGTCTTAATCAAGCCTCAATCAAGCGTCAATAATTAAGGCTTGATTGAGGCTTGATTAAGAAGTGATTGACTGCAAGCCGCAAGGATCGGGGCTGCACACCCTCGCCAGATTCTGGCGGATCCTCCCCGGCAAACCCTCTACTGGCCAGGTTTCCGGAGCTTAACCACTCTGTTTGCAAGATCCACAAGAAAAGGCAGCTGCGAGCAGCTGCCTTGAATGGTCGGTATTTGCTATTCTGATTTAGTTCAATTTCCCCGAGCCGGATCTGTGGAGGCGATCACTTTGAAGAACTCCATCTGGCCGGGATTCGCGACGATGTACTCCAGCTGCGCGGTGGTCCCCAATTGGGAGTAGGTAAGCGTGGGGCCGGCGCTGCCCAGGATCTTGTAGGATGTGGCACCCGGCACGGCCGCCCAATGCACGCGGATCTGCGCTCCTTGGCGCTCAATGCCCAATATCGGCGCTTCCAGGGTTCCGCCCTCCACTGTGGTGAAGTTCCAGATCTGAAACGCGGGGGAATCGATATCCGGCGAGACGCTGTCTTCGTTCACCGGCAACACCGCCCAGAACCAC
This sequence comes from Candidatus Cloacimonadota bacterium, assembly GCA_027318475.1. Taxonomy (GTDB): domain Bacteria; phylum Cloacimonadota; class Cloacimonadia; order Cloacimonadales; family Cloacimonadaceae; genus Syntrophosphaera. Next base: position 1,435 of record DAHVPC010000059.1, on the reverse strand, counting down.
TGTGCGCCATTGCCCAGCGCGGCTTCGGCGCCCAGGTTGAAGAAGGTTTCAGCTGTTTCGAAATAGAGTTCGTCCAGGATGGTGTCCTGGCTGGTGCTGGCAAAAACCTGGTAGAAAGCGGCTTGAGAGCCATTCTCGGCGGGTTCCCATTCCAAAACCACCGCAGCGGGATTCAGGCCTGTGCTTCCGTCAGCGGGCAACGTGAGCGAAACGTGTTCCGGGACTTCCAGCTGAGCCACGATGAGGTTGTTCTTGCCCACGGCGACAATTTTCCCGCCGCCAGCTCCGATTCCGGAGAACCGCGTGGAATTGAAGGTGAGCGCCGGGAAAGTCTCCTGGGTCCAGGTGGCGCCGTAATCCAGGGACTTCATCAAAGACCAGGAATTTCCCAGCTGGGAAGTTTCATTGCTATATCCGGCCGCCCAATAGACGCCGTTGTGGTCGCACATTACGCTGCAGACTTGGGAAACGGCGGATTCAGTGGCGGCGATCCAGCTGCCGGCAGTGTTGCCACCGGTGAGGGTGTACCAGATCTCTCCGTTTTCCTTCACCAGCACGCCGTTGTTGGCGTCGCGGAACCAGATGTCGCGGATATTGGCGCTGCCGCCGATAGTGATGGACGACCAGGTCGTTCCGCCGTTGGTGGTGATGTAGAGCAGTCCGGAACCGCTTCCGGCATAGCCGTTCTGCTCGGTTTTCCAGTAGGTGCAGAAGAGGCTGTGGGCGGTGTTGATGTTATCGAACAGCGATGTCCAGGTGATGCCGCCATCGGTGGTCTTGGTCACCATTCCGCCTGCTCCGAGGAGGTAGCCGACGTTGTCGTTGATGAAGAAGAAATCCCGGTAGGATTTCGTGGCGGCAAAATTTGGCACGGTGAAGGTGGACCAGTTGTCGCCGCCATTGACCGTGTGATAGATCTTGCCGGTGGTTTTGCCCGAGACCCAGCCTTCGTTGGCGTTCTTGAAATACACAGCGTAGTAGAGGTCGACGCTGCCCGTGATCCCTTTCTTGACCACGGTCTGGCCTCCATCGGTGGTTTTCAGGATGGTGCCCTTGTCCCCGGCGATGTACCAGGTATTGGCATCCACGATGCTGGCCTGCCAGAGGTCGATGGCTGTGGGAACCTGGTCTTCCCAGGTGATGCCCTGGTCATTGGAAATGGACAGGGTGCCCTGCCAGCCGCAAGCCAGCAAACTGCCGTCGCTGCGGAACTTGATCCCTTCAAAATAGGGATTGAAATTGTGGGTGGCCAATTGAAAGGTTGCCCATCCGTCGGACGTCACGAGCAGCCGAGCGTTTCTGCCCACCGCGTAACCGATGTTGCCGTCCATGACCACATCGCGCATGGCATCCGAGGTGAGAGTGCCTGCGGCATTTGGATAGTGGGTCCAGGTGCTGCCGTTGTCGTTGCTGTAGCCCAAGAAGCCTTTGTCGC
>DAHVPC010000058.1 GCA_027318475.1 Candidatus Cloacimonadota bacterium | reverse complement strand
GATTAGCCTTAATCAAGTCTTAATCAAGCCTTAATCAAGCCTTAACTATTAACGCTTGATTAAGGCTTGATTAATACTTGATTAAGGCCAAGCCTCCGGAGCGTCTGTTCCATCCGCATGGTAACGTCTCTGTTTGCAATCCGTTTGCAGTCCGAGCGGCTCCAACCCTTGAGTTACTGGAAAACCTGCGGAGGCCGCAAGAACTCCAAATTCTGGCTGGAGCCAATCTCTGCCCACATGATTTTGCCACATCCTGGATCCTGACATTCGATCTGGAAGAGAACTGAAAAAACTTGGGGTAGATTCTTCTACCCCAAGTGCTTTGAGAGACCGCTGAATTGAGGAACAATCTTACCAGTAAACAAACTAAATGTATTTCCAACCAGGCGGCAGGTACTATATGCTAGTGACCGTGCCTGTGTGATCAAACCATGTGCGGCTTCACGTCAGACGTGAAAGCATGGGACTGCGGCCGGCAGTATGGGCATAGCATCACTGCTGGCGGAGTTTCACACTCTCAACTCCCGCGCGACGAGCCACAACTATAACATAACGTTATGTAAAAAATATCCGCTTATCTGCACCCAGGTGAAGGGCGCTTAGATACGTGTTTTACTTGTTCGGACGAAAAACGTAGATCTGGCCGTTGATACGGACCACCCAGATATTGTCACCTTTTTCGATTACATAAAGGTCCGGATTGTTGATGTCGCCGTTGTATTCAGGCAGGACGGCAACCGCTATCCAATCAACTACAGTAGCGTTCAATGCCAAGGGCATTGACAGGCTGATGAGCATCAGGCAAAGAATAAGTGCTTTTCTCATAATTCAGTTCTCCCAATAGATTAGTTTCGCAGAGTTGCAAGTGTTACCCAGAAACCTAACAACTTATTGTGGCATATGGAAATATGACATTTTCACAATGTCCGTACAGACCAACCCAACTTTGATCTTAAGTCTCAATCGATCATGCCCGCCGAGAAATCACCCCAACTATCGCACTCATGCCCATTCTATATGTAATCAATGCGTGTACTTATAAACATCCTCCGGGGTTAACAGACATTTCCCTTTGTCCGAGGGATAATGATCGAGTTTGGATTCGGGGATCACGCCAATCAGGGATGAGTCGTAGCAGTTCGTGATCCGGATGTAATTTGCCCTGTTGATGGCGATCTCCACCACGACCAGAATAGGCCCTGTCGTATTGGTCACGTCGCAGATGCTGATCTGGTAGTTTTTGGGAGCGATCTGCGAGATCCCCCAATCGAAGATCTCCTGGATGGCTTGCAGGGTGGTTTGCACCTTCGGAAGCATCTCCGGAGAGCAGTAATGATAGAGCTGTTTATGATCCCCCAGGCGGTTCTTCTCCACGAGAGTGTTCAGGAAGCGCTTGATGTTTACCAGGGTCCGGTAATCCAGTATCTCCGGTCTGTTCACCCATCCCTGCTCGTTCAGAAAACTGGCCTTGAGGTTGGTTAGAATGCTGTGTTTGCGTTTGCGTGCCGCGCTGGAATTGATCCCTTTGCTGAGGGCGTAGTCTTTGATGGTCTTGTATGAGCGCATTTCCCTGAGTTCGGTGTAATCCGCTTTGGATAAGAGGCGCTTGAGGTCGGCATCCTTCAGGCTGCTTTCCAGCTGCTCTTCCTGGACAGGCAACGCTTCCGGCGCAGGCTCCAACGCCAGTCTCTTGCCCAGTTCCTGCTTTTTCCGGTCCTGTTTGACCGACTGCATGAACTGGTTGTAGACGGCCTGCCTGAGCCAGCCTTTGATGTGGGTGACTTCCGCAGTCGATTGCAGGAAAGCCACCATCACGGTCTGGGTGGTATCCTGGGCGAGGTCGGGATCTTCGGAAAGTTTGAGGGCGTAATGGAAGCAGTAATCCCACAATTCCAGGATATGCGACTCGGTGCGCGTTTCCGCCTGTTTCTGGATCCAGGAGCTTAGATCGGGTTCCTGGATGCCATCCTTGACGAGGCCGATCTGGATATCGCTGGTGATTTGTTTCGCCAGAGCGTCATGGCCGATATATTCCTTGACCTTGCTGAAAATCCTTTCGCTGATCGCAGCGAAATCTTTCTGAGTCGGAAGGTCCCGGAACTCTGGTTTGTCCATTGTCTGCTCCATGCGTTTACCCCAACTTGCAGGGGGTACTGGCAGCCTTCATACCTTACCATATTCAGCCTAAAAGACCCCATATTGCCTATCCCTAAAATTGTCAACCGAAAAATGGACAATATCCTATTAGCCTTCCCCAATCCTCAATTTTCCAAGATAAAAAAATGGAGCGGGAAACGGGACTCGAACCCGCGACATCAACCTTGGCAAGGTTGCGCTCTACCAGCTGAGCTATTCCCGCTCTGGTACCAGAGGCCGGACTTGAACCGGCACGAGCCGAAGCCCGAGGGATTTTAAGTCCCTTGTGTCTACCAATTCCACCACTCCGGCGTGGTTCAAAAGGATGGAGGCGACACCCGGATTTGAACCGGGGATAAAGGTTTTGCAGACCTCTGCCTTACCACTTGGCTATGTCGCCTGAAAAACTGGAGCGGGAAACGGGACTCGAACCCGCGACATCAACCTTGGCAAGGTTGCGCTCTACCAGCTGAGCTATTCCCGCTCTTGATCACATCCGAAACAAACTTTGGGGGCCGGCTTTTTTGTCAAGGCAAAAAGTCGGACTCGCTGAAGACCTCCGCTTCGAAGCGAAACAGCTGCGCAGCCGCGTCTTTCCACGCTCCGTCTGGCAAGCCAGCCTTGCGGCAAAGCTGTGTCAGAAAGGTTGGCAGGTCCCAATGCCACTCGCTGGGAACCTGCGGCAGCAGGAGCCCGGAACCATGCGGATGCTGTATGTAAAGCCCATCCCGGCCGATTTGCAATGCGTCGGAATCCGTTACGGGCAGCAGTTCGCTGAGGATGGAGATCTCGATGTTCAGTTCAGGCAGTTCCTGCTCGCGCAAGGGTCGAAAGCGGGGGTCGTGGAATGCGGCTTGCTGCGCCATCTCGATCACGCTGTCCGCGATGCTCTTGTAGCCTTTAATATAGCCGATGCAGCCACGCAGATCGCCGTCTTTGTGCAAACTGACGAAAACCCCGCGATGAGGCTGGAATTCAGGATTATGCGGGTTTTCCACCTGGGAATGGTCAAAGCGGCTGGCGATGGATCTGCGTGCCAGAGCCAGCAATTCCTGTTTCAAAGCGTCGGTCATGGCTGGATCCTCAATCGTATACCAGCGCGCTCAGGTAGCCCACAACCTGCTGATTGTCACCGGTCACTTTTCCCGAGTGCGTATAGTGAATGATCTTGGCTTTTGCATCTCCGCAAAGCCCCGCGTAATAAAGCAAAGTAAGCACTCCACCGATTCCGCAGGCTTCGCAGCGCTTGCTGATCACGCTCTGCCACAGGGCGTCCGCGTCCATGCTCATGATGTAGCGGGTGATCAGGCCATCCATTTTTTCCGCCTTGTCGGAGTTGTAATAGTGCGAAAGGTCTGTGGAGACGATGATTCCGACTCTTTTTCCGCTCGCCGAGACCGCTTCCTGGAGTTTCCGCGCCAGTTGCAGAGCAACTTCCGGATAGGGGCGCCCGATCATGATTGGGCAGACGCGCGCTTCGGGAAAGAAGTGCTTGAGCAGCGGCAGTTGGATCTCCATCGAGTGTTCCTGTTCGTGCAGGCGCAGTTCTTTGCCCGTATCACCAGCGGATTTGGTGAGCAATTCGTAAAGCTGGATATCCAGGTCCAGCTTGCCCAGCGGGCTGTCGTACTGCTCGAAGGAGGAAACCGACCAGTCGAAATGGAGGCCGTGGTGGCTGGGATGCAGGATCACAAAGCTGTCGAAGGGCTGCCGGGCGATGTAGTGGTAACCTCGCGCCGCGCATTCTCCGGAATAGATGTAGCCAGCGTGGGGGACGATCAGTCCGAGGCAGTTTTCGTCAGGCAGGGCCTGGGGTTGGCCGTCTGTCCAACTCTGGATCAGAGCGGTGATCTGATCGCCGAAGCGGGGATAGAAACTCCCGGCGTGGGCTGTCTTTCTGAGCATTAAGAACCTCCTGGGAAAGTGTGGATATGATGGATGCCGGATGGCCTGATCGAGATGATTGACCTGATCTTCTGGAAATAGGGAAGAGGGGCTTGGGGTCTTCTCTTCATCAGGTCGATCAGGTCGTCAGCGTTCTATTCTTCATCCGCGGCAGCAATTACAACAAAATATGTGGCGATCTTTTCCGGGCTGGCAGGCAGTTTTTCGTCAACGGAGAGCGGGCTGATCACCGCTATCTTGAGCTTGGGCTGGCGGGCTTTTACGCGCTCCACGGTGCCCAGGAATTCCCGCGAGTGGAAATCCCCGTTGAAATGGATGATCCGCTGTTTGGGCCAGCGTTCGCGATACTGCAGGATGCTTTCCGCCATGGTATCGTCCTTGACGCACTGGGCGTAGTACAGATGCTCGTAGAGGTCAGCGTTGTCCGCGTCGCCGTGCATGCCGTTCGCCTGCATGGTGAACAGGAAGTTATCGCGGTAAGCGCCAGGAGGAGCGCTGACTTGCAGGGCCAGAAAGGTCCGCTCCTCCTCTGAAAGTGTTTCCTCGAAGCCTGCTCCTGAACGGGCCGCTTTGCCTGCCAGATAACGGGGAACGTTGGCCGCGACGCAGACCAGTTTATGCTCTTTGGCGAATTCCACCAAGGGACGGTAATCCGTGGCGTAATTCGGCCAGGGGCGTGCTGCGGCCAGGAATTCCGCTTCTTCGATGTCGCCCTTCAGATAGGCGTCCAGGTTGCCCTGAACGTCGCGTTCGAACATCTCGAAAGACACCATGAGGCGGGGATCACGGGCGTAAAGAGCGGCGAGCAGAGCGTTCTCGGCCTGGTGGATGGCGGCGTTGCCGTGCCATTCGCCGAAGAAAACGAAATCGTATTTCTGCAATTTGGCGGCCATTTTTTCCAGGGTGACATCCTTGCCATTTTTGGCGGATACAAACCGGTATTCCTGGGCTGCCAGGCCAGCGCACAAAAGGGTCAGGGCCAGGGTGAAAACAAGTCTAAACATATCGATCAGGTCTCCTCATAGCGATAATCTAAGCGGGATTGCCGGCGCAAGCCATCCAGGAATTCCTTCAACTTGCCGGCAGTTTGGACCGGGACCAGCAAGGTCAGTTCGGCGCGCTCGGTCCAAATGGCCTCCAACACCGTTCCCTGCAGGGATTGGACCATACTGGAGAGCTGTTCCACCAGGGCATATTCCGCAATAACAATGAATCTGCTTTGTTCTATCGCCGGGATCAGTTCAGCCTGCGCCACAGCCTGCTCCGCCGTGGATCCGTAGGCTTCGATCAAACCCGGCACGCCCAGTTTCACGCCGCCATAATAGCGGCTGACGATTGCCAGAACGTTGGTCAATTCAGCCCCTCGCAGGGCGTTGAGCAGCGGTTTGCCCGCTGTGCCATGCGGTTCTCCGGAATCGGAATAATACTGGATCTCCTGTCTATATCCGCAGATGTAGGCAAAGCAATTGTGCGTGGCGCTGGAGCATTCCTTGGCGTGGGCGCTGATCAGGGCTTTGGCAGTTTCAGCATCGGCGCAGGGAAACAGGAAACCGTGGAAGAGCGAACGGCGGATCTTCTGCTGAACCTGGACTGGGTTGGCGATAGTCTGCAAAGCCATACCGTCACTTGATCCTGGGCAGATCGCTCCACCGGGTGGTATAGAGCGGCGAGAGTTTGGCGCGCTTCATTTCCCACTCTTTCTTGACGCCACAGCTGGCATAGAAGACCGTATCCCTGCCGCAGCGCCTGTTCAGGCGGTCGATCGCGTCGATCAGGGCTTTGCGTCCGTCATCCAGATAGTTAGTTTCGATAAGGTTCAGGGGCACGTCGTCCTCGTCCATGATGTCGGCGAACATCACTCCCGCCTTTTTATATTCGAACCCGGGCAGGTAGACGTCGCGCAAAAGTTCCAGAGCCGTCTTGATCAGGTCCGGTGTGTAGGCTGTGGGAACGGGCAGGTTGGTGGACGCCGAGTTGTTGTATTGGGGTCCTTCCTTAAAGCGATTGGTATTCAAGAAAACCATCAGATAACCAGCGACGCTGTGCTGGGAGCGGATCTTTTCGGCAGCTCTGGTGATGTAGGTGGAGACCGCCTCTTCCAGTTCGGCAAGGTCGGAAACCTGCTTGCTGAAAGATTTGGAGCAAACCACGCTTTTCTTGGGAGCGGGCGCTTCATCCATATCGATGCAGGAAAAGCCCTGCAGTTCCAAAACCGTCTTGTGGCCTACGCTGGTCATATAGTGGTCGATAAACTTTTCCGGCGCGCCGCGAAGTTGCCAGGCGTTCTCGATGCCGTTCTGGCGCAGGAATTTGTCGTATTGGCCGCCGATTCCCCAGATCTCTTTCACAGGTGTTTGCCGCAGCGCTTTTTCGATGCGCTCGTCGTCCAGCAAAACCAGGCAACCGCGATATCCGGAATAGCGCTTGGCGTAATGGTTGGCGATCTTGGCCAGGGTCTTGGTGCGGGAAATGCCCACGGAGACGGGGATCCCGGTCCATTGCTTCACAATCTGGCGGATCTTGCGGCCGTATTCCTCCAGATCGCGGATGCGAAAACCGTTCAGGCCCAAAAACGCCTCGTCGATGGAGTACACTTCCAGTTCCGGTGAGAATTTGGCCAGAACTTCCATCACCCGGGCCGACATATCGCCATACAGCGCGTAATTGGAGGAAAGCAGGGTCCCGCCGTGCTTGCGGATCAGAGCTTCGTGTTTGAAGCCCGGAGCGCCCATGGGGATTTTCAGCGCTTTGATTTCATTGGAGCGGGAGACCAGGCAGCCGTCGTTATTGGACAGCACGGCAACCGGTTTGCCCTCCAGGGAAGGGTCAAACACGCGTTCGCAGGACACATAGAAGTTGTTGCAATCCACCAAGGCCACTATGTCCTGATCCGTCAGTCCGATTTTGTTCATCACGTATATCCCAGAGCCACATTATCCGGCAGGCTTTTGATGTCAATTGGATATTACTGGTCCTCGGTGATTCGGCAGTCCTTGCGTTCCGTTTACCACTGCGCTGTCATTGCACGCTCACTACGGGCAAAGTGCGCAATTAGCGCGCAATGACCCCGCAATGATCGCCGGAGAAAAACGGACATACAAATATATGTTAGGTCCTCACAGAGTTGGCTCAAGTTTAACTTGACATATTATTCCCGGCCAAAACAATAAAAACTTCCTAGATTAAGGAGGTTACAATGCGTGGATTTTTGCTATTAGCATTGTGTTTATCGCTGTTTGGAGCAATCTGGGCTGCGGTCCCGAAGTCAAACTCTCAAATGGGATCAGACGTTGAATCAAGCGAGGTCAGCGATCCCGGATATGAAATCAGTTATCTTTCCAATTCAGGCGGGCAAATTGGAGCGGTTTCCACCCGAAACCCAATTCTCCAGATCGAACTGACAACAGGTAGTCAAATCCAGCTGAGTTGGACAGCTGTCGCCGGTGCCGTGAGTTACAACATCTATCACGCCGTCACGCCGCTACCCCCATTGGATCCGGGCTGGGAGTTCCTCGCTAATACGGCATCGTTGACCCTTGCCGTCGAGCCCGCTCAGGACGCAGGTTTTTACCTTGTTCGCGGTAGTGACACTCTTGTCGTGCCGTTAAACTTTGTTTGGGTGGCGGGAGGTACTTTTTACAATGGAGCATACAACATCACAGTACCTGGGTTTTACATCGATAAGTTCGAAGTGACGCAGGAGAGTTACCAATCTGTAATGGGGGCAAATCCAGCTCACAATTACGGAGTCGGGGGCGATTATCCCGTCTATTACGTCAATTGGACGGACTGCATCGCGTATTGCCAATACCGGAGCATGCAGGAAGGACTTACACCTTGCTACACTTTTGATACAACTCCGGATGGGGGGACAAATTACGGTAATAATATAATGAACTGGCCCAGCTATTGGAACCAGTATTATGACTGGGCGAACCGTATCCTTTGCAATTGGTCTGCGGACGGTTACCGCTTGCCTAGTGAAATGGAATGGATGTTTGCAGCTAAAGGAGGGAGTTCGTCCCAAAACTATACCTACAGCGGCAGTAACGATGTAAACGCCGTGGCCTGGTACAATCTTAATTCGGGCGGGACGACGCATTCAGTCGGAACCAAGGTTCCCAACGAATTGGGTTTATATGATATGAGCGGGAATCTCTGGGAGTGGAACTGGAATTATTGGAGCGACTTGCCCAGCGATGCTTATGGTCCATATTGGCCTCCCTTTGGTGGTCAAGGTCAATCGCGAGATTGTAGGGGCGGAAGCTGGGATGGACATTATTCAGGTTGTGCAATCTCATATAGAGGGTCGGGATCCCTAACTGCCAGAGTAAACTGGATCGGTTTTCGTGTAGCCAGGAGCCACTAGGCTTGGATGTAATCGCTATGATCAGCCAATCTAACCTTAAATCATTGAATCTGAGATAATAATAAAAACCGCCGGCAGGGGGAGCGCCGACGGTTTGGTTCGGACAGAGCTGTCCGTTGAGAGACCTAAGCAGGGTAGGAGTGGGTATAGTTAGTCCAGGGCCTTGAGGAAGGAGGGCAGGTCCGTGCGCGGATTGAGCGCGCGGGAAGTCTCCTCGCTCAGCCTGGAATTATCGTCCTTGTTGTTGGGTTGGTTGATGTTCAGGACGCGGAAGATATCCTCGATATCGTCCTCGACCTTGGGTTGTTTCGCGGCCTGGGTTTTGGCGGGAGCGGCAGGCGCGGGGATCTGGACCCGGGGGAAATCCACGATCTTGTCGCTGTTGGTTTTCAGCCCGGTGGCGATGATGGTGACGGAAACTTTGCCGATCATGTCGGGATCGATAATGACGCCCATGATGATGTTGGCTGAGGAGCCGGTTTCATTGACGATCACGCTGGAGACTTCCTCAAACTCGTTCATTTTGATGTCCGGTCCCGCGGTGATATTGATCAGCAGCGACTGGCAGCCCTGCAGGCTGATATCGCTGAGCAGGGGATTGTTGATGGCGGCTTTGGCGGCCAGGACCGCGCGGCTCTCTCCATCGCTGATTCCCGTGCCCATCAGGGCGTAGCCCATGTTTTGCATCACGGTTTTGACGTCGGCGAAATCGACGTTGACCAATCCGCTGACGTTGATGATGTCAGAGACGGCCTTGGCAGCCTCATAGAGGACGTTATCGGCCTTCTGAAAAGCTTCCACGAGGGTGAGGTCGGAATAGATCTCGTTCAGTTTGGAATTGGGGATCACGATCAGGGTGTCCACAAATTCCGCAAGTTTATGAATGCCGTCCTCGGCGTTGCTCATGCGTTTCTGGCCTTCGAACGGGAAGGGCGTGGTAACTATGCCGAGGGTGAGGATGCCCATGTCGCGGGCGATCTTGGCAATGATCGGAGCAGCGCCGGTGCCGGTTCCGCCACCCATTCCGGCGGCGATGAACACCATGTCCGCGCCGTCCAGATGCGCCCTGATCTCGTCTTTGGATTCTTCGGCGCTGCGTTGGCCAAGGTCTGGATTGGCGCCAGTACCCAAGCCGCGGGTGAGTTTCTTGCCCAGTTGGAGTTTCATTTTGGCTTTGCTTTTCACGAGGTCGCTGATGTCGGTGTTGGCCGTGAGGAATTCCACGCCGGAAAGGTCATTCTCGATCATGGTATTGATCGCGTTGCCGCCTGCTCCGCCGACTCCGAAGATTTTGATATTGGTGCCGATCTGAGTAGGTCTGTCGTCAAATTCAATCATGTTTTCCCCCTTTACTTAGCTAGTAAAGTCTTTGTAGATTTGTTTTATCTTGTCTGTGATTTTGTTTTTGCTTAGTTTGGCCACGCGGGAAACCGGAGTTTTGAACTCGCGGTCCAGGTTCGCTGCGTGATAGATCAAGCCCACGACGGTGGCGTAGGCAGGATCACCCAACCGGCTGACCATTCCGTTCAGTTTGGCCAGTTCTGGCGTGGCGATCTTGACGCGCATGTTAAAGGCGTTTTCCACCACTTCGCCGATCCTTTGCAGGTTAGCCGTGCCGCCGGTGAGAACGATGCCCGCCGTGACGAGCTCCGGCGTGTAGTAGTTTTTCAGGCGGTCGTAGCAGAGCGAGAGCATTTCCTCCACGCGGTGCTGGATGATGTGGCTCACCAGCTGCTGGGTCTTGCGGATGCTTTCGCGTCCGCTGATCCCTTCCACTTCGATCTCCACCTCGGGATCGACGCTGCTGGCCAGGGCTATGCCATACTGGTTCTTGATGAATTCGGCGTTGGCGATGGTGGTTTTGAGGCCGATGGCCAGGTCTTCCGTGATGGCGCTGCCAGCCATGGGCACCACGAGGATTTTTTCCAGGACGCCGCGGTGCAAGAGGCTGATGTCGCAGGTGCCGCCGCCGATATCGATCAGGATCGTGCCCAGGCGCCGTTCATCCTCGCTGAGGACGGCGTCGCCGATGGCAATGTGGTTGAGGACAAAGTTTTCCGGCGCGATCTCGTAACCCGCCAGTTCTATGCTTTTGCTGAGATTGCGCAGGGGAGTGACGTCGGCGAACACCGTGTAAACCTTGGTGATGAGATGGAAGCCGTTCATGCGCACCGGATTGCTGATGTCGTCCTGGCCGTCGATCACGTAGCCTTGGGGTATGCCGTGCAGGATTTGCGAACGTTCAAAGCCTTTCTGGATCTTGATGCTGTTTTTGGCGTCGTTGATCACCTGATCCACATGGGCCTGGTCGATCTCGCCGGGTTCGTTCGGGCTTGTAGTGGGAATGGAGATGCGGCCGTCGCCCACATGGGTCTTGATGTGTTCGCCGGTGATGTTGGCGAAAATGTCGCCGACCTTGGCGCCGGAAACTGTCTCCACTTCGCCGAGGGCCTTGGCGACGCAGGTTGAGACAGCCTGGATATCCCGGACTATGCCTTTTTCGATGCCCACGGAGGGGCACTCGCTGAGGCCGAGGATCTCCATGTGCTCGCGCGATTTGTATTTGACCATCAGGCAGCGGATGTTGGCCGAGCCGATATCCAGGGCGGTGATGATGCTATCTTTCATGTCAGTTGCCCGCCTTTACCACCACTTGTTCAGCGAAACGCAGATCCAGAATTGATTTGCGGCTCACGTTGCCGTTATCCTGCACGAACTGGTAGCGGGAAAACTGCTTGGCCAGGTTGTCCGAGCTGGGGATCAAACGCATGCCGTTGCGCGCGTCGATGATGTAGACCGTTTTATCGATGGTGTAATATTCGGAGATGTTGGGCAGGAAATCAGGCGCGTCCTGAGTGATCTTCTTGTGCGTCGCCAGCACTCGCTGCAGGGAAGAACTGGCGATTTTTTTCCCCGGCCGGAAGCTGGCATTGGAAAGTAAGACTCCGACCACTGGCAAGTTTTCCGTGTAGACGTTGCTATACTTCTCCAGAATGATGCCGGATGCGTCGATGGGGTAGAGGTCGCCTTCCAAACTGCGGGCGTAGAGACAGCCGCTCCGCTCCTCGATCCGGACGCGCAGGGTGCTCAGCAAACGCCGGCGGAGCTTCACATTCTTGATCCTGGCATACTGGCGGAGATCCTCCACCAGTTGGCCCCGCTGTAAGGACAGGAGGTTCTGGCCCAAGTAGGGACGCACGACTTCCTCGATCAAAGTGTCGGGAACGCAGTTGTTTCCGCTGTATTCGATGGTGCGCAGATTCAAGAGCGATAAGTTGGACAACAGGTAGTAAAGGCCAGTCCCCGCACCGGTCAAGGCGATCAGGATCAATACAAAGTAGAGGTAATAGCGGCTATTGCCTCTGCGTTTGCGGGACTGGGTTTTCATCCGTAGTTTATTGTCCGGTATACTCATTACACTCTCATATGCAGTTTTCGACATTTTTGGATCAAGTCTCTAAGTTGCTACGTTTTTTTGCTTTACTGTTTTTGTCAACAGGTTTTTGCAGTTGTGCCAATATTTCTTCGCCATATTGCCAGACATTGCCGGCGCCCATTGTTATTAAGATATCTTCTGGCTGTAAGATAGACATGGTTTGCGTCACGATGTCGGCATTGCTTTCGATAAGTATAACATTGTGGTGTCCAGACTGGATTGCGGCGTCGGCAATGAGTTTTGCGCTCACTCCCGGAATCGGATTTTCGCGGGCGGGATAGATGGGCGCCAAGAGCAGGCAATCGCAGGAGAAAAAGGCCTTTCCAAACTGGTCGTAGAGGTCCCTGGTGCGGGAAAACAGGTGGGGCTGGAACAGGGTGACGATCCGGCGTTTGGTGCTGTCCTTGAAGCCTTCCAGGGTGGCCCTGATCTCGGTGGGGTGGTGGGCGTAATCGTCGTAGATGGTGATTCCGCCTGCCGTTCCCTTGAGTTCGAAACGGCGGTAGACTCCATTGTATTGCTTGAGTCCGGCCCGGATCTTGTCGAAATCGACGTCCAATTCCAGCCCGATGCTCACTGCCAGAAGGGAATTCTGGATGTTGTAGCGGCCGGTGACGTTCATCGCGATCTTGCCGAGTTTATAGCCCTTGTAGCAGGCTTCGTAATCCGAAGCGAAATCGTGCATGCGGATGTTCTGCGCCTGGATGTCGGCCTGGCGGGAAAAACCGTAGGTGACCACCTTTTTGTGCACATTGGGCAGGATGGCCTGGACGCCGGGGTCATCGAGGCAGGCGATCACGCTGCCGAAGAAGGGGACCTTGTTCGCGTATTCCGTGAACGCGCCCTTGATGTCGTCGAGGTTGCGGTAGCAATCCAGATGGTCGGTGTCGATGTTGGTGATCCCGGCGATGCAGGGCGTGAGGGAGAGGAAGGAATGGTCGTATTCATCGGCTTCCACAACGATGTATTTGCCGGAGCCCATCACATTGTTGGAGCCGTAGTTTTTCACCTTGCCGCCTACAATGATGGTGGGGTCGAGCCCGGCGGTTTCCAGCACCAGTCCGGTCATGGAGGTGGACGTGGTTTTACCATGCGTGCCGGAAATGCCGATGCTGAAGCTCATGCGGGTGATCTCCGCCAGCATCTCAGCCCTGCGGATAACGGGAATTTTCAGTGCTTTGGCGGCCTGGATCTCGGGATTGTCGTCATGCACGGCGGAGGATTTGACCACCACATCGACGTCTTTGACGTAGTTGGGGTTGTGGCCTTCGTCGACCTTGATGCCGATCTTTTCCAGGTGCCGGGTGAGATCAGTCTTCTTGAGGTCGGAGCCCGTGATCTCCAGGCCCTGGTTGTGCAGGAATTCGGCGATTCCGCTCATGCCGATGCCGCCGATTCCGATGAAATGGATCTTCTTTGTCTTACCCAGCATGCTGATGCTCCTTGCTCAGATTGGCCAGGATCGTATCTGCGATATCCTGGGCGGCGTGATTGGGCGGCAGCTCAAGTTTGGCCTGGTATGCCGCGTAATTCTGCAGGATGGAATTCAACGCGGCGATAAGGCTGTCGGGATTGAGGTCTTTTTGCGGAAGCAGACAAGCCAGGCCGCGGGATTGCTGTGCCTGGGCGTTGAAATGCTGGTGGTTTTCGGCGGCAGTTGGTAAGGGCACAAGCACTGCGGGCAGGCGGTTTGCTTCCAACTCAGCCAGGGTCATTGCTCCGGCTCGGGTAACGGCGATTTTGGCCAGGCGGTAGAATTCTGCCAGTTGGGGAGAGAAAGCGAAAACATGCACACCCTTCCGGTTAGCGTGCCGTTTGGCGAATACGGCGTAGCCAGTGTTTCCCGTCTGCCAGATGACCTGCAGTCCCATATTCAGGAGTCGCGGCATGGCAGCGTCGATTACGTTGTTGATCGCCTGCGAACCCTGGCTGCCGCCAGTAACCAGCAGAACCGGCAGGCCGGGCTCCAGTCCGAGCTCCTGTAAATCAGGCGGTGGGGATGGGGTTGTCCTTTCCGGCAGCGGTATGCCCAATCTCTGCACCCGCGTTTTTTTCAGGTAGGAGGCAGTCTGGAAAAAAGCAGTGAAAGTGATCCGGGCAAAGCGTGACAGATACCGTGTGGCCAGGCCCGGATAGCTGTTGCTTTCGTGGAAGAAGAGCGGAATCTTGCAGAGCACGGCCGCGATAGCCACGGGACCAGAGACGAAGCCTCCGGTACAGACTACGCCGTGGGGCCCGCGGAGTAATGCGCCACCACGGCGTATTCATAGGATTTCCCCGCCTGCGCGGTGTAGTCCGTGAATTGCACCGACGTGCCGTCGTAAATCTGCCCGATAGTGATATCCGG
>DAHVPC010000057.1 GCA_027318475.1 Candidatus Cloacimonadota bacterium | reverse complement strand
CCTGTTCGACCGGTTATCTGGCTGGCCTGGTTGCACTCCGGATTGGGCGCAAAAAAACTTGACCTCCAGCCCCAATCCTGAAAGTGGGTTTCTAACAACCAGAAGAGGGGAAACCATGAGTTCGAAGAAAGTTCCAACCAAGCCTAATTCGCTGTTCGCGGGCCTCAGCGCTGACGTCGCGGCCGATATCACCAAAGACGCGCCCCGGATCAAATTCCGCGCGGACACGAAGGTTTCGCTGCCCGAACCCAAGCAGAATTGCCTATACTTGATCGTGGCGGGCAGCGTTCGGATCAAGGACGCGGCGGGAAAGAGATCCAAAAGCCCGCAACAAAGTTCTCTCAGCCCCGGCGACTCCACCGGTGAACTGCATCTTTTCGCCCCCAAGCCGTTCCGGCCTGACTTACATGCCCTCGAGGACGGCGAACTGCTGCAGCTATCCAGAGCGGGTTTGGTCAACATTTTATACTTCCATCCAGTGGTCCTGGCCAATCTGGTCCGCCGTCTCGCGCTGCTTGAGCCGCTTCCTGAGAGGCAGTTCACTGACTTACTGGTGAACTTGCTCAAGGAGATCCGCCTGGCCGGACTTTTTTTGATTGCCGGCAAGATCGACCACGAGATAAAGTCCCCTCTCACTGTGATCACCCTCACGGCGCAATTGATCGAAGGCCTCCTTCCGGAAAGCGTCGAGTTCACCAACAGCATCCAGACCCAGGTCCATTTGCTGGAGGATTTGGTTCACGAGACCCAGAACCTGCTTGCCGACAAACCCCTTGACCTGAACATCCAAAAGGTGGATCTGGGCGACTGGCTGGCAGATATCAAAGATTCCTACGGCACTTCCCTGGAGAGCAGGAACATCAAACTCCGGGTCGAAAACAAATGCTTTCAGCCTGTTTACTTCGACGCGGGGCGCATCCGCCGCGTGGTCAGCAGCCTCCTGCGCAACTCATCCGAAGCCTTGCGTGAAGCAGGCGAGATCAGCATCGTGGCCAGTGTCGCGGCCAACTGGCTGCTAATCAGCCTCAGCGACAACGGCCCCGGCATCCCGCCCAGCATCGTCCCGCACCTGTTTGAGCCCTTTGTGAATTACGGCAAGGAAATGGGCTTGGGTTTGAGTCTGCCCATCTGCGCCAAACTCGTCAAGGAGCATTCCGGCGTCCTGGAATATCAGCCCGTGAAGCCTAACGGCAGCCGCTTTGACATCCGCCTGCCCCTCAACGCTCATTAAGGCCGGTTTATTTATACTGCCAGGTTGTTGACGGCTTAGCGTTTCCAGGAATCCGCCATAGTGTCTGGTTCGCCATCTTCTACCCAAGCACTGCCGCGCCTCCCGCGCCAGATGCGGGAAATCCGGGAGAGGATCGCCAGAGGCTGGGGAGCCAGGCTCAAGGACGGAACCGGAAAGCGTGATGAAGGTTCTGATGCATAGTTGTGAGTATACAAGCCTGCCAGGAGTTGAGATTATCCTCCCGGGCTGCCGTCCGCGCCATCCTTTGCACAGCGGTCTGGCGCAGAAATAATCCTTGTCAAAAACCGGGCTCTGAATTCTTTGGCTTTCAAGAAAGAAAATCTGGACGGTGAAAGATGTCAAGAATATGCGATATATGCGGAAAACAAGCCCAGGTGGGCAATCATCGCAGCCATGCGCTGAACGCCACCAAACGCCGGTTTTATCCCAATTTGCACGAAATCCGCGCCATCATGGCGGATGGAATTCGTAAGGTCAAGGTTTGTTCCTCCTGCCTGAAAGCGAACAAGGTGCGCAAAGCGGTTTCCTAATAAGGACTGATCCCAGCAAGCCATGCGGCCTTAAAAGATAATGCAACCGGAGGTATTATCGGGAATATGGATTGCCACCTGTTCCCGATTTTTGTATCCCTCAGCCAGTTTTGGGAGTTCCCATGCCAAATGACAATATAGATCCACAGATGGAATTCGAATTACGCACCCCCGTCACAGCCAGCAGCTTCAACATCGAGCGGATCAACCAGCGCGTGCTGGAAAGTTCGGCGATCCTGGATATCCTCCGGGCGGAGATCGCCAAGGTGATCGTGGGGCAGGAGAGTATCATCAACCGGCTGTTGATCGGCATGCTCGCCAACGGACATGTGCTGATCGAGGGCGTGCCCGGACTGGCCAAGACCTTGATCATCAGCACGCTCGCGCAAGTTTTCGACGCCTCCTACAAGCGCATCCAATTCACGCCGGACCTGCTTCCGGCGGACATCACGGGCACCCTCATCTACAACCAGAAGACGGGTGAATTCAGCCCCAAGAAAGGCCCGGTCTTTGCCAACTTCATCCTCGCCGACGAGATCAACCGGGCTCCTTCCAAAGTGCAATCCGCGCTGCTGGAAGCCATGCAGGAACGGCAGGTGACCATCGGCGATACCACATATGAGCTGCCCAAGCCCTTCTTCGTGATGGCCACCCAGAATCCGATCGAGCACGAAGGCACCTATCCCTTGCCGGAAGCGCAGATCGACCGCTTTCTGATGAAGCTCCGGATCAAGTATCCCAGTTTCGAGGAAGAGCGCGTGATCCTCGACCGCATGGTCACGGAGCATGAGATCAAGGTCCGGCAGATACTTCGTCCGGAGTCTCTGGAACAGATGCGCGAAGTGATATCGGAGCTGTACATGGAAGACCGCCTCAAGGATTACATCCTGCATCTGGTGCAGGCGACCCGCTTTCCCCAGCGCTATCCGCGCATCTCTTCGCTTAACGGCTTGATCCAGTACGGCGCTTCACCCCGCGCCACGATTTATCTGGCTCGCGCCGCCAAAGCCCACGCCTACATCGAACACCGCGGCTACGTGATTCCGGACGACATCAAAGCGGTGGGCAAGGATGTCCTGCGCCACCGCATCATCCTATCCTACGAGGCCGAAGCGGAACAGATGAGCACGGAAGAGATCATCACCCGCATCTTTGACGAAATAGAAGTTCCCTAAAGGCAATACCGATGCCATCCCGCACCCCGGCGGAAATCCTGGCTCAGATCCAAAAGATCGAGATTCGCACTCGCAATGTGGTCAGCGAGATCTTCAGCGGGGAATACCATTCCAGCTTCAAAGGCCAGGGTCTGGAATTCGCCGAAGTCCGCGAATACCAGAGCGGTGACAACTACCGCGATATCGACTGGAATGTGTCGGCACGCCTGGGTATGCCCTATGTGAAGAAATACCAGGAAACGCGAGAACTGAACGTGTTCTTCATCGTGGATATTTCCGCCTCCCAAAACTTCGGGACCCGCGTGATGCTGAAAAAGGAACGCCTGGCTGAGATCATAGCCCTGCTCTCGTTTTCCGCGCTTTCCAACAACGATAAAGTTGGCATGATCATGTATACCAGCCAGCTGGAAAAATACCTGCCAGCCCGCAAAGGACGCAACAAAGCGCTGGAGATCCTGCGCGACGTCCTCTACCTGGAACCCAAACACCCGGGAACCTCGCTCACCGGGGCTTTCACCTTTGCCAACCTGATCCTCAAGAAGCGCTCGGTGGTCTTCATACTATCGGATTTCCTGGACGAAAACTACCGTAAACCTTTGCAGCTCCTTGCCCAAAAGCACGACGTGATCGCGGTGCAGGTGCTCGACGAGGCGGAGCTGGAACTTCCTTCTGCGGGGGTGCTGAACCTCTATGATCCCGAAACTGGTGCCACGCTCTATTTCAACAGCTCCCAAGCGGCTTTCCGCCAGGCTTACAACATGGTGGTACAGCGCCAGCAGGCGGAATTGGTGAAAAACCTGCGCGACCTGAAAGTGGACCATTTGCTGATCCGCAGCACAGACTCGCACGTGGATCTGCTGCGCGATTTCTTCGAGCGGCGCCGTCAGCGCAGAAGGGAACGCGAGTGAAACACATTTTGCTGGCGCTGCTGTTCGCCTCACTGCTGGCGGTTTTGCCGGGCGTATCGATCCGGCAGGACCTGGTTGGGGCGGAAGACCTGAGCGTGGGCGACCGCTTCCAGCTTAACATCCGTGCCGATGTTTCCCTAAGAGGTGTGGCGCTGCCCGATTCCCTGGAGAACTTCCACGTCCTGAAGGTCGAGAGGATCAACAAAGCCGGTCAACTGGCCTGGCTGCAACTGACTTTAGTGCCGCTCTTGCCGGGCTCGCAGAGTTTCCCCAAACTGGCGGTGCAACTGGATTCTCCTGATGGCAACATCTATGCCACCGAGCGTTTCCGGCTGACCATTATCCCGGTGAGGGCCGCTTCCGACACTGTTTTGGTGGACATCAAGCCCGTGGAGAAGTATCGCTGGCAGTTCCCGGCCTGGGCTTATCCGCTGCTGGGCTTGCTCGCTTTGCTGCTGTTGGCGGCGTTTTGGCTGCTGCGCAAGGAACCGGTGGCGAAGGTCGAGGAATCGGAGCCCGAGCCTGCGCTAGAATCCGCGGTTCCGCTTCCGGCCTGGAAAATGGCCCTGAATCAGCTGGAGGAGTTGGAAGCCCTGAAGCTGCTCGACAAAGGTGAATACATCCACCACCACTTCCAGTTGTCGCAGATCTTAAGGCAGTTTCTGGAAAGGAAGTATCGCTTCGCGGCCATGGAAATGACAACTTCCGAGATCCTCTATATGACCGGCGGGATTCATATCGAAAAGAGCGCCGAAGTGATGCGCTTCCTCAGATTCTGCGACAAGGTCAAGTTCGCCCAATATCTGCCCACGCGGACTGAAACGGACAACTATAAACTCTGGCTGCGCGGCTGGCTGCAGACCTTTGAGATCGCGGATGTGCATCGGCGCATAGCTTCGGGAGGCACGCACCGTGCTGAAGTTCGCTAATCCCTGGTGGCTGCTGGCTTTGCTGACCCTGCCAGCGTATCTTTGGTACCATTTCCGGTGGAAGGAGCGGCGCCAGCTCAGGCTGCCATTCACACGGTTGCAGACCTTGCGTCAGATCGCCGGCGAAGACCGCTTCTGGAAACACTTTTTTCCCGTATTGCGCGCCCTGATCCTGTTGGCGCTGATTTTGGCTATTGCCCAACCGAGATGGGGCAGGGGGATGCGCGACATCAACCGTAAGGGCGTCGATATCATCCTCGCCGTGGATATCAGCGGATCGATGCTGGCGATGGATTTCGCCCCGCAAAGCAGATTGGGCGCGGCCGTCAAGGTCGCCAAGGATTTCGTCAGCCGCCGTCCCAACGACCGTTTCGGACTGGTCGCCTTCTCCGAATACGCGCTCACGCAGAGCCCGCTGACTTTCGACCATGCCTCGATGCTGGAACAGCTCGACCGACTGGAGGTGAATCAGGAAGCCTCGTTCACCGCCATCGGCCTGGGCCTGGCCAAATCGGTGGCGCGCCTTAAAAGCAGCGTTGCCAAGAGCAAGATCGTGATCCTGATCACCGACGGCGTCAGCAACACCGGCGAGATCGACCCCATCAGCGCGGCCCGGATGGCCCGCGAATTCGGCATCAAGGTCTATCCCATAGGAGTCGGCAGGACCGGCTACGTGGACTACCCGGTGGTCGATCCGCGCTTTGGCAGCTTCTACCAGAAGGTGCTGGTGGAATTGGACATGGAAACCCTGAACCGGGTGGCGCAGCTGACCGGAACCCAAAAAGCGGCTCTGGCCGGAGATAAGGGACAACTGCAGGATATCATGAACACCATCGACACCCTGGAAAAGACCGATTACAACGCCAAAGTCCACTACATCTGGTCCGAGAAGTTCATGCTCCTGCTCTGGATCGCCTTCGTCTTGCTGCTGCTCGAGATCATTATGCGCCTGGTGTTTTTGCCCGTGCTTCCGGAGTGACGCGATGAATCTTTATTATCCTCTGCATCTGCTCCTGCTGCTCGTGCTGCTGCCGCTGATCTTTCTGCTCACCATCTTGCGCAGGAAACGCAACCAGCGCTTCGCCCGCTTTTCCGAAAGCCAATTCATGGATTCCTATCTGCAGCGGATGTCGCCTTTCTTCCTCGGCCTCAAGATCGTGCTGCTGCTGCTGGCGCTGGTGCTGGTCGTTCTGGCGCTGGTGCGCCCGCAGTGGGATTATGAACTGCGCAACTTCGAGACCCAGGGCCTGGACATCGTAGTCTGCCTGGACGTCTCCAAAAGCATGGATGCCACGGACCTAACGCCGTCACGTTTGCAGCGCGCGAAACTGCAGATGGACGCTTTGGTGGACCGGCTCAAGGGAGACCGGGTGGGCATCATCGCATTCGCCGGCAAGGCCACCCTGGAATGCCCGCTCACCGACGATTATGAGAGCGTAACCCTGGTCCTGAACAGCCTTACCACCGATTCAGTAGTGCAGTTGGGCACGGATATCGGCGCCGCCCTTACTTTGGCTGAACGCTGTTTTCTGGCTTCGGGAGGCAACCGTATCCTGCTCTTGATCACCGATGGGGAAGACCTGGGCAATTCCGCGCTGGCGCAGGCAAAACGCCTCAAATCCGCCGGAATCAGGATCTACACCATGGGAGTTGGCACGGAAGAAGGAACCCAGATCTCGGATCCAGCCACAGGACGCACGGCTGTTTCCAAGCTGGATGCCGCGGCTTTGCAACGGATCGCGGAAACCGCTGGCGGCAAATACTATTCGCTTAGTACCGGGCAGGGCGATCCGGACTTGATTCTGCGCAACATCTACACCGAAGAAAAAGGCCGCGAGCGCAACCGCAACATCAGCGCGCTCAAGGAACAATACGCCATTCCGGCAGTTCTGGCTTTACTGGTTCTGGTTTTGGAAGCCCTTATCGTGCCTCTGCGCAGGGAATGGAAATGAAGAAACGAATCAACCCCAGGCGCTTGCTGGCTTACGCGGCGCTGGCGCTGGCGCTGGCAGCCCTCTTGTTCCTTCTGGTCCACCTCTCTTTCCGCCACCGGGTATGGCAGCATAGCCAGGCCACCAGATTGTACGCCCGGAACAAGCTGGATCAGGCTGAGCAGATCTGGAACAAATCCGCCGGCAAACAGGATGGCGACCACATTCCCGAAAATAGCAAGGGCAAGGCGCAATACAAGCGCGGTGGATATGGGCAGGCGCGTGAATGGCTGCAAAAGGCCGTGCGAGAGAACGGCAAGGTCCCGGGTGCGCATTATGACCTGGGTAATGCTCTGTATCGCGGGGATGACTTGGAGGAAGCCCTGGCTCAATACAAGGCCGCCATGCTGCTCGATCCGCACGACCAGGACGCCAAATCCAACTATGAGCTTGTGCTCAGAAGGCAGGGTTACCAGGCTCCGCCCCCACCTCAGGATGGCAGTGACGGCGAAGGCCAGGATCAGAACGAGCCTCAGCAGTCACAGCAGGAAAAACAGGAGCAATACAACAACACGCTTGACGCTCTGGACCAGAAGGAAGCGCTCGACCGGATGGCCCGCAAGAAACCCCCCAATCAGGATGATGGAGGTAAATGGTGGTAACGCGCCCCAAACTTTGGCTGCTCCTGGCCTTGCCGCTGCTCGCCGTGCTCCCTGCCCAGGCTGTGAAAGTGGTTGGATACGTGCAGCAGAAGGAGATCACGCTTTCCGAACAACTGCAGGTGGTGCTGGAGATCAACAGCGATGAGCGCCTGAACATCGAAAGCCCCCGGGCCCCCAAGATCGAGGGCTTCAGCTACCGCAACATGCGCAATTCCTCTTCAAGCGAGACTGCGCTCATCAATGGCAACCTGTCCCGCAGCTACACCCTCACCTATTCCTACTACTACAATCCCCAACGGACGGGCAAATTCTCCATCCCGGGATTCCGCCTGCGCATCGGCAACCGCGATTATTCCACTCAAACCCTGAGCGTGGAAGTGGTGGATTCACCCTCCAATCAAAGCCAGCAGTTCAACACCAATCCCTACATCGATCCCTATGGCAGCAGTTTCTTCGGCCGCAACCGCACTGCCGGCGAATCGCTGATCCTGGCTGCTCCACAAAGCCAAAGCGGTTATGTGGGCGAACCGGCGGTGATTTCCTATTACCTCTACACCAATCAGATGGTGGAGTCTTTTTCCACCGAGACGGAGAAGGATTACGAGGGCTATGGCAAGTCGTCTTTCGAGCAGCCGCCGAACCTCAAATATGAGCAGGTGACCTACAAAGGCGAACGCTACCAGCGGGCTTTGATTAAGAAGCTCGTGCTCTATCCGCAGGTAGCCGGACGCCTGCAAGTGCCTACGCTGACGGGCATCGTCCAATTCAGCGGCGTGTACAGCTTCCTCAATAAAAACATCTCTTCCCAACCCCTCTGGTTGGAAGTTAACGCGTTGCCAGGCGGCAAACCCGCCGGTTACACAGGCGCTGTGGGAAATTTCACCCTCAGCCAGACCTATTCCGACGACAAGGTCACCCAGGGCGAAGCCCTCGTCTGCACCATCAAGATCTCCGGAACCGGCAATTTCAGCCAGTTCACCGCGCCGCCTTTCCCTCCCCTGGCCAAATTTCAGATCTCCGAACCCTCGCTGCAGGACAAACTCGCCAATCCCGTGGAGGGAACCCGCTTCATTTACTTCACCATCCTGCCTTCTGAGACCGGCAGCTTCCAGATCCCGGGTTTCAACTTCAGCTGGTTCGATACCTCAGCGGGGAAGTATAGAACATTCACGGGCCCCAGCCTGGAACTCACGGTGAAAGGTTCCAATGTGCTGAGCTACTTTTCCGGCCTGCTCCAATCCGGCAAACCCAAAACCCTCAATCCGCTGCTGGAGCGTAAAAGCTATCCCGCGTTCCGCAATTTCAGCGCCCGGATCTGGTTCTGGCTGGTCCTCGCCGCCTGCCTGCTAGCCCTGGCTGGAGCAGGATTCATGGCCTACGAGCGCAGGCTGAACAGGCTCGATCCCAACCACTACGCGCAAAAGACCGCCAACCGCATCCTGAACAAATATCTGCATCAGGCCACGGAAGCCGCGCAGAGCATGTCCGCCGACTTCTATCCTTTGGCGGAAAGCGGGCTGCTGAGTTTCCTGGCCAAAAAGTACTTCGTCTCCAAAGGCCTCACCACGCCAGAGTTGGTCTCCGCATTGGCGGAAAAACAGCTCCCGGTCCCGTTGCTCAAACAGATCGAAGAGTTTCTTACGCACTGCCAGAAAGCGCGCTATATGCCCGGCGGCGACGCCGCAGAATCCCTTCGCGACGCCTTGAACATGCTCCGTTCCCTGGTACAAGCGTTCAGCCGTATCCGCCAACCTCTCAACTCCGGTTTCTTGAGCGGTGGACGCAAACTCATCCTGCCTGGAAGACACCAACGGGAGGTGACCAAATGAGGAAACTCCGCTTCCTGCCGCTCTTTCTGCTGTGCCTGAGCGCGCTCTGGACGGCCGTCCTGACCGGTCAAGCGAGTGAAGGCGGCGTCCGGCCCGACTACGCCCAAACCCTGCAATCTCTGCTGCCGTTGGTGGAATCCGGCCGGCAGAATGCAGATCTGTACTACAATCTGGGCGTTTGCTACTATCATCTGGGCCAGACGGGCAAAGCCGCGCTGTACTTCCTGCGCGCGCAAAACCTCAACTCGGCGCATCGCCAGGCCCGGGACAACCTCGCTTTCATCCAATCCCAGGATACTTCCGGGATCAAAGCGCCGCCCCGTCCTTTCCTGGTACAGATCCTCTTTAGCATCTACGATTTCTTTTCCCTGAACCGCCTGGCGGTCCTGTTCCTGATCCTGAGCGTGCTCAGCACCCTCAGCGTCATCTGGCTGCTCAATTATCCGCTGGAGAAAGAACACGGCCTGCCCGTCCTCGTACTGGGCATTCTGCTGCTATTCTGGGTGGTGGTCGGCGGCACTCTGCTGCAGAAAAACCATCGCTTCCGCCACAACGACAAAGCCGTGGTGATGCAGGAAGGGTCAGCGCTTTTCGCTACTGCGAACGAAACCAGGGCAGCCCAATACCTGGCCGAAGGCAGCGCCGTGGAGATCAAGCAGGCCGGAAAACGCCGCTCCCAAGTGATCCTGGCCGATGGATCCGGCGGCTGGATCGCCAACGTCCAGTTGGAGAGGGTCGTGCCGCTCAAACCCACAGGAAGCCGCTCATGAGCAAACCGCGCATTTACGTCACCCGGTTGATCCCGGAACCGGCCTTGCGCAGGCTGGAAGAAGTTTTTGTTCTGGACGCGAATCGTGAGTCCGCACCCGTCAGCCGAGAACGCTTGCTGGAAGCGGTGCGCGAGGCCGATGCCCTGCTCTGCCTGCTCACCGACTCAATCGATAAGGAACTGCTGGACGCCGCGCCCCGCCTGAAATGCGTGTCCAATTACGCCGTTGGCTACAACAACATCGACGTGGACTACGCCACGCAGCGCGGCATCGCGGTCTGCAACACGCCCGGAGTACTCACGGAATCAACCGCTGACCTGGCCTGGTCGCTCCTCATGAGTTGCGCAAGGCATATCGTCGAGGGCGACAATTATGTCCGCGCGGGCAAATTCACGGGCTGGGAACCTATGCTGTTCCTGGGCAACGACGTGTACGGCAAAACGCTGGGGATAATCGGCATGGGACGCATCGGACGGGCAGTGGCGCGCCGGGCTTCCGGTTTCGCCATGCGGGTCCTCTATTTCGATCCTACCGTGGATCCGGAATCTCTGCCCCAGGAATACCAGGCCGCGGAACTCCCTCAACTCTGCCAGGATGCCGATTTTATCAGCATCCACGCCCCCCTGACCCCGCAAACCAGGCATCTGATCGGCGCTCCGGAACTCGCCCTGATGAAGCAAACCGCCGTGCTGGTCAACACCGCGCGTGGCCCCATAATCGATGAAGCCGCTCTGATCCAGGCTTTAAGGGATAAGCGCATTGCCGCAGCCGGACTCGACGTCTACGAGTTCGAACCGCAAATCCCGGCTGAATTACTGACTCTGGCCAATGTGGTCCTGCTTCCGCATATCGGTTCCGCCAGTTGGGAAACCCGCACCAAAATGGGTTTGCTCGCCGCGGAAAACGCCATCGCGGTCATCGAGGGAAGGACTCCGCCTGCCCGGGTAAACTAAACATCTGCAGCGTCCCCGCCTCTGGCAGTCAATCACTTCTTAATCAAGCCTCAATCAAGCGTCAATTATTGAGGCTTGATTGAGGCTTGATTAAGACTTGATTAAGGCTTAGCCGCCAGGGCGGAACGAAAGGGAGGAGGCGAAAAATATGGCTAATATACTGCTATGTATGTAATTATAGCGTTACTGCGAGATGCGGAGCATTTTCCGCGTGCAGGAAACGTCCCCGGCTTGGAAACGGTAGAGGTAAATCCCCGCTGCCACCTGATTGCCCTGGGCGTCGGCGCCATCCCAGTTTAGGACGTGGTTTCCTGAGGGAAGTTGCCCTTCTTCCAGCCTGCGCACCAGCTGTCCGCGCAGATTGTAGATTGCCACGGACACCGGGGCCGGCGACTTGAGCGAGAATTCGATCCGGGTGTTGGCGGAAAAGGGATTGGGGTTGTTTCCCAGCAACGCCGTGGAGGTGATTCCCGGCGCCACAGGATCGTCCGATTCCACGGAAATCAGGACGCAGCTGATTTCCTGCTCCGAGCCGGGTTGCACGTTCACGTAGAGCAACCTCGAAGCGTAGCCGGGCTTGCTGACCACCACCTGATACGCCCCGGGGGCAAGATCGCCGAAATAGAAAGAGCCGCCGTCACCGGTTGCGCCGATCCTGGAAGTGTAGCGGAAACGGATGGCGGCTCCTGCGAGCGGAAGGTTGCTTTGGTCGGTGACCGAGATCAGCACTGAGCCGCCTGTCCAAACGGAGTTCGTGTGGGCAAAGCCGAGGCGGGGATAACGGCCGCTTAGTTGGCTGGGTGTGGGATCTGGAGGGTTGTAGGGATTGGGAATAGGCGGCGCAGGATTGTCCCTCAAATAACGGCGGCTGCGATTGGCGCCGGAAGTCTGGCCGAGAAAGTAATTCGAGGAGGTCAGCGCGCTCCAATAGGGCTGAAAGACCAGCAGAGCCAGGTTGCCACCATCATACATGAACTGCGACCTCAGTTCGATAAGCACTGGTCCGGATCCGCCCTCCATATCCACCCCGCCTTCAAAGACCAGGTCCATGTCGCCGGCCGGGATCCAATCCTGCTCCAAATCGCCCTGCAGAGTTCCCGCGAGCCAAACCTGGATGGGGAAATACGGGATCGGTTGCGTGTGGTTGTAAGCGTAGAGCCAAAGGCGTTCGATGCTGCCGGAAAATCCCTCCGCTTGTTGGATTTCCGCCTCGGGAATGATGGTCTCGTAGAGGCTGTAGCCCTGGCCCGTATCAAAGGGAATGGGATAATGCTCGGCGCCGGAACCCAAAACGTATAGCGAAGCGCCGTCAACCCAAACGTGGAAGGCGGGGCTGAGATTGTTGCTCTGCCAGGCATCGGCGGGCATGACGATCGAGGCTCGGAGTTCCCAATCCCCGCTGGTGAAAGGTTCCCAAGTGAGGGGCAACTGCGCTTGCTGTCCCGGCTCCAATGGAATCCCCGCAACTGAACAGACCAATGATCCGGCTGCCAGCAGTTGGACGCTGTAGTCGCTCTGCGTCTGCGTTCCGAGGTTGCGCAGGGTCAGGGTATGGGTTACCGGTCCATCCACCTGGGAGATCAGTATCTCGCCGGAAAGATTCAGGGCTGTGAGGTCGGCGGCTGGAACGCGCTCGATAATGATGTCGTCCAGGGTCAGTTTGCTCAGTGACCCCGATCCGTATTTGAAGGCGATATAGCGTCCCATGCCCTCGTAGTCCGTCAAGGGGAAGAGAAATGGTGCCCAGGAATAGCCTTGCGTGATCTGGCCCAGCAGGATGAAGGTCGCGGGGTTGCGCGGATCGTCCATGACGCCGATCTGGAGCGAGGAATTGAAATAGCCATGATACCAGAAATTGAGGCGCAGCTGGTTGATGGGGATGCTGTCGGCAACAGGTGGCAGAACCAGGAACAGCGTGGCCGCGGAGTCGAAATAATTGTAGATCTCAGCGCTGTGGGGCGCGCTGTGGCTGGCGGTGTTGACCGTGGTCACATAAGCGTGGGGATAGCTGCTATCGACGAGGGCGCTGAAATCCGGGGGCAGGCTGCCGATTTCCACAGCATCGAAGTTCTCCAGGCGTGGAAGAATGTGTATCGCGGGATCGAAGCCGCTGCCTTTGAGGATCACGGTGTAGGTCTGTGTTCCGCAACTGACGAGCAGGGACCTGGTTTGCAAGGCGGCCGTCTGGGGTTGAAAATAAACCTCGATGCCGAGGCCTTGAGCGGGCTGTAGGACCAACGGTAAATCCGGCAGCGGCTGCAGGACGAAATCCCCAACCGGGGCTTGGATGGCGATGTTGGTGATGGTGAGTGGCAAAGAGCCGATGTTGTTGAGGTGCAGCTTCCGTGTGTGGCTGAAATCCATCCGCACAGAGCCAAAGAGCAGTTCTTCCGGCACCGCGTCAAACAGGGCTGCGCCAGTTTCCGGCGCGAACAGGAAACCGGCCTGGGGCAGTTCGGAAAGATTATTGGTATAATCCTCGCCAGGATTGGCAGGATCGAGCAGATTCTGAGAAGTCTTGATCTGGCCGCGGAAAGTGGGTACATCGACGGCTCTGAAAGCGTAGGTTTCAGGATAGGTGAGCATGTCGAACACGCGGTTGCTGCGCAGGACCAGATTGGAGCCCGGAGGCAGGTAAAATGGCTGCTGGAGGATGATTTGGATGGCGTTGTCTCCGGCGGGGAAATCCACTTCACCGTCATACACCTGGGTCAGATCGGCAAAGGGGGACCAAACCGACAGGGTCGAGGCGGAACTCGCTCCCAGCCAGAGTTTGACGCGTTTGCGGTTCACTCCGGCAGGGAAGGAATTGTAAAGGATCAGCTGCGTGATGACACCGGAATAGTTGAGTTCGCTTTGCAGATACAGGTTGTCGCAGACGGAATTGCGCGCCGAGAAATCCAAAGGGATCTGCAGGGGCTCGGTAACTCCGCCCAGAGTGGAAAGCTTGACCGCAAGGGGCTGAACGTCTATAGTGACAGTCTGGGTGGAATCGTTGGCCGCGTTGAGATCGCCGGCCATGGTGGTGCGGGCATAGACCTCGTAAACTTGCTCATATTGCGGAGTCCAAGTGATGAGGACATCCTGCCTGCCTCCGGCAACGATGGATTGGACGTAGCTGCTGCCGAGGACTGTGCCGTCGGAAACGAGCTGGACAAGGAACCCGCCCACTGATCCGGAATAGTTGTTGCGGATGGTGGCAAGGTAGTTGGAAACGCGGCCTTGGGAAGGGGTGATATTACCGCGTAAAGCCTCGGCCTGGACGTCGTAGATGCGCAGTTGAGGGCTTTGCGCACATAGCGTCCCCACAGCCAGGACTATGATCAATATGGCTAGGGCCGACTGTCTGGACATGGCAGGACTCCTTGGCATGACGTTGTTGCAAGTGTAAATATCAAGCAATATTTATTCCCATTGTCCAATATTCTGCCGGGAGTGGATAAAAAAAGAGAACGCAGATAGGGAGGAAAAAGATGATTTAAAGGATTTAGGAAACTCTGAGGGCATGATTGCCATGATCGGCATGAAAAATGAATAACAAAGGCTCTCTTTAAGAACATGTAGGTAAGCCCCGGAGGGTGCGTCAGATCATACGGTGGGTGCGAGCGACGCAGGAGCGATGCCCCCCGTACACGTACCCCTGACGTTTTTCAGGAGCCCCGGAGGGTGCGACAGACATTTGGCGGACCTCTTCTATGGCAGGATATGGCAGATATAGATAGAACTAGCT
>DAHVPC010000056.1 GCA_027318475.1 Candidatus Cloacimonadota bacterium | reverse complement strand
TAATGGCCTGGAAAGAATCATGAAGGAAATCCGCCGACGCACCAGGGTCGTGGGCGCCTTTCCTGATGGCCATTCCGCTCTCATGCTCTGTGCGGCTCGTCTCAGACATATAGCCGGAACACAGTGGGGCTCGAAACGCTACTTGAACATGGAATTGCTCAAGGAGCAGGAACTGGAACAAAGACTCGAAATGGCAGAGGCAATCTAAACCCGAAAAAGGCACTGCCAAGAAAAAAGCGAAAAACTCTTTACACTACCTTTTCGTCCTTAAAGCTCTCCGCGTAAATCTTGTAGATAATCTCCGTGCCGGAGGGCCGGGCCGCGAACCAGCCGCTGGCAGCTACGACCTTCAGACCGCCGATCGGTGCTCCGTTACCCGGAGCAGATGACAGTTTAGCCAGGATTGGCTCGCCAGCCAACACTTTTGCCGTGATCGCCTCAGGGGACAGGTGCCCCATTGCAACCTTTTCATCCGGTGTAGCCGGTGCATCAATCCTTGTGTAAAAGGGCGTTCCCAGACGTGTGGTAATCTCTTTGTAGAGTTCGCCGGGATCCTTGCCCGTGTTGGCGGTTATCTCGGCCGCGAGAAGATTCATTATTATGCCGTCCTTGTCGGTCGTCCACACGGTTCCGTCCCGCCTCAGGAAACTTGCCCCGGCACTCTCTTCGCCGCCAAAACAGAAGGATCCATCAAACAACCCGTCCACAAACCATTTGAAACCAACAGGCACTTCCAACAATTTACGGTTTAGGGCCTTCACTACCCGGTCGATGAGGCCGCTGCTGACGAGTGTCTTTCCGACAGCTGCCATGTTTGGCCATCCAGGCCGGTGAGTGAGAAGGTAATGAATTGCAACTGCAAGGTAATGATTGGGATTCATCAGTCCCATCGAACTGGTCACTATGCCATGCCGGTCTGCATCAGTATCGTTTGCAAAAGCGATTTCAAACCGTTCTTTCAGTCCTACCAGGCTAGCCATGGCATAAGGACTTGAACAATCCATCCTGATTTTCCCGTCGTGATCGACTGTCATGAAACCAAACCGCGGGTCCAACGTTGAGTTGACCACCGTGATATCGAGACCGTAAATGTCCTTTATCGGCTCCCAGTAGGGCAAAGCGGCACCGCCCAGCGGGTCTACGGCCAATTTGAGACCCGCATTGCGTATGGTGTCCATGTCTATGACGTTACACAGATCGTTCACATAGGGTAGAACAAAGTCTTCTTGGTGGGTGCTGCCCGCCTTCATGGCTTCGGATAGAGGAATACGCTTTACACCGGCGTTGCCTTTTCGCAGTAGCTCGTTAGCCCGGTCCTGAATCCAACGCGTAACGTGAGTGTCGGCTGGGCCGCCGTTGGTCGGGTTATACTTGAAACCGCCATCCTCCGGGGGGTTGTGCGACGGCGTGATGACGATACCATCTGCAAGGTGTTCCTTACGGCCACTATTGTAAACGAGGATAGCGCGTGAAATGACTGGAGTGGGCGTTACGCCATCATCTCGCTGGATGACGGTCTCCACTTTATTAGCCGCCAGGACCTCAAGAGCCGTGCGCTGCGCCGGTCCGGATATAGCATGCGAGTCCTTGCCCAAGTAAAGTGGGCCGTTAGTGTCATGGCTGCTTCGGTAATCGCAGATGGCCTGTGTTATGGCCAAAATGTGGGCCTCGGTGAAAGTGCCGCGCAACGGCGAACCCCGGTGCCCGCTGGTCCCAAAGGTTACCAATTGGTTCAAGTCAGCGATGTCGGGTTTTCGCTCATAATACTCTCGATCGAGTCGGGCCAGGTCAACCAACATCTCCTTTGGTGCCGGCTTGCCTGCAAGTGGAGAAATTGCCATGGGTTTTTATCCTTTCTTCGCCATCCAACAACTAGTGGTACTTTATTATGTATGCGAATTCTGTAGTATTTCCGAATCTGAAGGAATCGCAACACCGCAACAATATCGAGAAGTCTGCTTCAGGCCCTGTCGTGTCGGCCATTACCCGGCGCTGCTCTGCGAGTAAAACCCTATCAAGCAGAGCTACATGGATAATGCCCCAGTACTATGTCAAACGCTTCAAAGCCAGCATTGCCGAGTCACTGATTTAGACCGGAACCACTAACTTTGCAATGGCTTAGTTTCCTGGGGAAAGGCCATCTTAGCCCATGTTTTTCGCGAGATAGTTGGTTAGTGCGCCGAGGCAGTTAACGTAGCTGCCATACTCATTGTCATACCAGCCAAAGAGTTTTGCGTGGGTTACGGGAATCTGCACCTCGGCGTCCGTCGGGAGGCCGAGGCTTGCCAGCGTGTCCTGCGGCAGGTTGATGAAACCGGTCCGGGTGTGGCTTTCGTGCCCTTCGATGACCACTGCAGCCGGAACCCCGACCAGATCGGAGGAGACGTTCTGCCGGTCGCTGTAAACGAGCATCTTTTTCTGACTCCCTTCAGCAGCTTTCCGGTAGATATCATTGAGGAATAGGTGAGTTATCACCGGTTCTCCGGTATCGTCCAGCGGTGTGTGGAAGGTCAGGTTGAGGATGATCAGGGATACCGTATTGGTCGGAATCCGAACCGAGTCGGCCATGAAGCCGACCCTTTTTATCTCCGGCAGGACCTTTTCCAGAGCCTTGGCTGAACCGGTGGTGGAGAGGATGATGTTGTTCATGACCGAGCGGTTCTTGCGCAGGTCCGAGGCGCCGGTCTTCGGAACTGAGTCGAGGACGCTCTGGGTGTTGGTGGCCGCATGGATGGTTGACATGGATGCGGTCAGGATGTGAGATGTCTCCTGGTTCTCCAGGAGCGGTTTGATCATGTGCGCCAGGCCGGTAGTCGTGCAGGAGGCCGCGGAGATGATATTATGTCGGGATGGATCGAAGTCGGTATGGTTGATACCCTGCACCACGAGAATGCTATCGTCGGGCAGTTCCCGGGTCTTGTCCTTTAACTTGAACGGAGCCGAGGCGATCACCTTTTCCGCTCCGCCCTCCAGATGGCCGCGAATGCTGCCTGACTTATGGTCAGCTGGAAGCGTCGGATCGAGGAACTGGCCGGTGGTCTCGACGACAAGCCGAACACCTTCCTTGCGCCAGGCGATGTCCTTCGGATTCCTTGCTTCCCGGAGTATTTTCACCGTAATTCCGTTGATCTCCAATACCGCCTGGTCTGCGTCAACGACCTTGATGTCGCACATGCCGCCGTAACCGTTGAGGAACTTGCCGAGGGGACCGTAGGTGGAGTCGGTCTCGATTACCTGTATGAGATCATCCAGACTCCGACCGACCTCCCGTCCCGTATTGACGATAATCCTGTCGAAATTCCTGGTGTGAAGATGGTTCCACAGGGTCAGTTTCCCGATACGTCCCAGACCGTTAATACCCAGTGGATGTGATATCTGGTTGCCTGCACTCATTGGTGTCCTCCTTTATGTTAGGATACCGGTTTTTTCTAAACTGCTAGTAGCTCTCGGTGTATTCAACCGGTCAATTTCCTCGATAGATGTTGCCCAGCCTGCCGTAAATGGCAATCTCGTCTCCCAGACGGAGTCCCGTCTCACTGATAAAGCACTCTTTCCCGTTTCCGCCACTTGAAGGACCTTGCATTTCACGATGCAGTTCTTGCCGAGGAGGGTGGCGGTAACCGCCGCATGGGAATTGGCACCGACCCTCGCCTTTTGAGCGACTTATCTATGCCTAGTTCCTTGCACAGGTTTTGAGTGAGAGACCGGATTTGTTTTCTTCATATGCAATCTCTCGTTTTTCGACTTATCGGAGTCTACTGAAACTTCTTCATAATTTCTGCTGCCGCCTCCTCAATGGCTTTATTCGTCATATCAACAACCAGCCATTTTGCGTGCTCCCGGTACAGAAGCTTGGCGTAGTCCAACTCCGATTTCACCTCTTCATACGCGGTGTAACTGCTTCGAGTGGCTTGCCCATAATTGCGCAGTCGGGACTTCCTGCGGTTTATCAACTGCGGCACGTCTATTGTGAGCCCAACAATTCTGCTCTGGTCAATGGCAAATAGTATCTCAGGAGGATCGATTCCTTCGACCAGTGGAATATTGGAGACCATATATCCTTTTGTGGCAAGATATATGGACAGGGGAGTTTTAGAAGTTCGGGAAACCCCGACCAGGACAATATCAGCCATGTAGAGATCCTGCACGCGTTGTGCATCGTCGTGTTTCACTGTGAAATTGATCGCCTCAAGTCCC
This sequence comes from Candidatus Cloacimonadota bacterium, assembly GCA_027318475.1. GTDB lineage: Bacteria > Cloacimonadota > Cloacimonadia > Cloacimonadales > Cloacimonadaceae > Syntrophosphaera. Next base: position 10,473 of record DAHVPC010000056.1, on the reverse strand, counting down.
CTGATGTATTCCTCGTTGACCTTGTAGATGAGTCCCGGTTTGCGTTTAGCCGGCAGGTTTAAAAACTCCTGAATCTCGCCGATGATCGGCGTTATAAGGTCTAATGCCTTCAGCCCATATCGTTTTGCCTCCACATAGAGAAAGTTAGCATGGACAGGGTCTACCAGTGTGTAGACTATCAGCCCAGGCTGCGCCTCCACATCCTTAACTGCCTTTCTGATTTCTTCAAGAGTCCGCAAATGGCTTTTCCTGTGCAATTCGGTATTGGAATCGTCAAATTGCGCCAGGGTCGTTTTTACAACCCTCTCACCGGTTTCGCCAACGGAACTCGAAAAAATGTATATATGTTTTATGTTTTGATCTTTCTCAGTTTTCATGGTTAATACCTGGTCGCTGGGATGATGAACGTTATCCCGACTGAAATGGAATCACCCATCCGCAGCCCGTTACCGACAACAGTCGTTTTTCAAAAAACACCGGCATAGAGGATGAATACGAACTCCATCCAGGGATTGGGGCAAGCGACGACCGGTATAAAAGCACAGCAGATTCTGTCTACCAGCACAGAGTGAACAGTCGACGCATTTAACTTGGGACGCCATTACCGCGGTTTCATATCCGGACGAATTAATTTAATTGATCAGATTTAGCAACATCCTTGAGCATGCAATGGTAACAAGCTATATCCTTTTACCTCTAGACTAATTTGCCGTCCTGCAACGCAGCATGGGCTGCGGCAAGGCGGGCAATCGGCACGCGAAACGGCGAGCAGGACACATAATTCAGCCCGATTTTATGGCAGAAGATGACCGAAGCCGGATCTCCGCCATGTTCACCGCAGATGCCGAGTTTGATGTCAGGACGCCCGGTGCGGCCTCTTTCACAACCCATTTTGACCAGTTCGCCGACCCCTTCCTGATCCAGTGAAACGAAAGGATCTTCAGGTAAAAGCCCTTCTTCCACATACAACGGCAAAAACTTGCCGGCGTCGTCCCGGGAAAGCCCAAAAGTAGTCTGGGTCAAGTCATTGGTGCCGAATGAGAAGAATTCCGCTTCCACGGCAATCTTGTCGGCGGTGATCGCCGCCCTGGGAAGCTCTATCATGGTACCGATCAGGTAATCGACCTTCACCCCATAGCGCTGAATGACCTCTTCACAGATCCTGACTGTGTTTTCCCGGAGCATTTTCAGCTCCGTAACCACGGAGACGAGTGGTATCATGATTTCCGGAACAAGGGTGAAACCCTCGTTTTTCGTCAATTCACAGGCAGCCTCCATGATGGCCTGCACCTGCAGATCGTAGATCTCGGGGAAGGTCACCCCGAGTCGACAGCCACGATGGCCGAGCATAGGGTTGAATTCATGCAGTTGTTCCACCTTGCTCTTCAGCGTTTGAACACTTACTCCCATGGTCTGGGCAAGTGCCGTGATATCTTTGGCTCCCTGCGGCAGGAACTCATGGAGCGGCGGATCGAGCAGCCTGATGGTAACCGGAAGCCCCTTCATTTCCCGGAATATGCCTATAAAATCGCCTTTCTGCATCGGCAGGATCTTTGCCAGCGCCTTTTTCCTTTCTTCCACGCTGTTGGAAAGGATCATCTCCCGCACTGCAGCTATCCGGTCCGTCTCAAAAAACATATGCTCGGTACGGGTAAGGCCAATACCCTCCGCGCCGAATTCCCGCGCAATCTTTGCATCAGCAGGGGTATCCGCATTGGCCCTGACGCCCAATGTTCTGAACGTATCGACCCAACCCATGAGGGTCTGGAAATCACCGGTCAACCGGGGTGGAACCGTGGGAACGAGTCCCAGCATTACCTCTCCCGTCGAGCCGTCCAGGGTTATGATATCTCCCTTTTGTACTATCGTGCCGTTGACGCTGAACTCGTTGGCAGTGTAATTGACCTTGATCTCGCCACAGCCGGCAACGCAGCATTTACCCATGCCGCGGGCGACCACGGCCGCATGCGAAGTCATTCCGCCGCGGGCCGTCAGTATACCCTGGGCAGCATTCATGCCATGGATATCCTCAGGGCTGGTTTCCACGCGCACCAGGATTACCTTCAGACCGATTTTTGCCGCAGCGTCGGCCTCATCAGAACAGAAAACTACCTCACCGCTTGCGGCGCCGGGAGAGGCAGGAAGCCCTTTGGCAATGACATTTCGCTGAGCCTTGGGATCAAGTGAAGGATGCAGCACCTGGTCAAGCTGCCCCGGCGAGACCCTAAGTACTGCGGTCTTTTCATCGATCAGCCCCTCCTTCTCCATATCCACTGCAATCTTTATCGCCGCCGATGCAGTACGCTTGCCGTTGCGAGTCTGAAGCATGAAGAGCTTGCCTTTTTCAATGGTAAACTCGATGTCCTGCATATCCTTGTAATGTTTTTCCAGTATGTCGCGGATGCTTACGAGCTGCTGATAACATTCGGGCATCACTTCTTCCATGGAGGGAAGGTCGCCGTCCTTTTGCTTTGCCCTGTTGAGTGGCTGCGGAGTGCGTATCCCGGCAACGACATCCTCGCCCTGGGCGTTTACCAGGTACTCACCGTAAAAGTAGTTCTCCCCGGTTGAAGGATCGCGGGTAAAGGCAACCCCGGTGGCGCAGTCATTTCCCATATTGCCGAATACCATGGACTGGATGTTGACCGCCGTACCCCACTCCGCGGGTATGTTGTTCAGCCTCCGGTAAGTTATGGCGCGCGCATTCATCCACGACCCGAATACCGCTCCAATGGCGCCCCAGAGTTGCGCCTGTGGTTCTTCCGGAAACTTCTGGCCGAGGGTTTCCTCTATTTTCGTCTTGAATTTGGCGACCAGTTCTTTCCAGTCATCGGCAGTCAGATCGGTATCGAGATGTACCTTTTTTTCATTCTTTTTATTCTCCAGGATATGTTCCAGTATCGAACCGTCCATCCCCATGACCACGTTGGAATACATCTGGACGAAACGACGGTATGCATCATAGGCGAAACGCTCGTCCCTGCTCTGCTCAATGATCCCTTGCACCGTGGTATCGTTCAGGCCCAGATTAAGAATGGTATCCATCATCCCCGGCATGGAGGCGCGTGCCCCTGAGCGGACCGAAACAAGCAGTGGGTTTTTCGGATCGCCGAATTTTTTCCCCATCAATTCTTCTATGTTGCGCAAATTTGCATCCACCTCTCCCTTCAGGGAAGCTGGATATTCACTGTTGTTATTATAAAATTCGGTACAGACCTCGGTTGAAATGGTAAAACCGGCAGGCACCGGAAGCCCGATGCTGGTCATTTCAGCCAGATTAGCGCCTTTTCCGCCCAAGAGGCCTTTCATTTCCGCTGTCCCTTCGGCCTTGCCGTCACCAAAGAAGTAAACATATTTTGTTGTCATGACGTTCCTCCTCAATTTGCATTTCTATGTAGTCAAACCACTCTATTGGGACCAGGTTAAGATTCAGAATTTATCCCAACCTCAAGCTGGTTGTCGGGGCTTTCCATGACAAAGTGCCTTATCTCGTTTCGTATCAGTTGTTCCACGAACGTCCTCTCCTCGGCAGACCATCAATCAATTATGAAACTGCAATGGTCAGCAGAAATGCCTTGAAATTAAAATTACACATGCACATGTTACATTTCTGCGTCTCTCTTATTCCGGTATCTCATGATCAGGGCGTTCGTGGAGCTGTCGTGTCCGAGAGGAGGCTCTTCCTCGCTGCAGAGTTCTCCGATAATACGTTGGGCCAATACCTTCCCAAGCTCAACGCCCCACTGGTCGAAGGAATCGATCTGCCATATGACTCCCTGGGTAAAGACGCTGTGCTCGTAGAGTGCAACTAACGCACCTAAGATTTCAGGGGTTAGTTGATCGGCGAGGATGGTGCTAGACGGGTAGTTCCCGGGAAATGTGCGGTGGGGCACGAGCCACTCCGGCGTACCCTCCTTACGCACTTCGTCAGCGGTCTTGCCGAAAGCCAGCGCCTCGCTCTGAGCAAACAGGTTGGCCATCAGGATGTCATGGTGGGAACCGACCGGGTTAAGCGCCCGACAGAAACCGATGAAGTCACACGGTATCAGCCTGGTCCCCTGGTGGATTAGTTGGTAAAAGGAGTGCTGACCGTTGGTTCCCGGCTCACCCCAGAAGATCGGGCCGGTCTGATAGTCGACGTCAGTGCCCGACAGGGTCACCCCTTTGCCGTTGCTTTCCATGGTCAGCTGCTGCAGATAGGCGGGGAAACGCTTTAAGTACAAGTCATAGGGAAGCACCGCCACCGTCTGGGCACCGAAGAAGTTTGCATACCAGACCGTAAGCAAGCCCATCAACACCGGCAGGTTCCGCTCGAAGGGGGTGGTGCGGAAATGCTCGTCCATAGCCCTGAATCCGGCCAGCATGGCTCGGAAATTGTCAGGACCGATGGCAATCATGGTGGAGAGGCCGATGGCTGAGGCCATTGAGTAACGCCCCCCTACCCAATCCCAGAAGCCGAACATGTTGGCCGTGTCGATGCCGAATTTAGCTACCTCGGCGGCATTGGTGGAGACAGCCACGAAATGGCGTGTAACGGCTCCATCGTCCCCCAGATTCTGCACCAACCACGCGCGGGCCGTGCGGGCGTTGGTCATGGTTTCCAAAGTAGTAAATGTCTTGGAAGATACAATGAAGAGGGTTTCAGCAGGATCAAGATCACGGGTGGCCTCCGCGAAATCGGTCCCATCCACGTTGGACACAAAACGGAAAGTCATATCGCGACTGCTGTAGTGGCGCAAAGCCTCGTAGGCCATGACCGGACCGAGGTCGGAACCGCCGATGCCGATGTTGACCACGTTGCGTATCCGCTTACCTGTGTGCCCGTTCCAGGTGCCGTTGCGTACCTGTTCGGCAAAAGAAGCCAATCGGTCGAGGACTGCGTGGACCATGGGCACCACGTTCTCTCCATCCACCAGGATCGATTCTCCACGTTGGGTTCGCAATGCCACATGGAGTACGGCTCGGTCTTCCGTAAGATTGATCCGCTCGCCGCGAAACATTGCATCGATCCGATCCTGCAAGCCAGCTTCTCCTGCTAGACGGATCAGCAAGCGGATCGTTTCTTCTGTAATGCGGTGCTTAGAGTAATCGAGAAACAGTCCGGCACCCTCGGCACTGAAATGCGCAGTGCGCTCTGGGGCATCGGCGAAGAGCTGCCGCAATTGGATATCTTTGATCGCACCGTAATGAGCCGCCAGTTTTGACCAAGCGGGGAGTTGGGTCAGGGGTTTTAGGGGTGCATTCATTTCTGTCATGACAGTTCTCCTTGGAATTATTTCCCGAAAGTACTTTCAGACTCCCGTTCGGTAAGGGTTTCCCCGATACAGAAGATAGTCGTAAGATTACCCGCCAGTGCTGCCTTCAACTTTTTGTTTACCGTCTCATCCGTTTCGCCAAAAAACTGTCTGCGCTCGGAATGACCGATAATGACATGACTGCAGCCCACATTGGTCAGCATCTTCGGGGAGATTTCACCGGTATAGGCCCCTTCCGGCTCCCAGAAACAGTCTTGAGCCGCTAGCTGTATGGCTGATCCGGCGAGAGCGGCCTTTGCGGTTCCCAGCACGGTAAATACAGGTGCAACCACTACCTCGACATCTGTTATGTCTTTAACGAGGGGGGCGAAATTGTGATCAGTTCTAAGGCTTTCACTGTTGTCTTGGATCATTTCCAGTTGCCTGCAATGACTGGCTTTCTCATAGTAATTTCCTGGATTGTTAAGGTAGATTGTTTGATTTGTCTTCCAGAACCTTTATGCCGGGAAGAATCTTTCCTTCAAGAAGTTCCAGGAAGGCCCCTCCGCCGGTAGAGATATAGCTTATCTTGGCAAATTCGCCGGCGCGGTGAATGGCAACATCGGTATCTCCTCCTCCGACTATGGTGAGCGCATAGGAATTAGCCACGGCACTGACCATGGCAAAGGTTCCCCGGGAGAAGGCATCCATTTCAAAAACTCCCATCGGACCGTTCCAGATGATGGTTTTGGCGTTCTGAATGGCTTCAGTGAACAGGGTAAGTGTAGCCGGGCCAATATCCAGGGCCATCCAGTCCTGGGGGATTTCCTGAATGGTGGTCACCTTTGTCTCAGCAGTCGGATTGAACTGGTCCGCTGCCACGCAGTCAACCGGAAGATAAAACTTTATTCCCTTTTCCCTTGCCATGTTGTAGGCCTTGAGAGCAGTTTCGACAAGTTGTTCTTCAACCAAGGATTTACCGACATTGAAGCCCAAAGCCTTCAGAAAGGTAAAAGCCATACCCCCGCCGACAATGATCTTGTCCACCTTGTTAATGAGATTTTCGACAAGCTCTATCTTTCCGGAGACCTTGGCCCCACCCAGAATGGCCACCAGCGGCCGGATCGGGTTTTTCATGGACTTCTCAAAATAGTTCATCTCATTCTTCATCAGAAAGCCGGCGACAGCAATCGGGACAAACCTTGTTATCGCCTCAACCGATGCATGGGCCCGGTGTGAAACGGCGAAGGCATCGTTAACATATATATCACTGTGCTCAGCAAGGGCCTTGGCAAAATCCGGGTCATTCTTCTCCTCGCCTGGATGAAAACGCAGGTTTTCCAGCATGACGATATCACCCGGCTTCATCCCGTCTAAAATCGTAGTTACCTCATTGCCTATACAATCCGGGGCTAAGGTGACGTCCTTGTCAAGCAGCCTCGAAAGCCGTTTAGCAGCGGGCGCCATGGAGTATTTAATATTTCGCTCTCCTTTGGGGCGTCCAAGGTGAGAGGCTATAATTACCTTTGCGTTTCCGTCAAGGGCGTGATTTATCGTGGGAAGTACCGCCCTGATACGGGTATCGTCGGTGATGTTCTGATTATCATCGAGCGGAACGTTGAAATCCACCCTGACGAAAATCTTCTTTCCCTGCAGATTTTTGATTTCATCTATGTAACTTATTGACATGTTATCCTCCAGAAAGGCGCATAATGCATTTCTGTTATAAATTTATGCTCCGATCAGTTTCATGAGTTCAATGAGACGTTGAGAAAAGCCGCTTTCATTGTCGTACCAGGAAATAACCTTTACCATGTTCCCGCCGATAGCCTTGGTGCATTGGGAGTCGACTATGGAAGAGCATGGGTTGCCATTAAAGTCGATCGAGACAAGAGGTTCCTCGCAATAACCGAGAATTCCCTTGAGAGTGCCTTGGGAGGCCTCGTTCAGTGTGGCGTTGACCTCGTCAGCGGTAACTTTCTGGGAAAGCGTGGCAACAAGGTCGACTACTGACACATTGGGTGTCGGTACACGTATGGCCATGCCGTCCAGTTTTCCCTGCAGTTCGGGCATTACCAGAGAAATCGCCTTGGCTGCGCCAGTTTTAGTCGGGATCATGCACATCGCAGCAGCCCTTGCGCGGCGCAGATCACCATGGGGCTGATCAAGAAGTCTCTGGTCGTTGGTATAGGAGTGAATGGTTGTGACTAGGCCCTTTTCTATGCCGAAGCACTCATGGAGAACTTTGGCGACCGGTGCAAGGCAGTTGGTGGTACAGGATGCATTGGAAATAATTTTATGTTTCATGGGGTCAAATGTCTTGTCATTGACGCCTACCACAATCGTTATATCGGGGTCTGTGGCCGGAGCGGAAATTATCACCCTTTTTGCGCCGGCTTTCAGGTGCAGCTCAGCCTTTTCCCGTGTGGCAAACAACCCGGTTGATTCGAGTACAATGTCGATCTTTTCACTGTTCCAAGGAAGTTCAGCAGGGTCCTTCTTGGTGATTATTTTGACGACTTTGCCATTTATGATCAGATCGCCATTTGCCTTTTCCACCGTCCCAGGAAATATCCCGTGAACAGAATCGTACTTCAACAGGTGGGCTAGAGTTGACGCATCCGTCAGATCATTTATGGCGACGATCTCAATGTCTTTGTCGTCGGCGAGAGACCTCACAACCTTGCGGCCGATTCTGCCGAAACCGTTGATTGCAATCCGTATTGCCATTGTTACCTCCAGTAGAATTGAAATTTTTAAGATATAAGCTTCATGTTTCGTTCTTTCTTGCACGAAACCAGAAAAGGTTGACTGACCCACTCTTGGTTCAAACGATTCGGTTGTTTTAGGAAATCAGTAGTTAACTGGAAAAAAGTACTTATTCTGCTCTCCCCACCGACATGGGCTTCAAATGCCAGATGTCTTCATTGTACTGCTTAATTGTCCGATCGGTGGAGAACTTGCCGCTGAAGGCGGTGTTCAGAATGCTCATTCGCACCCACCGCTCCCGGTCCTGATAAGCCTCGGCTGCACGCCGCTGGGCATCAACGAAACTGCGAAAGTCCGCTGCAATCATCCAGGGGTCGTGAGGACTGGTGATGGATTTGAGTATAGGATCAAAGATGCCCGACTCAAAAAGGTTAAAATGAACGCTCTGGAGAAGCTTCATTACACGGCCCAGATCCCTGTCCCCGGAGATAAAGGCTTCGGGGTTATAGTTTCGGGACTGAGCCTCTACCTGCTCCGCAGTCAGTCCGAACACAAAGAAATTCTCGTCACCGACTTCTTCGCGTATTTCGATGTTCGCTCCGTCCAGGGTGCCGATGGTAAGGGCGCCGTTCATCATGAATTTCATATTGCCGGTTCCGGAAGCTTCCTTGCCGGCGGTGGATATCTGTTCGGACAGATCGGTGCCTGGGCAGATGACCTCCATTGCAGTCACCCGGTAATTGGGTAAAAATGCCACCTTGAGTTTATCGCCAACCTCCGGATCAGAGTTGACTACCTGGGCAACGTAATTTATCAACTTGATGATGAGCTTTGCCATGGCATAGCCCGGAGCAGCTTTCCCTGCGATAAGCACGCACCGGTTCGTCCATCCGCTGGTGTCACCTCTCTTGATCCGGTCATACAGATGAATGACATGTAGTATATTCAAAAGCTGCCGCTTATACTCATGGATCCGTTTCACCTGGACATCGAACATCGCCTCCGGATTGAACGTTACGTTGCACTTGGTCTGGATTAATTCCGCAAGACGTTCCTTGTTTGCCTGTTTTACTGCATGCCAGCTGCCGCGAAATTCAGGATCATCGACAAAGTCGGCAATCTGCCTGATCTGTTGAAAATCAGAAACCCAATTGTTGCCGATTTTCTCCGTGATAAGCTGACTCTGGCCCGGGTTACACCCCAGGAGCCAACGGCGCGGCGTGATCCCATTGGTCTTGTTGTTGAACTTGTGCGGCCAGAGTTCATAAAAGTCGCGGAAAAGCCCCTGGGTTAGAAGTCGTGAGTGGAGGGCGGCAACGCCGTTTACGGAAAAACTGGCCACAATGGCCAGGTAAGCCATTCGCACCTGAGGCACCTTGCCTTCCTCAATTATGGACATGCGCCGAAGGCGGTCATTGTCACCGGGCCAGCGACTGGCTACCTCCACAAGAAAGCGGGCGTTGATCTCCAGAATGATCTCCAAAATCCTCGGCAATAACTGCCTGAATAGAGGTATCGGCCATTTTTCAAGGGCTTCAGGAAGAAGGGTGTGATTGGTGTACGCAATGGTTCGGCTGGTTATCTCCCAGGCCTGATCCCACGTCATTCTCTGTTCGTCCATTAGCAGTCGCATCAGCTCCGGCACAGCGAAACTTGGATGCGTATCGTTCAACTGGAAACAGTTCTTCTCGCCGAAATCGATGAAATCACCTTTCCTCACCCCCACCCAGCGGTCGATAACATCCTGCAGACTCGCCGAAGCCAGGAAATACTGCTGCCGCAAACGCAACGCCTTGCCGTTCTCGCTGGCATCATTCGGATAGAGGACCATGGTGATGTTTTCAGCTTCGTTCTTGGTCGCAACAGATTCAGTATAGCTTCCGGCATTGAATTCACCCAGATTGAACACATCGGAAGCGGCCGCCTTCCAGAGCCGGAGTGTATTAACCGTTCCGTTGCGGTAGCCGGGAATCGGAATGTCATAGGGAACTGCCAGCACATCATGAGTATCCACCCAACGGAAGCGGTACTCTCCAGCCGGAGTAAGGTAGCGCTCACTGCGTCCGCCGTAGTGTACGGTCTGGGTATATTCCGGAAGCTCTATCTCCCAGGGGTTACCGTCCCTCAGCCATTGGTCCGGCTGTTCTACCTGTTCGCCATCCACTATGCGCTGCCGGAACATGCCATATTCATAGCGGATACCGTACCCCATGACCGGTAATTGCAGGGTGGCACAACTGTCCAGAAAGCAGGCGGCCAAACGTCCCAGGCCGCCGTTACCGAGCCCGGCATCAATTTCCGCTCCGGCCAAGTCTTCCAGCCTGATCCCGAGATCATGCATTGCCTGCGATGCGGCATCGGTGATACCCAGACTCCGCATAGCGTTACTGAGAGAGCGTCCCATCAAAAACTCCAGTGAAAGGTAGTAGCAGCGTTTACAGTTTGACTCTCCGTAGGTGTAGCGGGTTTTCTTCCATCTATCCATTATGCGGCCGCGTACCGCTAGGGCCAGTGCCTTGTAGTAGTAAAA
>DAHVPC010000055.1 GCA_027318475.1 Candidatus Cloacimonadota bacterium | reverse complement strand
CGTGATCATCGACGCGGACAATCCGGAACATAAGCTGCTGCCGGGAATGACCACCAACGTCTCCATCATCATCCAATCCAAGGACAATGTCCTCCGCGTCCCTGAAACCGCCACCCGCTTTTCGCCTACAAAAGAGATCTGGGAACTATTCGGCCTGAAATGGGAGGACGACCTCATCTCCAATGCCCGCAAACAAGCCATGGAAAAGGCGATGGCAAAAATGAAGCCGGCTGGGCAGGATTCCCTGCAAGCGCCAGGAACCCGTACCAGAACAGGCAAAATGCCCGCAGCCGGAGATTCCGTGCGGAAAGCTTTTACCCGCCACAGAGGATTCGATGGACCGCCCATGCGCGGTCCCAACGGATCCGGCAGATCAGGTTCCGCCATGATCTGGGTGCTGAAAGACAAGGTTCCCGAGCTGATAATGGTACGCACGGGCGTATCCGACGGAGCCTTCGTGGAAATCCAGGGCGAATTGGATCCCGCAACTGTGATCATCACCGGCGTGAATTACAAAGACGCCGCACAAGCCAGCGGAAACAGCGCCATCCAGAGAGGGCCGGGCATGGGGCCCCGCTTCTGAGCCATGGCAGCCGAAAACCTGCTTAGGACCGAAGCGCTCACCAAGACCTATGCCATGGGCGATATCCATGTGCACGCCTTGCGGGGGATCGATTTGGAGATCCGGAAAGGAGAATTCATCGCCATCATGGGAGCCAGCGGATCCGGCAAAACCACATTCATGAATCTGCTGGGGTGCCTGGACAAGCCAACGTCCGGATCTTACACGCTGGACGGAGTCGATGTCCATCACATGGATGATTCCGCGATCACCCAGGTACGTAACCGGAAGATCGGATACGTCTTCCAGTCCTTTTACCTGCTACCGCGCACCACTGCCTTGGAAAACGTGGAACTGCCGCTGCTTTATTCCCAGCATGTGCACGCCAGGGACAGGCATCAGAAATCCCTGCATGCCCTGGAAACTGTGGGACTGGCAGACCGGGCGAAACACTTTCCCAACCAGCTTTCCGGAGGTCAACAACAAAGGGTGGCAATAGCACGGGCAATCGTGAACGATCCAGTGTTCCTCCTCGCCGACGAACCCACGGGAAACCTTGATACGCGCACCAGCGTGGAAATTATGGCCTTTTTCCAGAAACTCCATGCGGCGGGTAAGACCATCATCCTGGTCACGCATGAGTTCGACATCTCGCAATATGCCAGCAGGATCATCACTTTCCGCGATGGCAGGATCATCTCCGATGTGCCGAATCCAACGCCCCACAACGCAGAGCAAGATCTGCAAAAACTGCCTCGCCTTGATCCGGAAGAGGAGGAATAATGTCGGTTCCGGGAATCATCCGCATCGCCCTCAAATCCTTGATGCGCAATAAAACGCGCACCTTCCTTACCATGCTCGGCATCATCATTGGCGTGGCTGCCGTGATCACCATGATCGCCATCGGCCAGGGCGCAAAGAAGGTCGTTGACGATCAGATCAGCAGCATGGGGACGAACGTGATCATGGTCATGTCCAATTTCACCAACACGCAAAACACAGCCCGACAGGCGGCAGGAACCGGCAATACGCTGGAGGAAGAAGACGTGCCCGCCATCCGCAGCCAGGTGCAGGGAGTGCTGTACACTTCGCCCGTTTACAACACCTTCGGCCAGCTCAAATATGGCAGCAACAATTGGCGCGGCAGAATTATGGGCGTGGATGTGGAATATTTCCTGATCCGGGATATGAAGATCGACTCAGGGGACTTGTTTTACTCCTCTGAAGTGGAGAATGGCGCCAAAGTCTGCGTGTTGGGCAAGACTGTGGCAGACAACCTCTTTGGCGGAGTCGATCCAGTGGGCAAGATCATCCGCATCAGGAACATCCCCTTCACCGTCAAAGGCGTCCTCAAATCCAAAGGACAAAACATGATGGGCTCCGATCAGGACGACGTGGTCCTGGCGCCTTATACAACCACGGCCACGCGTTTGATGGGGCACCGGTGGCGCTTTCTGACGATAATGGTCTCTGCGGAATCCAAGGACCGCATCCCGCTGGTTCAGCAGGATATCCTCAACCTGCTCCAAGCCAGGCATCGAGGTACCACCAGCGAGGACTTCTCCGTAAGTTCCCAAACCGAAGTGGCGGAAGCGGCCAACACCGTTTCCAACACCATGACCATCCTGTTGGCCAGCATCGCCGGGATCTCTTTGCTGGTGGGCGGAATCGGGATCATGAACATCATGCTGGTCTCGGTCACCGAACGCATCAAGGAGATCGGCATCCGCATGGCTGTGGGCGCCGGCAAACGGGACGTCTTGCTGCAATTCATCATCGAAGCCGTCACGATCAGCATTTTGGGTGGATTGATCGGCATCGCTCTGGGCTGGGGTGCATCGGAATTTCTTGGGAAGTCGATGGACTGGAGCGTGGCGGTCACGCCCTGGTCGATCTTTCTTTCGGTGGGATTCTCATGCGCGATCGGCATCTTTTTTGGCTGGTATCCAGCTCGTAAAGCAGCCAACCTGAATTTGATCGACGCTTTGAGGTATGAGTAAGTTAGGGTAATCTCAACCTGACCATGTATTCTGATACACACTTGTAACCGTTTAGCTGGCTGGATTCATCGGCACTTGCGCAAGCTGAGATTCATGGCGAGACTCTAAGAGGTGGGGTTCTGAGAGATTAGGAATCTGCTGTTAGGGTCTGCTATGTGTATGCAAGCTTGCCTATCCAGTAAAAAACTGTCGCAAGAGAGATGTGCCTGAAACACTTATCTGGCCTTAGTGAATCTGTTGCTTTAGAAATAACCAAAAAAAAGCCTTGACAGGAATACACATCCCTTGATAGTGGTCAACTAAATTCAATGCTTCTTGACTGGAGATAAAGTATGAATGCAATCAAGTTATTCAGCATGGTTTGTATAATGGCATCCCTGGGTGCGGTGATCCATGCTCAAACTTCTGATTGGACATGGGCAACTAGGGCTGGAGGCATAAGCATTGACGACGCTGCGGCGATTGCTGTTGATGACGCTGGGAACAGTTTTGTAACCGGCTATTTTTTGGGTACGACTGTCTTTGGTACATACAGCCTCACGTCAGCAGGTAGTTATGACATCTACATAGCCAAGATGGACCCCAATGGAAACTGGCTTTGGGCCAAGAGAGCAGGCGGCGCTGGTTCTGACCAGGGAGCCGGGATTACACTGGACTCTGCCGGTGACATTTATGTGACTGGCAGTTTCAGCTCCAATCCTGCTACGTTTGGAACGATCAGCCTTTCCTCCACAGGTACCGCCAATGACATATTCGTGACCAAACTTAACACCAATGGCACTTGGATTTGGGCAACCAAGGCCGGCGCCAGATATATTGACAACGGCATTGGTGTCGCCGTGGACGCTGATTTCAACGTTTACGTAACAGGTTCAATTCTCTACTATGGCACTTTTGGCAACCTGCCCTATTTGTATACCAATGGACAGAGCGATTGCTTCGTAGCAAAACTGAGCAGCAACGGTTCCTGGCTCTGGGCCAGAAATGCAGGCGGTGTTTACAACGAATCTGCCAGGGGTATTTCCCGTGGCTCCGATGGCAACATCTACGTCACAGGTTCCTTTACCTCGCCAACCGCCACGTTTGGAAGTCTATCGCTAACTAATGCTGGCGGCAACAGCCAATCCATGGACATTTTCGTGGCCAAGATCAATCCCTCGGGAACATGGGTGTGGGCGACCTCTGCAGGAGGTTCAGGTACAGATGTCGCATACAGCATTGCCACTGACGATAACAGCGGTATTTATTTAACCGGAACCAAGCAGCTTACAGCCAGTTTCGGCCCCGATATCACTATCTCCGCCTATGATGGTTACGACATTTTTGTAGCTAAAATGGATCTTGGCGGCAACTGGCTTTGGGCGAACCGGGCGGGTGGTAGCGCCGACGACTTCGGTTGGGGTCTGGCAGTTGATAACGATTATATATATACCACAGGTGAATTCAGATCCATCGCGCTGTTTAATACCATGAGCCTGACCAGTTTTTCATCTGCCACATCTGATGTATATTTTGCCAAACTCAGCGCAATCAGCGGAGAGTGGATTTCTGCCGAAAGGGTTGGCAACACTGGAAATGATATCGGCAAAGGAGTTGCCTTGGGTCCCGACGGATCGGTATACTGGTTTGGCAATTTCTTCGGTAACATAGTGTTTGACAGCGACACTTCACTAACCAGCTCGAATAATAGCCAGGATGTATATCTAGCCATCAATTCGTATACGCTTGTCGAACCCGAGATCTCTGAAGTTGTCGTGAACAATGGCAGCACAGAGCAGCTTGTCGCCAATCTTACCTATCCCATCGAATGGGAAGCGGCGGGATTGTCTCAGGTGATGCTTGATTACGGTATTATCGATAATAACAACAACATAACCTGGTATCCGATCCAAAGCACTCCCGTGGATGCAACTCTGGCCAACTTCCCTTGGACTGCCCCCCAAGTTACCTGTAATGCCTCGAAAGTGCGTGTCCGCAGCATTGATTCAAATGTTCAAGCGGAATCCAGCCAGGTGTTGTCAATCTATGAACCGATCCAGTTGTTTGGAACATTTGGTTCCACGAGCAGTCCCGGAGGATTCCTCAACACCACTACGCAACCTATCAATTGGTATGTTAAAGATAGTTCGGTTGTATCGCAGGTTAATTTGAAGTATAGCCTTGACGCGGGTGCAACTTGGCTGCCCATTACCGACGCTCCCATTGCATCAAATGTGGGCTCTTCTCCCGGTGGTTATGCTTGGGATCTCCCAAATATCAATTCCAATCTGGTAAAAATCAAGATCGTGTCGGCCTCGAACGAGAATCACTATTGCAGATCGCAAGTGTTCTCCATCCTCGATGCCATATCTCTGCAATCCTTTACCGGCGGTGACGTTTACGCCGTGTCCTCCACCGAAGATGTGATGTGGGTCACTGCGGATCCGCAAGTACAACAGGTTGCCCTAGACTACTCACTGGATGCGGGAAATTCCTGGCTGCCCATTGCCAGTAATGTGCCTTCCACTTTGGAATCCTACCGCTGGGAACTACCCAATGTTGCCAGCCAGACTGCCAGAGTGCGCGTCCGCGATGTCACTAACAACAATGTCTTTGCTGAGTCTGCTGATAACTTTGCAATCATCTATCCTCCAGCGGCTCCACAAGGAATACAGGTCAGCGCCAGCCCTGCCAATCCCCATGACCTGCAGATCAGTTGGAACAGCGTAACAACCGATATCGGGAACGGCCCCATCGTTCCCACGGGATACAGAGTGTATTTCAGCAGCCTGCCCTCGAACGATCCGATGGATTACTCGT
Organism: Candidatus Cloacimonadota bacterium; assembly: GCA_027318475.1. GTDB lineage: Bacteria > Cloacimonadota > Cloacimonadia > Cloacimonadales > Cloacimonadaceae > Syntrophosphaera. The sequence continues at coordinate 9,353 of DAHVPC010000055.1, read as the reverse complement.
ATCTGACGACAGTTACAGATGGCACTTGCTGCATACATCAGGGCGCACTGCTCTATTTCGACAGACTTTTCTACAAAGTCATCGCCATCAAGAACTGAACAAGACAGCGTAAAGAATCTTACCTGAGATAATGTATCGGGGCATCCCTTCTAGTAGATGCCCCGATGCTTTACTTATTGCCTCCCTGTCAATCATAGGGGCTTTGTACAAGCGGTCATCTGGACTGCGAGGCAACCTTGAGATAGATCTGTTTTTTCAAGATTTCTATGACTTACATGGAACTTGTTGGGCGGTGCAGATAGCTATGTTTTTATCCCGCATCATATTGAAAAAAGGCCTGCGCTCTCTGTGGAGACGGGACGTCACCACCCCAATTCTGCCCTACTCAGGGTCTTTATCCACTCGCTTTTAAAAGGTAGCACCATAAACCCTTCCCCATCCTGTCATTGAGGCTGGCTCGCAAGCCTTCGGCGAACCACTGCCGCTCTTCCCGCGTCTTACGAGGGTGGTCCGGGTGTGATTCGGCAGGGGATGTCGGGCCAGCCTTCCGAGCTTGTCTATTGGAACAGGTTCAGGCTTGCCCACTTGATACTACAGGGAGCCAAACTGAAAAGCAGCACCGGCAAGCCGCTCTCCCACTATCCTCATCACTTCAGTAACTGGAATTGCTTAATCCATCCCGATGATCTCACGCAAGAACTTGATCTTTCTCTCTGCCAATTCCCTCGCCCTGGCCGATCCCTCTTCCAAGTGCCTGGTGATATCCTGGGGATGCGCCATCAGTTCTGAATAGCGTTCTCGCAACGGAGCCAGCTGAGCGTTCATCGCTTCAAAAAGTTCCTGTTTTGCGTGACCCCAGCCCATACCTCCGGCCAGATAACGATCCCGCAGCTCTTGAATCTGATCCGGCTCGGCGAAATTGCGATACAGGGAAAAGACCGTGCAGGTTTCCGGGTCTTTGGGTTCCTCGACGCTTTGGGAATTGGTGATGATGCGCATGACCAGTTTCCTAAGTTCCTTCTCTGTGGCGAACATCGGAATGGTATTTCCATAGCTTTTGGACATCTTACGCCCATCCAGGCCCAGCAAGGTTTTGCTGTGCTCCGTGGCTATCGGCTGCGGCAATTTGAAGCAATCCCGGCCATAGGTGAAATTGACGCTCTGGGCGATATCCACCGCCATTTCCACATGCTGAAACTGGTCGTTGCCCACAGGTACAAAATCTGTGTCAAAAAGAAGGATATCCGCCGCCATGAGCACTGGATAAGTGTATAGACCCATATTCACACCGTCGTCAGGGTCGCGTCCACTCTCGCTGTTTGACTGCAGGATCGCTTTGTAAGCGTGCGCCCGGTTCATCAGCCCTTTTGGCGTGAAAGCCAGGAGCAAGGTCAGGAGTTCGAAGGTTTGAGGAACGAGGGACTGCTTATAAAAGAGGACTTTGGACGGATCGAGCCCGGAAGCGAGCCAGGCGGCGGCGATTTCCAGGGTCATGCGGCGTATTTCGGCGGGGTCTTTGCAGGAGTTCAGAGCATGGTAATCAGCGATGAAGTACCTCGCTTCGCAGGTTTGCGAGAGTTCCAGCGCCGGTTTGATGGCGCCCAGATAATTTCCGATATGGGGTATTCCGGTCGGTTTGATACCGGTCAATGCAATTTTCATGAGTTCCTCTCTACTCCGCCACAACGCGCCCGAACAAGTCCACGCCGATCACATCGTCGATCTGCACCCGGTAGATCTTCCCCGCTTCCAGATCCTGGCCCTGAACGTAGGTCAACCCATCGATCTCCGGCGCTTGAAACCATGCCCTGCCCTGGTAGCCTCCGTCCTCTTCATCATCGGCCAGATCTTCGATCAGCACATCGACGGTTTTACCTACATAAGATTCCAGCCTCCTCGCAGTCCGCTCTTCTTGCTGCTCCAGCAGGCGATCCCTGCGCCGCGTTGAGGTTTTCGCGGATACTTGACCGATCATTTCCGCCGCCGGTGTACCCTCTTCCGCAGAATAATTGAACACCCCCAAATGCAGGAAAGGAACACGTTTGACGAAATCTTGCAGTGCCAGCGCGTCCTCTTTCGTCTCACCGGGAAAACCGGAGATCAGTGTGGTGCGCAAGACAGATCCGGGTATTTCACTGAGTATGGCGTTGAACATCTTCTCCAGTTCCAGCCGGCCTTTCTGGCGGTTCATCGCCGTCAGCAGATGATCCTCGCTGTGCTGGATGGGGATCTCGAAATAGGGTAGCAATTTGGGGAGTGTCTTCCACAATTCCAGCCACTCCAGATCGAAGTGATCCGGGTGAATGTAGAGCACGCGGATCCACTTGTATTGGGGAATGGCGTGCAGCCTCTCCAGAAGTTCCGGCAGCGCTTTCCGGCCATAGATATCCAGTCCGTAATTTGCCGTATCCTGCGCGATCACCACCAACTCACAGGGCGGATAATCCTCATCCCGTGCCAGCGCTTCCGCTTCGCGCACCAGTACGTCCATATCTATGGAACGCAGCGGACCGCGGATCGAGGGGATCGTACAATAACTGCAATTGTTGGCGCAGCCGTCGCTGATGCGCAGATACCGATGATATCCGCCTTGGATGCCCACCCGTTCGTGATTGGCTTGTTGAGCAAGTCCCAGCCAGGCTTCCAGGGCCGCAAAATCTTTCAGCCCGATCCAGGCGTCCACCTCTGGATACAGCTCACGAAACTCTTTCTGGCCGCGGTTCATAACGCAGCCGGTCACCACCAATTGTTCGATCCGCTCCTCTCTTTTCAACTGCGCCAGATCGCTCAAAACGAGATCCAGTTCGCGCAGCGAATCCACCAGGAACGAACAGGTGTTCACGAGTACCAGATCTGCTTCCTCGGGATACTCGGCAGCTTCCAAACCTGCCCTATGTAGGATGGAAGCATAGCGTTCGCTGTCCACCAGGTTTTTCGCGCAGCCGAGGCTCTCGAGGTAAAATGAGTTCATGTCAAGGGGTGGATGAACAGGCCGGAACGTAGCTTGGGCTCGAACCAGGTGGATTTGGGAGGCATGATCTTACCGGCGTCGGCGATGCCGATCAATTCATCCATTGAGGTGGGATACATGGCGAAAGCCACCACTTCGCGGCCACTGTCCACCCGCTTCACCAGTTCTCCCAGGCCACGGATCCCGCCCACAAAATCGATGCGTTTATCGCGGCGTGGATCACCGATGCCCAGGATCGGATGGAGCAGGTTGTCCTGCAGGATGGAGACGTCCAGCGAAGCCACAACGTTGGCGGCATCCCAGGTTCCCGGCTTGGGGATCAAGCGATACCAGGTCCGGCCAATGTACATGCCGATCTCGTGGGTTTGCGTGGGCTGATACTCATCCACATCGGGGACGGCCTCCACCACAAATTTCTTCTCCACCAAAGCCAGGAATTCTTCCTTGCTATGGCCATGGAGGTCCTTCACCACGCGGTTGTAGTCGAAAATCTTCAGCTGGTTGTCCGGAAAGATCACCGCCATGAAGAAGTTGAACTCTTCCTCGCCGGTATAGTCCGGATGCTGTTCCCGCCTCAACAGGCCTACCTTGGCTGCCGAAGCGGTGCGATGGTGGCCGTCCGCCACATAAAGGCAGGGCAGTTTGGCGAAAGCAGACTGGATGGTAGCGATATCGGCCGGATTTTCCATCAGCCAGAGTGTGTGCCCGATCCCATCGTCCGACTCGAAGTCGTAAACAGGTAGCTCTTGCCGCATGACGTTTTCAACCACGGAGTCGATGGCGTCGGTATGGCGATAGGTGAAGAACACTGGTGAAGCATGGGCATCGCAGGCGTCAACGTGGCGGATGCGGTCCGCTTCCTTGTCGGCCCGGGTAAATTCGTGCTTTTTGATCACTCCGGCCATATACTCGTCCACGGAGGTCAGGCCCACCAGACCGGTTTGCGCGCGGCCGTTCATGATCTGGCGGTAGATATAGTACATCGGCTGCGAGTCCTGCTCCATGTAGCCTTCTTCCACATATTTGTCTAGGTTTTCCCGGGCTTTGGCATACACGGAGGGGTCGTAGAGGTCGGTTCCCGGAGGCAAATCCACTTCGGGTTTTTCCACATGGATATAGCTCAGCGGATGCTTCTGGACCTCGATCCGCGCCTCTTCGGAATCCATCACGTCATAAGGCAGGGAAGCGATCGGGGCGGCGAACTCAGGCCGCGGGCGCAACGCCCGGAAGGGTTTGAATACTGCCATGTCAGGCTCCTGTATATTTTATTTTACTGAAAATACTGTCTGAGGACCTTGATCATCGACTCGTGGTCCTTGGTTCCGGCTGTTTCACGCACCGAATGCATGCCCCAGAGCGGGGATCCCACATCCACCACGGGAATGCCAAGTTGGGCTGAAACGATCGGCCCCACCGTGCTTCCGCACAAGAGGTCACTGCGCATGACGAACTTCTGCCAGCGGACTCCAGCCGCTTCGCACAAACTGGCGAAACGCTGGCTGCTCAGGGCCGTCGAGGCGTATTTGTGGCTGGCGTTCCATTTGATCACCGGTCCGCCGTTCATAACGGGAGAGCAGCTGGCGTCGTATTTCTCTGGATAACTGGGATGGAAGGCGTGCGCCATGTCTCCGGAGATCATGAATGACCTGCGCAGAGCGAGATAGTGCTCTTCGCGATTGAGGCCCTGCGCGATGCTGATCCGTTCCAAAGTTTCCGCCAGGAAGCTCGAATCCGCTCCCTGCGCTGTCGCCGAACCGATCTCCTCGTGGTCGTAAAGCGCGGCCACAACGGTGCTGGAAGGTTTACCCCCTTCCCGGATCGCGCTAAGGATCGCGTGGCTCATGCCGAGATTATCCAGGCGACCGCTGATGATCAGATTCCCGTCCAGACCGCCCAAAGCGGCTTTGGCAAAGTCGTATAGAAACAGCTCCATCTCCGTGATCTGCTCCGGGCCGACCTGCAATTCCTCGGCCAAAGCGGCAAGCAGCGGATTGCCCGCGGTCGATCCCGTACTCAGGATCGCCTGCAGGTGGATCTGCTTGTTGTATTCAAAACCTTTGTTCACCTCGCGGTTCAGGTGGATCGCCACGTTGGGAATGATCGCCGCCGGCCTCTGCAAATCGACGGGAACCACGCTGCTGACGCCGTCTTTCCTGATCGCGACCTGTCCGGCGATGCCCAGTTCCCGGTCGGTCCAGGTGCTCAGGATCGGCCCGCCATACACTTCCACGGCGATCCGGGCCACGTTGCCTTCGGTCTTGACGCTCTCCGGCTTCAGTTTCAAACCCGGGCTGTCGATATGCGCGGCGGCCATTTGAAACCCGCTCTGCTCCAAAGGTTGAGAGCCGGCGATAAAGGCCAGGACGCTGGTCTGGCGGCGGACGTAGTATTTACCGCCTGCCTTGATGCTCCACTTCGCGGATTCTTCGAGGGGCGTGAAGCCGCTTTCCTCCAATCGTTTGGCGATCTGCGCGGAGGCCTGGACGGAACACGGCGAGCCGTCCAAAAAGTCCAGCAGGTCCCGGATATGCTCAATCATGTTGATACTCCATTGCAATGCAGTCTGGCGCTACTTTTTTCAGCCCTGCAATCCTGTCAAAGGCTTAAATGCTCAGCGATACAAATATCTCTTGATCTTCTGCGTAGGGGTCTTTTGGAAGGGTTCGTTGACCACATGGATCTTGACGATGCGGCTGAAGTCCGCCAGCACCTTGTTCGCGCTGAGGCGGTTCTCTTCCATGATCTGCGGCACTTTCGACTCCGGAATGTGCGCCTGGTCCAGGGCTTCCAAATCGGGATACACCAACGCGTGCAACTGCCGGTCGCGTTCCAGAACCAGGGTTTCCAACACATAGGGCAGGTTGTTCAGTTTCTGTTCCACCAGTTCTGGATAGATGTTTTCACCGCTGGGGCCTAGGATCATGTTTTTGCTACGTCCCCGCAGATAGATGAATCCGTCCTTGTCCAGGGTGCCGATGTCGCCTGTGTGCAGCCAGCCGTTCTTGAGCGTTTCCGCTGTGGCCTCCGGATTGTTGTAATAGCCCAGGAACACGTTGTCACCTGCCAGCAGGACCTCGCCCGGGATTTTCTCCGGATCTGGCGATTCAATCTTGCAGCGCAGCGTGTTAACGATCTGTCCGCTGGATTCCGCGCGGTGGGTGAACCAGCGCGAATAACTGATCAAAGGACCGCATTCCGTCATGCCGTAGCCGATCGTGAAGGGAAACTTGATCTGCATCATGAAGTCCTCTACTTCCGTGTTCATAGGCGCTCCACCGGAGATCAGTTCATCGATGTTGCCTCCGAATGCTGTCAGCAGCTTGTCCCGGATCTTCTTGTGGACGAGGTTTTTCAGAAGCGGAACCTTGAGCATGGCACGCATCTTGGGAGTCTCGATCAATGGCTGTAACTGGCGTTTATAAATCTTTTCTATCAATAGCGGAACCACCATCACCACGTTGGGCTTGAGGTCCTGGAGGGCGCTCAGAAGCACTTTCGGAGCGGGGATCTTGTCCATGAAGTTGATGTGGTTGCCGCGCGTAAAGGGATAGAGCATGTCGAAGGCGCTGGCGAAGGAATGGGCCAGGGGAAGGAAGGCCAGGACTTTCGCCCCCACCTTGAAAGTCAGTTTTTCCCGGGCGTAGATCAGATTCGCCAGCAGCGAGCGGTGCGGAAGCATCACGCCTTTGGAAAATCCCGTGGTGCCTGAGGTATAGATGATCGTGGCCAGATCCTCGTTGTCGCAAACGTCAGGAATGGTGAAGGCTCCGGCGCTGATGTTCGCGATTTCCGGGGGCATGGTCAGGTTTTTGCCGCTGTCCTTTTTGGCTTCGGTTTTATTCACCAGCGGACTCAAATCATCAAGTGAATATACTGTTTTGACCCGTCTCAACTGCTCTTCGTCGATGCTGTCGAACTTGTCCCGGCTGATAAACACCAGTTCGGACTCGGAGTGGTTGATGATGTGCGCGGTGTCTTCCGGCGAGAAATTGACCAGTATGGGAACGACCGTGGCTCCATAGGTGACCGCGGATAGCCAGACTACACCCCAATTGGCGCTGTTTTTTCCCGCCAGGGCGATCCGCGACCCCTTGCTTAGTCCGCAGGCCTTGTAGATCTGATGCAGCCAGAGGATGCGCTTGCCCACATCGGAATAGTGCAAAGCCGGACCGGGATAATCCGTAAAGGCGGGCATATCCCAATATGATTTTATGGAATCGACTAAGTAGGGTATAAGTTTCTCGCTGACCATATCCATCTCCCAATTAGATATTTAGAGTATTTTACAAGAGGCTGGCTGCGCGGCTGCGTGTCAAGGTTTTTTCCTCACTTTCCCATGAGTAGAGATCAGGGCTGGCCCATTCTCCACATTATTACTTCCCTATGACCACCCCAATGTTCTTGGGGAAGTCATAAGGAAGCGATAAAGAGGCAGGGGAGCCAACAGTGACCGTGTGCTCTTCTTGCCCCTTTGCCCATCCTGAACTCCAGGCCCGCCGCGCTCGCTAAACTCCTGGAGGCTATTTCGCGACCACTATTTTCCGAACGCCGGAACGGCCTGATTGCGTTAGACGGACCAGATAGACTCCGCTGGCAACGCGGCGTCCACTGGCATCAAGCCCGTCCCAGTCCACGCTTCCAGCTCCCGATACCAGCGTATCGTCCAGCAGGATGCGCACCAACTGGCCCTTGAGGTTGTAAATCTTCAGGCTGGCAGCCCCGGAAACAGGCAGGCGGAAGGAGATGGATGTCTGGCTGGAAAAGGGATTGGGATGGTTTGAAAAGATAAGGGGGCCAACCAGCGACGGGGCAGTATCATCTTCCACGGGGCTGGATTCGCCGAACAGGGAGCCGAAAACGTAGGCCGCCATTGTCTTTGAACCTGATAACTCCATGTGGTAGAGGGGAAAACTCAGCGTCAACGTTTGACCCTCTCCGTAGGAATGCAGGACACCCACTCCTTGCCCATTCAGGCTTCCGGCCGGGCTGTCATCCGGATAAGCCGATCCATAGAAATAAACAGCTGTACCGGTATCCGAAGGCGTCAGACCTTCCACGCGGAAGATGTGGCCATTCATGGCGGTGACGGTTTTCAGGCTGTCCACCTCGAGCAGGGGCCAGCTGGCAAAGGCAGGAACAGCTGTCTGAAAACGGGCATCAGAATTGAAATCCACTCCGGAGATCCCCAAAACATCGTTGATAAAGGTATCCGGACCGAATGTGGAGGGATATCCGCCGCAGTATTCAAAAGCGTTGGAGGGAAAATAGACGCTGAAGAGGACTTGGCCTCCAAGGGCTATGTATTGGCGCAAAGCTTCACGCGCCAGAGCAGGATAGCTGAGGTCGGCGGCATCGTTGCCGTGCCAAAGGACAGAGGAAAAAGGTCCCAAGTCTGCCAAGCCTGGAACAGCAGGCTCAGTTGCCAGGTCGAGATGCGCTGGGGCGGCGAAATCCTCGAGCAACCCCGCGTAGAATTCATCCACTTGAACGTCGGTAGGCAGGAATGGCGTCGCGCCGCCATAATCCCGGGTTTCGTCGATTACCAAAATCCCCTGATCCATGGTAACGGGACGGCTGCGCACTTGCTCGGAGAAGGGGCTGGCGATGCCCTGGCTGTCGATGGCGCGCAAACGGTAGCAGTAATAATCCAGGGAACCTACCAATCCGTCATCGGTATATGTGGTTATAGGCTCGTCAATCCTGGCGATACAGGCCCCCGGATGAGCAGGGTCCAAAGATCGGTAGAGATCGTAGCCCACTAGATCAAACTCCACGTTGGGCGCCCAATCCAGGCGGATCGCATTAGGCAGGGGCTGAGCGGAAATGAACTCCGGTGGCTGCGGCATGGATCTGGGTATTCCCCTGCCAAGGACCTGATAGCCCTCGTTTCCCGCCAGATCGACTGAACTGACCGCCACAGTGTACTGCCTGCCCTCTGTCAAACCTGTGATACGGCAGGAAGGATAAGCTGTGCTGTTCCAGAACGCCAGGCTGTCCTCCCTGGTTCCGCAATACACGTTGTAGTAGGACACTAAAGGATCGGGCGGGATATCCCAGATTGCCAGCAGATCGGTTCCCGAGCCGATGTCCCTGACCTCGAGTGAAGCAGGAGGCAGCGGCATAGTGGCATAAACGGCCGCCAGGGCAGTGACTGCCTTTACCACCTCGGCACAGTAATCGGCGTCGATGTGGGCGGTGATATCCTCGTCGGAATGCCACCAGGGCGAATAATCGTATTCGCTGATGGTGAGAGTGCTGAAACCTTGGTTCCAAAAGGCGAAACTGTCCGTCCCATTGTAGTTGTGGTAACCCCACTGCGTGCCCAGAGAAGTGTATTGGGTGGTTATGACGGCTGCGTTGCCGGCGTGGCCGAGAGAGCCGT
>DAHVPC010000054.1 GCA_027318475.1 Candidatus Cloacimonadota bacterium | reverse complement strand
TGCCCGATTACGATACCCTCGATGCCTTTGTGGATCTCCTTGCCGATGGAGACCGCGAGCTTTTTGTATTGCTCCGGCCCCATGTTTTCGGAAAAGACGGCAAAGAGCTTTTCGGTTTCAAGGTTGCAGATCTCGGCCAATTCAGGGACAGCGCCATACAGTTCGCCGGGAGAAAAGGCCGGAATCACGGCTCCGGTCCGGTAATCGAGGCGCGAGGCGATGGTTCCGCCCGTGCCCAGTAGCTTCACTTTCGGCAGACCGGGCGTGACGGGAAATTCTTTTTCCGGAATCTTGTAATGCGCTTCCTTGTAGCCGGTTTCGCGCATGCCCAAGACTGTGTCCACATCGATGCCGACGTTGTAGCCGGTGGCCAGCTTGATCACGATATGCCGGTCGTCGTCGTTTTCGCTGCGGGGCAGGATGATGCCTTGAAAATCGCCGCGGGTCGTCTGGACCGTTGTATCGCCCCAAACTCTGGCCTGAAAATGCTTGAGGACCTCTAGGGCACGGCCTTTGTAGCCCTTGAAGAGGTCAAGCATCAGTCGCGTCCTTGGCCAGTTCTGCTTCGACAGCCTGACGCAATTCCCCCAGGGGCATGTTACCCAAGGCAATATAGCGCAGGCGCCCCATCATCCAGCTCTGGAGGGCGTCCGTTCGCTTCAGGCCCTTGGTTTTTACCCGCGCCCACATCTTGTGCAGCAGCGGGATCTCCGCCAGAATCTCCGGAACCGGGATCTCTTTATAGTTCAGCACGGCCAGCACAGAAGAGAACTGCATGTTGGGATTGGCAAAAAGCACCTTCAGCATCTCCGGCAGGATGTCCAGGGCCAGTTTCTTCCTGGCGATATAGATCAGCAGATCTTCCACCCGCTGGTTGTCAAAGGGTAACGGCTCTCGTCCCTGCAGGCTTTTAAGGAGATGTGCGTAGTAAAGCCCCAGGCATTTGGGCGTTACATCGTATTTAGCCGTCAGTTCTTCAATGACCGGCAGCAGATTGTTTCGCAGCAGGTAGGTATGCGCGTCAGCCGGAATATCCCATTCCGCCAGTTGCTCCAAACGCCGTTGCAGGCCTACGGGAATGCGCGCGCGGGCAGCTTCGATTTCTTCGTCTGAAACGGATATGGGCGCTGAATCCGTGTCCGGATACATCCGGTCCGCGCCCGGCAGCACCCGTTCGAACAGCGTTACGCCTTCCGGCAAAGATTTGCGGGTCTCGTTGGGAACGCCTTTGAACGCCAGCTGGCAGCGCTCGGAGATAGTATCCAACGCGGTTGAGATGTCCTCATCGGGCGCCCAGAATACGATCTGAGCGTCTGATTCTGTGGCGTTCAGTTCCCTGCGTATCTTCTTCCAGTCGGAAAGCGATAGCGGTATTCCTGCCTGGGCTGCGCTGGCAGCAAGCACCTTACCAGGCTCCAAAGCGCCAAAGTCGATCTGCTCGGAGTGGAGCATGTTCGGCTTTTCCAGGCAGGGAATGACTTTCAGGCGGTCGGAAATCTCGTCGGCGAAGCAGCGCCCAGGTTGGTTAAAGTAGCTCAAAATGCCAGCGAATCCCGGAAGGTTCACCGCGACAAGTTTCCAACCATCAGTAGCGGCTTTTTTGAGCAACTGAACCTGGCGCCAATCGGCCGGATCAAGCAAAGTGTTGCCGATCCTCCAGGCTGAGGGGTCGATCTTCCGCGCCGCCAGTTCATCCCGGATCAGCAGCAGCGATTTCTGCCGGAAAGCCTCGTTGTGCGTGAGTTTGGGGATCCAGGCGATATGCGCCACGCCCTTGATCTCCACCCGGGTTCCGCCATCGATGGAAACGTTAACATCCTGGCGCGCGGCTCCGATGCCCACCCGCACCAATCCGCTGCTGCGGGCTATAAAGCGGATGCTTTGCGCCGCTTCGGCAGCTTCCCAGGGAGTGAGCATGTCCGGATAGGTGACCGTTTCGATGAGCGGCATGCCTAAACGGTCCGCATAGTAAACCCTGGTGTGGCGTACGTCGGATACTTCGCGGCAGCTGTCTTCCTCGATGGAAAACTGGATCACGCGGATCTTTTTGTTGGAGATGGGAAACTCGCCTTCGATGCCCAGGATCGCCGTGCGCTGGAAGCCGGTAGGAATGCTGCCGTCCAGGTATTGCTTGCGCGTGATGTGCAGCTCGCCCACAATCTTCATGTTCAGGAGCAGGGCAATTTGCAGCGCGCGGGACAGCGCTTCGCGGTTCAGGGCGAAGGGCGGAGTGTCGTCCACTTCGTAGGTGCAGGCGCTGTCGTTCTTGATGCGGTAAACGATGTTCTTCCGCGTCTTGAATTCCATCAGCGCCGTGCCGTCGTACTCACCGAGTTCGGAAAGCGTGGGCCGCATATGCCGCACGATTTCCGCGTCGTAATCGTGAAAATCGTGATAGATACCTGCGGCACAGCGGCAAAACAGTTTGCGCTGGGTGAGGAGCTGTTGGTGAACTTCCAGGCCGCACTTGAACCCAAGCCTTCGCCAGGTCGCTTGCACGGCGTCCGAAAGGCTCACCCAGCCTGTGTTTGAGCGGCTGAGCAGCCAGTTTTGCCGGTAGGCATCAGCCTCCGGCAAGTTTATATACTCTGACATTGAGGACAAATCCACTCATAGTGCGGATTTTGTCCAGCTTTAATTTAACCCTTGGGTGGCAGGAAGAAAACCGCCGGGCGCTGTTCTATGAACAGCAAAACTATACAACTTTTTCAATGTGAAAACATTGCCCATTATTCTGACGCAGGCCCCGTAATCAATACGCACTCACTGCGCTGTCAATGCGGACTTCACCCGTAATGAGAGCGCAATGACAGCGCAGTGGTAACGGGAGCCGTCCGGGTAATGTTCCAAGCATCGGGACTGATCAGAGTATCACGTCGCCCTGCACCAACAGATCATGCAGATCCACATCCGCGATCACCAGTTTGACCGGAACCCGCAGAGGCGGGCGGTCTTCACAGTTCAGCACGATCCGTTTGTCCCAAGTTGGAAGTTCAGCCAGGAAGCCGATCTTCAGCCGCTTGAGCAATACCGCGTCCAGAGGGAAGTTCAGATACTTGTCCCGCAGGAACCGCAGCAGCCAGTATCGTTCGCTCCGATGCGCCACCCCGCGCAAATAGGCCAAGCGCTTTTCGATGGCAGGGATCAGATCCTCCAATTGCCCGCGCTCGTAGGGTTGATCTGAGCCAGTAAGCAGCGATTCAAACTGCGCCTGGTTGACGATGTCGGTGAACCTGCGAATGGGCGAAGTGGCATGCAGATATGCCTGGGAGCCAATTCCGGGATGGTATTTGCCTTCTGTGGCAAGATAGGCTTGAATCCCCGGAGCCGGCGTATCTTCGTCCTCGCTGTACTCCGGATACTGCGCGATGTTGCGGAAGATGAGGGGCAAATCCCGGCTGCTGGCTTGTTCCGCCATCATCCGGTTGTAAAGGATCATCAGCTCTTCCACAAGGAACCGGGCCGGGCTGAGATTGTCCACGCGCTGCATCTGGATCTCTCCTCCGGCCACTTTCAAGTTCCACCCATAGCGCTGCCGGTTTTCGTTCGCGCCTCCGGTGCGTTCCGACTGGAGTTTACGGCAGACGTTCAACAACGTAGAATAAGGCTGTTCGGCGATTCTGGCATCCACCTCGTCATAGGTGAGATTGCGGGCCGGCCGCAGGGTCACGCGGCGAAACTCATAGTTGAGGGGCCGCAGATCATTATCCAGCCTGACGAAAAGAGAAAGCGCGGGACGCGGCGCGCCGGCAAGCAGACTGAAGGCGTGGTGGGAAAGTTCCGGAGGCAGCAGGGGCACGCTCCCAGAGGGCAAATACAAGGAAGAGACGCGGTTTTGGGCTTCCCGCAGCAGCTCCGTTCCGTTGGGTATCTGGGCCGCCACGTCGCTGATGTGGATACCCAGCTGCCAGCCGTCCGGCAAAGCCTGCAGGGAAATGGCGTCATCGTGGTCCGGAGAGTCGGCGGAGTCTATGCTGAAGGCATCAAGATCCAGGGCCTCCCCAACTGCCGATGGCCTGGCCTGAAGCCACAAGCCGGGATCGAAGAGGATCGGGATCCCGCTGCGGGCGGCAACGGGATCGGTCTCCGGCTCCAGATCACCCAAGCGGAGGCGCAGCTCCAGGATCCGACTGGCCGGATCTGCGCCTGTGGAAGAGTTGCGGAGGATACGCGCCAGGTCCTTGGGACCCTCCGCAAGCTGCATGTCTCGGAGTTCCGAGAGGAATTTTTGCCGGCTTTGCGGCGAGAGCGCAGGCGCAGCACCTGCTTCCCAGCTGGCCAGATAGGACGCGATCTCCTGCAGATAGGCGGCTCGCTCGTTTTCCAGATTACGCTGCCGGAGAAACGCCGTCCTTTCTTCCTCCGAACGCAGTTTGAACAGACCTTTCTTGAAGAGATAGAGGTCGGCCCGGTCCTTCAGCAGCAGGAACAGCGCGAAACGGCTGAGATCGTCCGCGAAACCGGCAACCGCGCAGGCTGCGTCGATATCAAAGGGATCGTAGAGTTTGGACAACTCGGCCAGTATGGATTCGGCCGGCAGGCTTTCCCGGCATCTGGCAAGGCTGTCAACCCATTGGCTCAAGACAGCCTGAGTGACCGGAGCCAGCGCGAGGCGGGATACCAGGACGAAGCGGTCGGTGGTCAGTTTGAGCAAGCGGCCGGAGGCTTCCATAACCTCGTTCTGGCCTTCGCCCGTGGAAACAAGCAATCCCGGGCACAGCTGCTCCTGAGCGTAGTAAAGCACGATTTGGCCTGGCACGAAGTGCGTCATGAAGTCCTTTAGAAATGGCGCCCCAGAGATGAATCGAACATCCGACCAACGGTTTAGGAAACCGCTGCTCTATCCCCTGAGCTACTGGGGCGCAAGATCACGGGCTAAAAATCCCCGGAGCTCCTTTTTGTCAAGTTTTGCATTGACAAAAGGCGGCTCTCTCCTTATAAGGCGCAATCTGGAACTCATGGAAAAGGATCAAGTATGAAGATTGCCATTGTCGGCGCCACCGGTGAAGTGGGCAGAATGATGCTCAGCTGTTTGGAGGAATTCGCAGTTCCCGTCACGGAAGTGGATCTCTACGCGTCAGAGCGGTCCAAGGGAAGCGCGCTGGACTTTCGTGGCAAGCCGGTTCCGGTTAAAGTTCTTCTGGAAGATTCCCTGCTCAGGCCTTACGATTATGTGCTGTTCTCCGCCGGAGGCAGTGTTGCGAGGCAGTTCGCGCCAATTGCAGCGTCAGCGGGCGCCGTGATGATCGATAACTCGTCCGCGTTTCGCCAGGAGGATAGTATCCCTCTGGTCGTGCCGGAAATCAACGGCAGCCTGCTGGAGGGCTACCAAGGAATCGTCGCCAATCCCAATTGCACGACCATCCAGCTGGTGCTGCCGCTGGCGATTCTGGACAGCTTGTTCGGTCTGGGAAAAGTGGTAGTCAGCACCTACCAATCCGTATCGGGCAGCGGCCACAAGGGGATCAGCGCTTTGCAGAGCCAGCGGAAGGGCGGAACGGATCCCGGTATTTATCCGGAATTGATCGACCTGAACGTGATCCCTCAGATCGGGGAATTCCAAGCAAGCGGATATTGCCAGGAAGAGGAAAAGATCCACCAGGAGACACGCAAGATCCTGACCCTGCCTGATTTGGAAGTCTGCGCCACGACGGTGCGCGTGCCAGTGGTCTTTGGCCACAGCGAGAGCGTTTACGCAGAGTTCCGGACTGCGGTCGATCTTGCCAAAGCCGCTCAGGAACTGGCTCAGGGAGAATCCCTGGAGTTTTCCGGGACTACCTATATCACGCCGCGGAACCTCGGCTCCTCGAACTCCAGCCACGTAAGCCGCATGCGCTTGGGAACGAGCCCGCGCAGCCTATGTTTCTGGTGCGTGGGGCACAACGTTCGCCTCGGCGCGGCCACCAATGCCGTGCGCATCCTGCTGAAACACGCCCGCATGGCAGGCCGGTTATGAGCTGGGACCTGCGCCAGATCCGCCGGGAATTGCATCGCATTCCCGAGCTTGCCTTCGCCGAAAACGAGACCAAAGCCCTGCTGCTTCAGTATCTGCAAACTCTGGACGGCATCCGGATTCATACTTTCAAACAAAGCACCGGCATTTTGGCGGAATACAGCCACGGAACCGGGGATTACAGGCTGTTCCGGGCCGATATGGACGCTTTGCCCGTTTCCGAAAGAACAGGTTGTGGGTTCGAATCCCAAAACCCGGGAATGATGCACGCCTGCGGCCACGATGTGCACATGACGGTGCTGCTGGGCTTAATAGAACGAATAGTTTCGCAGCGGCCTGAAAAGAACCTGCTGTTCCTGTTTCAGCCCGCGGAAGAAGGCCAGGGCGGCGCGGAATCCGTTTTGGGAGAGGGTTTGATCCAGCAGTTCCCGGTGCGCGGAGTCTTTGCCCTGCACGTGTCCAACGGATTGCCTGTGGGCAAGGTGTCCAGCCGGAGCGGAGTATTCTTTGGCATTCCACAGGAGTTTGACGTAATTTTCCAAGGTGTAAGCTCCCACGCCGCCTATCCGGAACAGGGCGTCAACGCGCTCTTGACCGCTCTGGATTTCATGCGTTTGATGCATTGCGATATCGAAGATTTAGCGAGCCGGGAAAAAGTGATCTGGCATGTAGGGAAAGTAAACTCCGGTACAGTGCGTAACGTCGTTCCCGCCCTGTGCAAACTGGAGGGGACGCAGCGCAGCCTGGCCAGGGAAGTACAGGATCAGGTGAATGCCCTCATGCTGAAAAACTGCGCCCTGGCCGCTGCAAAGACTGGCGCGGAATATGAAGTCGAGTTCCTCGGCAGCTACGATCCCGTGGTCAATGATCCGGATCTGGTGTCGGAGCTACAGAGAGTCTGCGCTGAAACAGAGGTGGAGTATTCTGAGGCGGAAACAGCTCTGACCGGCGAGGATTTTGGCTTCTTCACCACCCTGTATCCGGGCTTGCTGTTCTGGTTGGGCTCGGGATGCGGCCATCCCCTGCACTCGGATAAGTTCCTCGCGGACGAAGCGTGCATCCCTGTGGGGATCAGGATCTTTGAGCGGCTGGCGCTAAGTTGAACTCAGCGTAAAAGGGCGATCTTGCCAGCCAGGCGCTGGCCTTTGGCGTCGTTCACCACTACGTAATAAACGCCGCTGGCACACTTCTTCCCTTTCTCGTTCTGGCCGTTCCATTCGAAACGCGAAAACTCGTTCTCCTCCAAAATCATGACCAACGCCCCCGCAGCATCGTAAATGCGGCATTGATTCGTCCCCCGGGGCATGACCTCGGTGGGAAAATTGCTGATGATCAGCGTATTTTTTCCATCGGGACGGAAGGGATTGGGATAGATCTTAAGCGTCTCCAGAGCGGTTTCCGGCTTGATCGTCCTGCCGATGGAAAGTGTGTTCAGGCCGTCTGGAGTGCCGATGAGAAGCAAACCCTCGGTGGGCTGGTAACCCAGGGCGGTGATGTAGTTGGAAAGCAGGGGCGAATTGTCCTGATAGTAGTTCGTGAAGCGTTCCGTCTGGGGATCGTACATGCTGATCCCGTGCTCCAGGCTGCCGATCCAGATCCGGTTGAAAGGATCGAGGAAAATCGCTGTCGGCGTGGTGCGCACAGAGCCGTAGAGCCGCTCTTCGTCCACGTAATAGAGCAGGTCGTTGTCCCACAGATTGGTGGAAGTGTTGTAGATAAAGCGTTTGACCGTGGTGTCCCATTTGTACCAGAAAGCCTCGTCCCACATGAACAGACCCGTGCTGGCAGCGATCCAATGCTGCGTTCCCTCATATGGGCTTTCCAGCGTTACCACGCCGTAGACCTCGCAATTGTTCAGGTCCGAAGGCGGCGGTACGATCCAATGTTCGCCTCCGGTGACCGGAATGGAATCGTCGTTCCAGATCACCAGGCCGCGGTCGTTTTCCGTGCCGATGAAGTATTGCCGGCCGTTGTGGTAGCTGAAGGTGGAGCGCTGATACACACTGTTGGGGATCGTGAAAGTGGCCACCAGGCTGTCCACCGCGTTGAGCACGCTGAAGCCGTCGTCGTAGCAGGCCACGAGCATGTTGCCGTGCAGGTCTTGGGAGATATGCGTCGCGGTGTTGCCCAAAAGTGTCGGCGATCCCGGAACGACGTCGCCCCAAGCACCGCTCTCAGAATCCCAAATCCTGATCCCATCGCTGTCGAGGAGTTTCCAGACCCCAGTTACTTCATCGTAGATGGTCAGGCCGTTGTCCCAATTTTCTGGACTGCCTGTGGTGACGTCGTAGGTGCCGAACCATTTGCGGTTGTGGCTGTCCACGGCGACGGTCAGGACGTTGTCAGTATGGATGGGGCTGTTGCCGGTGGTGAAGGTTTGCCATTCACCATCAAGGTAGCGGCTGGTTCCCAGCGCGCTTTTCTTGAGCGGCAGGTGGTTGAAGTTCCCGCTGGAAAACCAGGCGGCGTGGTTGGCGTCCGTGGCGATCTGGCGGATCTTGGGAAAGCCGATGGAATTGGGTTCAAAATGCACCCACATATCCAATTGCCGCTTGCCGGTGTTATCGGCCCAGACATCCTGACAGGTGTATATTCCGTCGCCCCAGGTGCAAAGATAGACGATTCTGCCGCTTTGAGATGGGACGATGCGGCTGACGCTTTTGCTTCCAAGTCCGGACTCTCCGGCGCTCCAATGTCTGACATTGCCGTTGGCGTCGATGCTCGTAAGCAGGGTGTCGGAACTGCTGGAATAAACCAGGAAATCCTCATCCCATTGTCCGTAGGAGACCCAGACCGTGTTCCAATAATCCATGCAGACGCTGGAGATCACTTCAGCGAGCAAGCCCTGGCCGGAGGAAATCACCTGCCAGCCGTCGCTCCAGGGATCGCTGGCATGCACATAGACGGCGGTGGCAGAAGCGATCAGCAACTTCTGCTCGCTGAGGGCAAGTTTGTTCTCGTATCCCGTGGGAAATGGCGTTCCCTGGAACCGGTGCCAGGCGGAATCGACGTCCAGCGAGTCCACGTGCACGAAATTCACGCCCGCGGTGCTGCTCAGATACAGATAGTTGTTGGCCGCCAGGGCCATGTCGCCGATCTGGTTGTCCAGCAGTCCGCCGTTGGTGTTTTCAGCGCTGTAAAGATGCAGCAGCAAAGGAAAGTTCACTCCCTCCAGGTAATAATAGGAAGCCAGGCCGTTGGCAGTGGCGACCAGGATGTTGGATCCATGCTCCACGATGCCGGTCACGCGGTTGGAAGGCAGGCCCAACTCCGTGTTCAATTGCTGGATGCCCAGAGGGCTGACGATGCTGATCCCGTCGAAAGCGCTGCCCAACCACAGACTCTGGGAGGCGCTGATGTATTCGATATTGCGCACGTCATTGGAAGCCAGGCCGTCCGCCGTGGTCCATATTTTCTTTTGTTCCAGGGCGTAATGGTTGTCGATGGCGGAAGGGGTGAGGCCGAGCTGCAGCACTCCGCCCCAGGTGGAGATATACACGTCCTCATCCTGAACCATCAGGTCGTAGACGTGGCTGGTATTGGTCACGGTCTGCCATTTCGCGGCATGCAAGGCCAGGCAGCAGATTCCCGCCGCCAATAGCGTCAAAACTCTCTTCATTTATTTCTCCCCTGCCGCATCAAAATGTATGCCACCACCACCATCAGCATCAACAGCCCCAGCAGCACCAGAAACAGGATCTTTTTGGAGGAAAAGGAAAAACCGATGGCGATCAGGCCAAACAGCAGCGTCACAATATACACGATAAGCGAAATCGCCTTTTGGGAAAGGCCCAAAGCCAGCATCGCGTGATGCAGATGCGCTTTGTCGGCTGCGAAAATGCTGCCCACACGAAAACGCCGGAACACCGCCAGGGCCATGTCGATCAAGGGAATGGCCAGCACCGCCAGCGGAATGAGCAGGGTCATGGAAGTGATGCCCTTGAATTGCGTGGTTCCCGCCGTGGCTATGGCAGCGATGACTAGGCCGTTGAATTGCGCGCCGGTATCGCCCAAAAAAATCCTGGCCGGATAGAAGTTGAAGCGCAGGAAAGCCAGGTTTCCCGCCATCAGAAAGGCGGAAAGCGCGACCACCACGATGTTCTGTTCCTTTATTCCCACGATCAGCAACACCGCGCAGACGATCACGCAGATACCGCTGGCCAGCCCGTCGATGCCGTCGATCAGGTTGATCGCGTTCAGCACCGCCAGATACCAGAGCAGCGTGGCCGGGAACGACAGCCAGCCGAGGATGAACTCCGCCCCGAAGGGATTGGTGAGGGTGTTCACGCGGAACCCGATCAGAAACATGATTACGCCCACAGCCAGTTGCCAGATGAGTTTGTAACGCACGCGGCTCTCAAAGCGGTCGTCCAGCACGCCAAAGACCAGGGTCAGGCCGCCCACTCCCGCCAGCAGCATCAGCATGCGGCCCAGGACATCGGGCAGCAAACCCTGGCCCAGCGCGAAAATTGCCACAACGGTCGGCAGTCCGAAAGACAGCCCGCCCGCTTCAGGCCTGGCTTGCAGGTGGATCTTGCGCTCGCTGGGCTGGGCCACAATGCCGTGTTTATTGGACCAACGGATGTTGAGCGGCACCAGCAAGTGCGTGAGCAAGTGGATTCCGATCGCGTAAAGGACTATCTGCAAAACTGTGCCTGGCGTCATGAGCCCTCCCCCGCCCTGGAAAAATCCTGCCGGTAAATGCCCACATAGCCTTGCACCATCCGCTCATAATCGCACAGGGAACTGACGCGCCGGGCGGCATTTTGCCCCCGCTCGAAGGTCTCGCGGGCTTGCCGGGCCAGTTGCAGCATGATTTTGACCAGGGTCTTGTGATCGTCCAGAGCCACGAGCCAGCCGCTGCTCTCATCCACCAATTCCGAGATGTAGGGTATGCGTGAACCCAGAACCGCGAGACCCGAGCGCATCGCCTCGATGATGCTGAACGGTTGGGCTTCCCAGCGCGAATAGAGGGCAAAGGCGTCAAACTTGGCCAGCCAGGGCACGATATCCGCCTCCCAACCCGGCAGAAGTATACGCTCGTTCAGGCCATGGGAATGGACGATCTGGCGGCAGAGATCCAGGTATTCGCCTTCGCCCAGCAGGATGAAGCGCAGGCGCGGATCCTGTCCGCAAGCCCGGCATGCCGCGCTGACCAGGTTCACCACGTTCTTTTGTCTGGAAAAACGCAGGGTGGAACCGAACACGAAATCCGGCTTGTGCGGATCGAAAACCCTCTGGCCGGCGATCTGGGCCAGCCTGTCCGCAAGGGGACCCGGCAGTGCGTTGTAGACCGTCGCGGCCTTTTCGGGCTTCAGCAAGCCCAACTCAATGCATTTGATCCGATCCGAGTTATTCACAAAAACCACGCGATCGCAGCAACGGTTGCCCAGGCGTTCCAGAGCCCGGTAAATGGCCTGCGTAAGCGCGCCCTGGCCTTCCTGAAAGGACGTTCCGTGCACCGTGTGCAGAATCGTGGGAACCCGGCAGAGTTTGGCAGCCAGGCGTCCCAATAAGCCGGGCTTGGAGGAATTGGTGTGCACGATGTCGAAGCGGCGGCGTTTCATTATCCAGAGCAGTTCCAGGAAGGCAAGGATGTCGCGCGGCGAGACCGGATGCCGCAGATTCCGCACCGGAACGTAGTGGTAGCCCCTGGCGCACACCGCCTCCACGAACTCGCCCCCGGGCTGGCTGGCCACCCAGATCTCGAATTCCCCCTCCGGAAGCCCGTCCAGCAAGTGCAGGCTGAAATTCTGCACACCGGTGAGCAGAGGCAAAAGTTGCAGATGCAGGAGTTTTTTCACGCGTCTTTATTCAACCGGATCACCGCGATGGAGCCGGCCTTGACGTTGCTGAAGCGGACCAGGCTACCGTCCAGCTTGCCCGGCACACCCTCGATTTCCTTGATCTTGGCGTCGTTGTAGATTTGCAGGCTCAGCTGGTCCAGGTCGTCGGGGAAATACACGCTGATCTCAAATTCGCCCTCGTCGATCGTCACCCGGCTGCGTTTTTCCCACCAGGCCGTGATCTCCTGCGCCGTGGCCACCCAGAGTTTGCTGGCTTTGATGAGGGCCAGGACGTAGGCATACAGCTTGTGGCAGTAATGGATGTCGGTATAGCTCGCCAGGCTGAAATCCAGCCCGAACACGCCCCGGGTCCGGATTGTATTCTGCAAAAACTTCTTCAGCAGATGCTTGGCGGCGTCCAACTGCAGATATTTATAGCGGCTCACTTTCAGCTGCCCGTCGTGGAACACCGTGGGAAGTTCCCAATAGCCGGCATTCAAGCCCCCAATCCATGGCTGCCAGGGCACGGAAAGCCCGTTGGGATATCCCGGCGTTTCCTTGCGGGCAGTGCTTTGGCTGAAAGCGGGCGCCAGCTTGGCATGCAGGTCGCGCAGCTTGCCGTTGGCAAGATAGTTCAGTTGCCGGATCCCCAGCTGCTCCTTGTGCAGTTGGTGCAGCATGATCTGTTTGCGGGTGACAAATTCGTCCCGGCTCAGTTTGGCGGAAGAAAGCAGCAGTCCGACATCGAAGCCGGCGCGCAGAAGTTGCTGGATCTCCTCTTGCAGGTCGGGATCGTCGAGGTTGTAGGGAATGTATTCATCCTTGTCCGCCGCGATGTAAAAGGTACTGCGGCAGTTTGCGTCTTTCTCCAACTCCCGGAACTCCTCGAAATTCCAATAGAGCTCCTCGTTGGTGAACAGGTAGCGGAATTTCCCCTTCAGCGTATGCAGTAATTGCTTGAGGTTCAGGCTGAACAGCATCACCAGGTCGGTCGCCACGGAAAGGATCAGCGAGGAATAGTTCCATTTCTGCAGATTGTCCACGGTATGGGAAAGCGTCGCGGCGGCTTGCTGGGCGTCCGGCCAGTAGTGCTTCTGGACGATGTAGATGCCCTTGGCGCGCGTATGTTCCTTGATCATGCTGTCGATCAGCCACAGCAGGTTGTCCACGTAGGGGGTTTCCCGGAAGGGGTGGAAAACGCTGGATTCTTCGGGGTAAAATCCCTCCGCGTCCCTTGTACCGTCGATTTGGGATTCCAATTCAGCCAGGTGGAAAAAGACGTTGCCCACCAAGTCGAAATTGATCTTGCCGGCGTGGATGCTGCTGTCGGAATAGCTCTCCGCTGGATAGTCGAATTTACGGACGCTAATCACCGGAGTCGGCGACAGCAGCTTGATCGTCCTCAAGGACCGGCGCAGTTTTTCCACATTGTAAGCCTTGGGATCGAACAGATCGGGATCGCTTTGGATGAAGATGGTGGTGTAATGCTGCGCGATGCCCTTCAATTCCTCCACCGTGGGGTCGGTGTAACCGTAGATGAAGAGGATGTCGTTCTCCTTTAGCTGGCCCGTCTCCGCGATGAAGCAGAAACTGTAGCCCAGCGTCTGGAAAATGTAGCTGAAAGCATACTTTATCTCGTGCTGAAACCGGGTCAGCTTATAGTCTATGAAGATCGAGATCATGCTGTGACATTACCACCAATTTAGTTTTTATCCTTCAATTTGGATTTTTACCCTGTGTCAAGGAAAATCGTCAACCTGGGCAAACCACTCCACATTGCGGTGTTATCGGCAAACTTTTCTTGACACAAGACGCGTGGCGTGGAAATGTTCATCCGATGTGAATAAAGACACTGCATTGCGCCTGGGTTAACCCAAAAGTAGTTCAGTAATGAGAGAAGCATGGATGACAAGTTGATGAGCGCTTCTGGCGGGCAAAGACCCAAACGTGCCGGGAAAATCAGCGGCAACGCCCTCTGCCTGCTGCTTCTGGCAAGCATTTTTCTGCTGTGCGGTTCCTGCGAAAAGGATCAGATCACGGGGCTGGATCTGACGAACAACTATTATCTGGCCACATTCCGGTATGTCCTCAGCATTTCCGGCAACGACGCCACCTTGTGTTGCCCCCTCGGCGATATTCCCGGTCTTCTGACGATCAATGGCAGAACCTTTGGCGACGAGTACTGGTGGCCTTCCTCTCAAACTGCACATCACGTGTACTACGAGATTCCGAATATCTACGGCGGTGAATATGTTTACAGGGATACCACGGACTACACTTTGATCGCGAACGGCGCTTCCTACTCCGGCAGGATCATCCGGCCCGGAATCCCCGACATGGACATGCCCGAATTCGATCTGGGTGAGGATTACAGCTTCAGCTGGACCGCCGATCCCCAACCCCTGTATTTTCGCCTGAACCTCTATTTCCTGGACGAACATCCTGACAGATGCATCCAACTGGACGGCCGGAAACGCAGCTACACTGTGGACCGGGCGCCTTGGGTTGGCGCCAGCTGGTACATCTTCAACGTATTGCTGGAATCGATCAACTACAATGACCATGGCAAGGACCTTTTGGTGATCCAGAGCAGCGGCTCGGTCCAGAACTGGGTGCTGCCGCCAGAATAACACCCCAACCGGATCCCTTTCCGCATCCAACTCATCCATCCAGCGTATCCAATTGGATCGCAACCAGTTACCGTTGTGCTCCCGGGTCACGCGGTCAATCACTTCTTAATCAAGCGTCAATCACTTCTCAATTATTGACGCTTGATTGAGGCTTGATTAAGAAGTGATTGAGGTTAATCCGCCAGAGCAAAATCAGAGCGTTTAAAGAGGGTTTACATATTATTTATTGGTAAGATATTGTAGGGCATCATAGTAGAGATTTTGGGTTGAAAACAGGCCCTTATGCATCATTGGCAAATCAAAGCCCCGGAGGGTGAGCAGGCCGTAGACAAACCTGCTTCAGCAGGTGCAGGACTGTAGGCGGGTGATTTATCGCCCGTGTATGATGATCGAACTCTGCATTTGCAGTAAACCCATTTCAATGGGTGCAGGACTTTCTAGTGGGATTTATCCTTCGTGTGGTGCCAGATCCCAAGGTCATCCTCAAAGTCATGCACTGGTTGAAACCGGTTTACAAGCAAGTT
>DAHVPC010000053.1 GCA_027318475.1 Candidatus Cloacimonadota bacterium | reverse complement strand
CTTATACAATGACAAAAGACTGGATCCCGGGTCAAGCCCGGGATGACTGGCGTGGTCAAGCCCGGGATGACAACCCTTTTGCCCTTTTCCCCTTTTCCCCTTTTACCCTTTTACCCTTCATTCGTGTGAATTCGTGTAATTCGTGGACAGCTCCGTCTTTGTTCTCTGCTCTCTGCTCTTTCACCGCTTTGCCTCTCCTGTGCCGCCACTATGGATCAGAGGCGGGCCAGCAGGGGCTGTGTGGTGAGTGGTTGAAGGGCGTTCAGAGCCCGGATACTATGTGGATGACTTATGGGGGAGGGCGCAGGGGAATTAGCCGCGGCGGGAAGCAGGTCGTTTACCAAAGCGACAACAGGCTTGAAACATAACGAGTTAGCCCAGGCAATTGTAAGCGATACAAAAACAGCTGCCAGTGAAATCATTACACTGGCAGCTGTTAACTTAACCGACGTGGCTCAGGAATCCCAGCTAAGCTGGCAAACTAAGCCGGTCAGAGACTTTACTTGGCGTTCAACAATCCCTGCAGGTGCTGGACGTACTTCTCAGCGCCGCCGGGTTGGTAGCCGGTCCTTTGTATTTCTTTGCCGGTATTGTCGGTGAGGACTATCGTGGGATAGCCCTTGACATCAAATTCCCCGGCCAGGGCATCGTTGGCTTTTTTCACCGCGGGCGGTAGCTGAATCTTGCTGGGGAAGTCGATCTTGACCAGGACCAGATTGGCTTTGGCATAGTTCAGGAAGGCCTCCTGGGTGAAGACTTCCTTGTTGAGTTTGATGCACCAGGAACACCAGTCCGAGCCGGTGAAATTGATCAGCACGGGACGTTCAAGTTCTTTGGCATACTCCAGCGCTTGGGGAAAATCCGTTATCCAGGTGCCCGACTCGTAGCCGGCTTCGCCGCCTTCAGCCTGTCCGGCTGTTTCCTCAGCTGGAGCCTGTTCGCTGGCCAGATCCTGGGAGCCTTTGTCGGCCTTGCATCCCACGAAGATGAGTAGGAGTAGTATCAGTAGTAAGTGAGATATTTTCATGGAGTTACATCCTCATTATTAATGTAGATTCTCACAATGATGTTGGCAGCCCGCTTGAGCATGGCGCCTACGCCGCAATACTTTTCCGTGGAGAGCGTTACGGCTTTTATCACCTTATCGGCTGGAACATTTTCGCCGGTGAAGTGGAAGTTCATCCGGATTGTGTGGTAGACGATCGGGTGTTCGGAAGTGGAATCGGCTTCCATATCCACGTGGAATTTGTAATTTTCCACCCGCATCTTTTCCAGGATCGATACCACGTCCATCCCGGAACATCCGCTCAAAGCAGCCAGCAACAAAGGTTTCGGGCGCGGACCGGAATCCTGTCCGCCCGATGCGACATCCAGATCCATGATGAGGTGATGGCCGTTGACCTCGGCATCGAAAGACATGCCGCCGGTCCATTGCATGGTGACTTTGCTACTCATCAAACCCCGGCTAAAGTGGCTTTCAGTACGTTCTCGTACTTCTCTACATAAACTTTCATGGCCTGGAAGATCTCATCAGCTTGTTTGTCCGAAATCTGGGCCAGGATCTTCTTTTGCTGGTCCATAACTGTCTGCTGGCTGTTTTCGGCTAGTTTCTTACCTTTGTCAGTGATCAGGGCGAACCAGCAGCGGCGGTCAAGTTCAGACGGCTTGCGCACCACCAGTCTTTTGCTGACCAGGTTGTCCATGATTCTGGTGACGCGGCTGTGCGACACAGCCAGGACTTTCGCCAGTTCATTCATGTTGACGGGCTCTTTCACCTTGTAGAGGTAATTGAGGAGTTGGCATTCCATTTTTCCGGCCTGTAAACAAGCCTTCTGGGCATAATCGATCTCACTGAACACTACCTGCAGACGAATGACTAAGCCGTGGAAATTTTCAGGGTTCATTTTCATGATGGTCTCCTTGTTTAGATATTTGCAGCAGCCGGTCTATCTTTTGCCGGTCAAAACCTACCACCGCCACGTTGTTTATCCAGAGTTGGGGAACACCCGTCTGGCCGGTCTTCCGCTGCATATCCTGCAGGGCTTTGGCATCCCGGGAAACGTCCAGGTACTTGAAAGAAAAACCTCTGGTAGAAAGGTAATCTTTAACTTTCTTGCACCAGGAACAAGTTGGTGTTCCAAAAACAATGATATTAGGTCTCATCTTTGTACATGCTCTGATTTGAATAATAATGAGCCAATTACAAAAAGCAAGGAAAATTTTCTCGGCGGGGAAGATTCTCATTAGCCGGATAAACATAAAGCTATCTCCGTGTAGAAGATAAAAAATACCTTGCCATAAAAATCGGTCGCCAAATATAGGCGACCTGAGAGGAGTAACAACCATGGCCATGCTATTTTTCTGTTCAGATTGCGGATACGAAACCAGCAAGTGGACCGGCAAATGCCCTTCCTGCGGGAGTTGGGGCACCTTGAAAGAAAGCACCCGGGTAACGGGCAAAACCTCCAAAGGCGGGTCCGCCGATAGAAACGCGCCCAAGCCGGAACGCATCAAGGATATCAAGTACTCGGAGATCCTGCGCCTGCCCACCAAGGTCAAGGAATTCGACCTGGTCATAGGCGGCGGGATCGTGAGCGGGATGGTGGTTTTGATCGGCGGAGAGCCGGGAATCGGCAAGTCCACCCTGATGCTCCAGCTTTCCCAATGGATGGGCGAGCAGGGTAAAAAAGTGCTGTACGTCTCCGGTGAGGAAAGCCAGGAACAGCTGCATCTGCGCAGCGTGCGGTTGAATGTGGCCAGCGAAAACATCTGGCTGTTGTGCA
Organism: Candidatus Cloacimonadota bacterium; assembly: GCA_027318475.1. Lineage (GTDB taxonomy): Bacteria > Cloacimonadota > Cloacimonadia > Cloacimonadales > Cloacimonadaceae > Syntrophosphaera. Next base: position 12,289 of record DAHVPC010000053.1, on the reverse strand, counting down.
CGAATGACGCCGAAGCCGCTCTGGACGCGGTCGAGGAGAATCCGCCGGACATCCTGGTCGTGGACTCCATCCAGTCGATCAGCATTCCCAGCCTCGATTCCCTGCCGGGCAGCATCACCCAGCTCCGGGAAAGCTGCAACCGCCTGCTGCGCTGCGCCAAAACCCTGCGCGTGCCGATCTTCCTGGTGGGGCACGTGACCAAGGAAGGTTTCGTGGCGGGACCAAAAATCATCGAGCACATGGTGGACACGGTCCTCTATTTTGAAGGCGAATTGCGCGGCCAGTACAAGATTCTGCGCGCCGTGAAGAACCGCTTCGGCTCCACCAATGAGATCGGCATCTTCGAAATGACCAACGCCGGGCTGGAACAGGTGCCTGACCCCAACCACATCTTTCTCAGCGATTCGGGCAGGGCGAACGGCAGCGCCATCGGCTGCGTGATGGAAGGTTCCAGAGCCTTCATCGTGGAAGTCCAGGCCCTGGCCACCAGCTCCAACTACGGAACTCCGCAACGCGTGGTGGTGGGGCTGGAACAGAAAAAACTGGCCTTGCTGCTGGCGATCCTGGAAAAGAATCTGGCTCTGTACCTGCGTTCCAGCGATGTGTTCATCAACCTCGCCGGCGGCATCAAGAGCCTGGATCCCAGCCTGGATCTGGCCATTCTGGCCGCGGTGATCTCCAGCTTGAAAGACAAGCCCCTGCCGGAAAAATCGGTGTTCATCGGAGAAGTGGGCCTCAGCGGTGAGATCAGGCCAGTATCCCAAACCGACGCCAGGATCAACGCCGCCGTCAAACTGGGCTATGAGCGGATCTACGTCCCGGCCCAGTCCAAGCTCCGCCAGCGCGCCAAAGTGCAGAAACTCCAGGACGTCAAGGAACTCTACGCCGTTCTGGCGCAGGAATGAGGAACTGCCGTTTCCGAACAGGCGCCGATCCACTCCGAACGGTTTCCGGAGCCTCAATCTGCATCCACGTGCGAGATGCCGCTTGACAATTTTACCCGGTAAGGAAAACTAAGTCCATGAATTCCCGATATATCCTTGCTTCCCTGACCGTCGCCCTCTGCGCGGTCGGCTTGTTCCAGCTGGCCAAGGTGCGGCCCAATATCTATCCCGAGTATCAGGTCAGCGCAGGCCAAGTCGCGGATTTCGACCTGGTGGCGCCGTTCGATTTTCCGGTGCTGAAACCCGAGACCCAGTTGCAGCAGGAGTTTCAGCAGACCTTGAGCGCTTTGGGCAAGCCCCATTGGCTGGACGGCAATGTGGAGTTTGAAGCCTACAATAACCTCAACCGGCTCTTCGACCTGCTTTTCGAAAGCGCGGAGAACCGCGACTGGGAGAGCATCAAGGTTTCCGCCCAGCGTTTGGGTTTTCAATTAAGCGACGCGGCGCGGAACCTGTTGGCCGATCCAGACAGGGTGAGAGCATCCTACAACGACATCCGCGACAGCCTGATCGACCTCTACCGCGTGGGCATCTATTCCAATGTGAGTTCCGACAGCATTCTGGTGGTGACCGAAGCAGGCCGTCGCCGCTATCCGATCACCCGATATTATCAGCTGGACAGGGCCAAGAGGGTGCTGGAGGAAAGATTTTCCGGCGCGGCGGGATACCTGGTCCGGGACAATATCGACCAGTTTGTGAAGCCGAACCTGCTGATCAATGAGGCCAAATACAAGCAGCTCCAGCAGGAATTGCGCGCCTCGCTGAATCCGGTGGCCGGAGTGGTCAGGCAAAACGACCTGATTGTGAGCAAGAACCAGCGTTTGAGCGAAGAGCAGATCAACAAGCTGAATTCACTCACCCGGGAATACCAGAACCGCGGCGTCACCAGATCGCCCCTCTATCAATGGCTGGGCATTATGGGGCTGCTGCTGTATATCGGGGCGGTCATGTTCGCATTCAACCTCTATCTCAGCAAGCGCGCGGCCAGTCAGAGTGAGGGGAATCCCGGTTACATCCTGCTGAACCTGGGTTTCCTGGTCCTGCTCTTGCTCACGGTATTGGGCGGCGTGGCGCTGAAGCTGGAGTTCTACCAGATCCCGCTGGCCATGATCGTGCTGGCCGTGGCAGTATTGGGCGGGATTGAACTGGCTCTGCTGTACAACACTTGCGCTGTCCTGATGCTGGCTCCGTTCTTCAATTGGGACGCTTACAACCTCATCTTGCTGCTGCTCTCCATGGTGCTGACCCTGATCCTGGTTTCCCGCTACAAAAGCAAGCATAGCTTCTTCCGGATCTGGATGTTCCAATTCCTGGCCTGGAATTTCGTGATGGTGGTGCTGAACCTGCAGTTTTTCACCGGGAACGACCTGGGCGGCAGTTTGGGAGCCATACTCAGAAACACCGGTTATTCGCTGATCACGACTACGATTTCCGTCCTGGGCTGCCTGGCGATAGTCACCTATTTTGAACGTAGATGGAACCGGGCCACTAAACAGGTGCTGCTGGAATTGCTGGATTTCAACCATCCCCTGCTCAAGAAACTGGCGACCAGCGCCGAGGGCACCTATCACCACAGCCTGATCGTGGGCAATCTGGCAGAACGCGCCGCGGAGGCTATCGGCGCGAACTCTCTTCTGGCCAGGGTTGGCAGCTACTATCACGATATCGGCAAGGTCGCCGCGCCGGAGATCTTCACCGAAAACAACGCCGATTCCGCCAGGATTCACAATGAATACAGCCCGGAACAAAGCGCGGAACTGATCCGCAGCCATGTCCGCGAAGGCGTCGTTCTGGCCGGAAAACACAAGCTGCCCCAAGCCGTGGCCGACATCATCAGCCAGCACCACGGCACTTCGCACATCCGCTATTTCCTGGATGCCGCCCAACGCAGCGGCGAGCCCATAGACATGGATTCCTTCCGCTATCCCGGCCCTCTGCCCCAAACCAAAGAATCGGCGTTGGTCATGCTGGCGGATGTGGTGGAATCCACCGCCAAATCCAAATCCAGCGCTTCTGAGGCTGAGATCCAGAAGATCGTGGAGGACGCCCTGCAGCGGTTGATCAAGGAAGGCCAGTTCGACGCAGCCCCGATCACCCTCAAGGAACTGGTCCAGGCCCGGGATGCCATGTCGCCCGTTCTGGCCAGCATCTACCGCAAGCGTCTGGATTATCCGGAAGAAAGGACAGTTTGACACCGCTGGAATTCAACTGCATCAACGAAAGCGGAGTGGATATCCCCTCGGAACCTTTACGCGGCTGCGCGGAGACGGTTATCGGCACGGAATTTCCCCAACGGGAAGCTCAGGTCACAATCTTGATTTGCGGCGATGACTCCATGCGGAAATACAACCGCCAGTACAGAGGCGACAACGCCGTCACCGACGTGCTGTGCTTCAACCTGGAAGAGGGCGGCACTGGCACGCTTGGGGGCCTGGCCTGCGATATTATCATTGACATAAATCAGCTGGACAGACAAAGGGGAAACAAGACTCTGGAGACAGAACTGATCGAAGTGCTGACCCATGGTTTGCTGCATGCCTGCGGTTATGACCATATCCGCCCCGGCGACCTGGTTCGGATGTCCGCCAGAGAGTTTTACTATAAACAACTTAGGGAAGGTGCCCAACAACGTGGATGACAACTCAGCGTTTTTACTGATTGGCCTGCTCATCTTATCCGCTTTTTTTTCTGGTTCCGAGACAGCCTTTTTCTCTTTGCCCCGCATCTACCTGAAGAAACTCGAGAACACCAAGACGAAGGGGGCCAGGCGAATACTCGACCTGCTGCTGCAGCCCCGCCGGCTGCTGATCACCATTCTGTTGGGCAACACTTTCGTGAACATGGCGATATCTTCACTGGCGGCGCTAGTCGCGCTGAGGATCGCGGCCAGGAATGGTTTCTCCTCCACATCGGCGCTTACCGTGCAGGTGGCCGTCACTACTCTGATAGTGGTGGTTTTTGGCGAAATCCTGCCCAAACTAGTGGCTTTGACCAAGGCCGACACCCTGGCCCAGGTTTCCAGCCTGCCGATGCAGTTGTTCCGCGTCGTGTTTTTCCCGCCGGTCTGGCTGATCGAACGGCTGACCCTGCTGCTCGCCCACAAACAAAGCTCGGACAAGCATATGGCGGCCAAGCTGACCACCGAGGAACTGCATAACCTGATCCAATCCCAGACTGCCCGGCACACGCTGGACGACCACGAAAAGCAGATGCTGGCAGGCCTGTTCAGATTTCGGGAAGCCAAACTCACGGAGATTTACGTCCCCCGGGTGAGAGTCACGGCGATTGAGGAAAAGCAAAGTTTGGAGGAACTGCGGGATTTGATCGTGGACAGCGGATTTTCCCGCATTCCCGTGTACAGGGAGACGATAGACGACATCCTGGGCATCATCTATGTGAAAGACCTGCTCCTTTATCCCGAGAAGCAGCGCATCGTGGAATTGATGCGCCCCGCCTGGTTCGTGACGGAAAACATGAAGGTGCAGACCCTGCTGAACCAGTTCAAAACCCGGAAACTGCAAATGGCCGTGGTGGTTGACGAATATGGCGGAACATCCGGAATCATCTCTCTGGAAGACATCCTGGAGGAGATCGTCGGCGAGATCCGCGACGAATACGACACCGAAGAAGTGCCGGAACTCACGCAAATCGACCCGCGGACCTATCAGCTGCAGGGAGTGTACAACATCCGCCAGTTCAACCATGAGTTCAACTCCGCCATCGACCCGGACGAGTTCGACAACATCGCCGAGTTTCTGCTTTCCCAGTTCAACCATGTTCCCTCCATCGGCGAGAGCTACGTCCTGGATTCCAGCCTGGCGTTCAAGGTTTTGGAAAGCGACGGGAAGAGCATCAAACTGGTTCAGGTCAGCAAGCTCGATGTGGTTGAATGATGCTCTGCGCCCTGGCGGAATCATATCTTGCCGGGGACGCACAATCCAGGAGCAACCTGGTATGCTTCTTAGCGGCGGCCTGCCACTTGGGTATTGGACCAAGCCCCAATGAAACGCTGGCCCAACACGGTTCTTTTCCTGGCCACCGGATCGTGGTTTGTGGCGATCTGGGTGCTGTCGTCGCTGCCGCTTCAGCAGCTTCCCTCTCTGAAGATCTTTTCCTGGGACAAACTGGCCCACATCGCGGAATATCTGGTGCTGGCGGTGCTGGCCTGCCGCAGCCTGGAAGCGGCGCGCGTGAAGAGGAACTACTGGGTCTGGGTCTTTCTGATCCTGTTGCTCAGCGCGGCCCTGGATGAATGGCACCAAAAACTGATTCCCCACCGTTCGGTTTCCCTGTGGGATTTCTTGGCCAACGCCATCGGATTGGCGCTGGGATTTGGCGTCAACAGGATTATCCATGATCGAAGTTCGCAACCTGCAGCTTAGCATTTCACGCCGGCCTATCCTCGATAACATCAGTTTCACGCTGGATGACGGGCACAACCTGATCATCCTCGGGCGCAGCGGATCAGGCAAGACGGTCCTGATCAAAACGCTGATGGGATTTTTCCGCCCGGACAAAGGATCCGTGGTGGTGGACGGCAAAAACGTCTATGACGGAAAAAGCCTGTCCGACTTCAACCTGGATCACGACTTCGCCATGGTGTTCCAGAATTCCGCCTTGCTGGATTCCTTTACGGTTTATCAGAATGTGGCGTTGCCTTTGTACGAACGGGGGGAGCTGGAACGCAGCGAAATACTGGCCAAAGTGAAGCACTGCCTGGGCGTCGTGGGTTTGGAATCCACCATGGATAAGTACCCTTCCGAACTGAGCGGCGGCATGCGCAAACGGATCGGGATCGCCCGGGCTTTGGTCTATGACCCCAAGTACATCATCTTCGACGAACCTGTTTCCGGCCTCGATCCGATCACTTCCTCCGAGGTGTTGTACTACATCACCCAGATCATCAAGTCGGTGCGGGCCACCACGATAACGATCACCCACGACATCCGCAATCTGGAAGCCATCGGCGACCAGGTGCTCTTCCTGGAAAGCGGCAAAGCCTTGTTCTACGGTCCGGTGAAAGAGATGCATGCCTCAGATGATCCCCTGCTCCAGCAATTCCTGAATGTGTCGCATTGAGGGCGCTTTGTCCGGATGTGGATTCAGACCGGTTTTATTGCACCGCCCTGGGGGCTTGCGCCATTGCCTTCTGACCGCCTCCCCATGACATCCCCAATAACCCAGGGGAGGTGTTACCGGAGCAATCCACAGGCAAGTGAGCCAGCGCCCAGGCCCGGGTTGGGAAATGGGGTTCACAGCTTATCCCGGGATTTGGTGGTTTCCGTTGAACTCATTGCAAGTTATCTATATAGCGTAAGTCTGCCGAATACTACGGAACACCGGTTTCCACCGGTTGCTCCGCCTGATTCGTCTGGCTCATCGGACACAGCCATCACTCGCAGAAATCTCCGGAGGCCAGGTGTCGGATAATGTAAGCCGCAAACCCTTGCTGCTGCTGGCCTGGCTCACCGCGACGGCTTGCAGCATCCACGTCTTCGAGAGCCTCATCATGCGGCTGCTGCCGGTTCCCTTTATCCGCATCGGCCTTTCCAACGTGATCGTGATGTATCTGATCCTGGAGAAAAAACCCGGGGAAGCGTTGATAGTCAATGTGGCCAAATCGGTGGTGGGCGGAGTGGTGACCTTCACGCTGCTGACTCCGGCGACTTTGCTGTCTTTGGGAGGCGGCTTCGCAGCCATTCTGGCGATGTGGATCGCCTGTCAGGCCAGGCTCGGTTTCAGCCCATTTGGCGTCAGCGTTTGCGGGGCGGTCGCGCACAACCTGGCCCAACTCGCGCTCATCAAATTGTTTGTTTTGCCGGCGGCGGATGTTTTTGTGTTGACACCAATCCTGCTCCTTTTAGGTTTGCTCAGCGGAATTCTGACCGCCTGGATATTCCTGCTGGTCAGAGCCAAATTTGCACAACTAGAGATGAAAAAAGATGAACTTGAGAGATAAAGACCAACGCGACCGGCTGCTGATCAAGGCGGGCATCGCTTTGTGCGTGCTGTTCGGCGTGTTTGTGGGCATGTTCTGGTTCTACCAGGACGATCTGCCCCCCACCAGCGAACTGAAGAACTACACTCTGCGCACCGGCAGCGAGGTTTACGACCGCACCGGCCGGATTGTGTACCTGTTCGCTTTCGAGAAGCGCAAACTTGTATCCCTGAAGGAACTGCCGCCGCACTTGATCGACGCGCTGCTGGCCACCGAAGACAAGAGGTTTTACAGCCATTTCGGCATCGATATTCTCAGCAACATCCGGGCGGTGCTCATCGACCTCAAATCCATGGATTTCTCCCAGGGCGCCAGCACCATTACCCAGCAGATGGCGCGCAACATGTTTCTGACCCTGGATAAAAAGGTCTCCCGAAAAATGCGGGAGATTGTCCTGGCCATCAAGATCGAGGCCTCATTCAGCAAGGACGAGATCCTGGAGATCTATTTCAACAAGATCTTTTGGGGCGAGCAGAACCACGGTGTGGAAACCGCCTCGCTCTATTATTTCAGCAAACACGCCCGGGATCTGAACCTGGCGGAATCGGCGATGATCGTGGGGATGATCCAGCGGCCGAACTATTACGATCCGCTCAAGCATCCGGAACGCGCCAAAGAACGGCGGGATTATGTTTTGGAACGCATGCTGAAAGAAAAGAAGATCAGCGAAGACGAGTATTTCGCCGCCGTCGCCACTCCGGTGAATCCCAAAAGAGGCCTGAGTTACAGCCGCTTCGCCTCGGATTACTTCATTGAGCACATCCGCCTCTATCTGGAAAACAAATACGGCACGGAGAAGCTCTTCGAAGGCGGCCTGAAGATCTACACCACCCTGGATTCCGACCTCACCGCTTACGCTGATTCGGTAATGAACAGCTTTCTGGCCAGAACAGAAAACAGCGGCGGGTATCCGAACAAATTCGCCCATGTGCCCAAGGACGCCCAGGACATCAACACCAAGTACATCCAGGGCGGGCTGGTCCTGATGGAAAACCGCACGGGCTACGTCCGCGCCTTGATCGGGGGCAGGAGTTTCGAACACAGCAAATTTAACCGGATGACCCAGGCCAGGAGGCAGCCGGGCTCGGCGATCAAACCGGTTTATTACACCATGGCGGTGGAGAAAGGTTACACGCCGGCCACGGTTATCAACGATTCGCCGATCACCCTGGGCGATTGGACCCCGCACAACTACAATCGGGCCTACAATGGCTTGACCAGGATGCGGGTCGCGATCCAGTGGTCGTACAACGTTTGGGCGGTCAAGTGCGCCATGGACATCGGCTTGCCCGCGCTTTCCGAAGGGTTCCGCAGATTCGGGCTCAATCGCAAAGCCGACGATCTCAGCGCCGCCCTCGGCTCGCATGAAGTGGTGCCCATCAACCTGATCTCCGGTTACACGGCCTTTCCCAATGGCGGTTCCCGGGCGGCTCCGATCTACCTGCTCAAGGTCGAGGACACCAAAGGCAACGTTCTGGAGCGTTCCACCGTGCAGAAACGCAAAGTCTGCTCGCCTGAAGTGGCGTACATCATGACCAGCATGCTGCAGTCGGTAACCAGTGGCGGCACCGGCAGCGGATCCCGCAACGGTTACTACTGGCAGAGCGCCGGCAAGACTGGTACCAGCGAAAACTACAACGATTCCTGGTTCATCGGCTTCAACAAGGCGTTCACGCTGGGTATCTGGACCGGCTTCGACAACAGCCGCATCAAGACCGGGACCGCCAATGCCGTGAATATCTGGGGCCCGATCATGACCAAGGCCATCAGGCTGGACAACAATGGACGCACGCCCGGAGAAGGCGATTCGCGCTATTCGTTCTCCGTGCCCGACAAGATCGTGCGCCAAAACGTCAATCCACACACCGGGTACGCTGTTCCGGAAGGCGGGATCTCGGAAGTTTTCATAGAAGGAACCGTTCCCCCCGTGGTGGTGGACTCCCTGAAATACAATTTCTACCCCACCGGCTATGGATTCCAGGATAAATTCGAACAGGATTGAGGGGACTTGTGAAGATAACGCCGAAGCCCGGAAAGGTATGCGCCCATGCTAGTATTTGACGACCACGCCTCCGCGTTTTATCCGCTGGCCCTGAACAGAAGCGTGGGTGACCTGCGCTGCGGGATCCTCAAGCTGCGCCAGCGGCTTCAGCAGTTGTTCGCGGCGGAACGAACCGCGGTCTGGATCGAACCCCGCCTGCTAACCCTATACGCGGAGCGGCATCCCGACTGGCTGATCAACAAGAAGCCGGACCAGCCGGAATTATGGATCAATTCCCGCCTGCAGGTTTCGCCCGCAGCGGTCAGCCTTATCCAGGGCCTGGAGCCGGAACAGGGCTTGCGCAACGGGGAAATCCTGATCGCTTTCCGCAGTTCCCGCTGCGTTGAACTGCCTTCCGGACCATCCGAGCTGCAAAGCGTCGGCTGCTCTCTTCAGCCCTGCGAACTGCCCGTTTACGGCAACCTCAGCGACCTGATCCACGACAACGACCGCCTGCTGCGCTTTGATTTCGACCACTTCTTCTCCGATCAGGATAACTACTTTGAAACCGAACCCGGGGTCACCACCCTGAACCCTTATCAGATCTGGATCGCGGAGGGTGTGGAACTGAAGCCGGGAGTGGTTTTGGACGCATCCGAAGGCCCCATCGTACTGGACGAGGGAGCCAAGGTTATGCCCAACGCCGTGATCACCGGTCCTGCCTACATTGGCAAACACTCGGTGGTAAAAGTGGGGGCGAAGATCTACGGCGGCACTTCGATCGGCCCGGTTTGCAAGGTCGGCGGCGAAGTTGAAGGCAGTATCCTGCAAGCCTTTTCCAACAAGCAACACGACGGCTTTTTGGGGCACAGTTTCGTGGGCGAATGGGTCAATATCGGCGCGGACACCAACAACAGCGACCTTAAGAACACCTACAAGAATGTGAGTTTTTATTCCTATGCCTCGCGCGGAAAGATAGATTCCGGCAGCATCTTTCTGGGAGCGCTGCTGGCCGACCACGTCAAACTGGGCATCAACGCCAGCCTCAATACCGGCTGCGTGGTGGGCATCGGTTCCAATCTCTGGGGAGCGGACTTGATCACCGGCTTCGTACCCGACTTTTCCTGGGGCCAGGGCTCACAACTGACCACCTATCGCTTCGACGCGTTCTGCCAGACTGCCGCGGCAGTCAAACAGCGCCGCCAGCTGGCTTTTTCGGACGCGGAAAAGGATCTCTACCGGAAAATCCTGGAAAACTGGGGACGCTGAGAACATGCGCAGGAACACGGATCATCCGCGCGCACTAATGGAGCTGCAATGCACGATTACATAGAAGTTGAATTCCGGACCGGACGTCTGGGATATTATCAAAACACGTTCAACCTGCCCATCAGTCCCGAGGATCTGATCATCGTGGAAGTGGAGCGCGGCGAGGACATCGGCCAGGTGGTCAATCTCAGCGCCAGCGGCAAGGACTTGGGGACGCAAACTGCCACAACGCCAGGCAGGGTCTATAAGATCAGGCGCATAGCCACAGCCGATGACATCGAGCGCATGCACAATTTGCCCGAGGAAGAAGAAAAAGCCGCCGCCACCTTTGCCAGCATACTCACCCGCTATCCCTTCGAAATGAAATTGATCGAGACGGTGTTCCAGTTCGACGGCAACAAACTCACCTTCTTTTTCACCGCGGAAGGACGCATCGACTTCCGCGTCTTTGTGCGCGAACTGGCCACGGTTTTCCGCACCCGCATCGAACTGCATCAGACCACAGGACGCGACGAAGCCAGGCGGCTGGGCGGTTTCGGGATGTGCGGCATTCAATATTGCTGCGGCAATTTCCTCAAGCATTTCAACCAGGTGACCATCAAGATGGCCAAAGACCAGAATCTGGCGGGCAACCTGGCCAAGATCTCCGGCCCCTGCGGAAGATTGCTGTGCTGCCTCAATTTCGAGGAGGATTTCTACGTGGAGGAAGGCCGGGGCCTGCCTCTGTTGGGCACCTGCGTAAACCTCAAGGGCAAAAAGATGTTCGTGTATAAAACCGATGTCCTGAACAAGCGCGTGCATCTCTCCGACGAAAACCAGGCGCTCACCGAGCTTGATCTGGAAGCCTTCAACGCGCTGGAGGTCCTGTCCGTTCCGGATATCGAGACATGCTGAACAGCATCTTCGGGATCCAGCCGGAAGCGCTGAGCGCCTTTCTCGGCGAATACTTTCCTGCCTATCGCAGCAAGCAGCTCCTGCACTGGATCTACGGACGCCAGGTCTGCGATCCCGCCCAGATGACTGATCTGCCCGCCGACTTCAAGAGCTTTATCCAGTCCAGTTTCAGTTTCAACATGCCAGCGATCCGCCAAAAGAACCAATCCCGGGATGGCAGCGTGAAATTCCGCCTGGCTTTGGAGGATCAAGCTCAGATCGAGATGGTGCTGATCCCCGAAGGCCGCAAGATGACCCTCTGCGTATCCTCGCAGGCAGGCTGCGCCAGAGCTTGCGCTTTCTGCGCCACGGGCAGCATGCGCCTTAGCCGCAGCCTGGAAGCCCATGAAATTGTCCAGCAGCTCCTGCTGGCCAGGCAAAACTCGCCCCAACCCATCACCAATTTGGTTTTCATGGGCATGGGCGAGCCTCTGGACAATCTGGACAATGTGCTGGAAGCGTTGAAACTCATCCAGCACGAAGCAGCGTTGGCCTTCAGTCCGCGCCGGACCACGCTTTCCACCTGCGGTATCGTGCCCGGCATCCATCTGTTGGCGGATTCGGGCGTGAAGGTCAAGCTGGCGGTGTCGCTGAATTCGGCCCGGGACGAGCTGCGCAGCGAACTGATGCCTGTGAACCTGAAGTATCCGCTGCCGGTCCTCAAACGGGCGCTGCTCTACTACCTGCAGAAAAGCCGTTACCGCGTCACTCTGGAGTATATCCTGATACCGGGCGTGAACATGGGCGGCCAGGATCTGAAGGCGCTCCGCAAATTCAGCGGCGACCTGGCTTGCAAGATCAATTTCATCCCCTACAATCCTGTGCCCGGGCTTCCTTACGCGGCTCCGGCACCAGAAGAGGTGGAGGAGTTCATGCAACGCGCGCAAAGCCTGCCCCAAGCCATCATGCTGCGTCACAGCCGGGGTTCCGATATCGGCGGAGCCTGCGGCCAACTGGTGGTGGCGGCCAAAGCGACTAACAATGGAGGTTCCTGATGAACCAGATAGAAACGATCGCCAGGCGCTTGTTTGGCGATGGCCAACCCTGCAAATGCGGTGGCGGACACCAAGTCTGCCTGAATTGCGCCGTCTGCCGCGCGGAAAAACCCGACCAGATATTCAATCCCGAGGCTGGGATCGCTTCCATCCTCGACGCCACGCTGCT
>DAHVPC010000052.1 GCA_027318475.1 Candidatus Cloacimonadota bacterium | reverse complement strand
TCCTGGGAACCCTCAACCTGCTGGAGTTTTGCGCGCGCCGCAAGATCGCGAAGTTAATCTTCGCCTCGTCATCCTCGGTCTATGGCAACAATCCCCACGTGCCTTTTTCCGAAAACGATCCAGTCGATCACCCCATTTCGCCTTACGCCGCCTCCAAGAAAGCGGGTGAATTGCTGTGCTACGCCTGGCACCACCTGCACGGCATCGACACGCTCTGCCTGCGCTTCTTCACGGTTTACGGGCCACGCCAGCGCCCCGACCTCGCCATCCACAAGTTCGCCGGCCTGCTCTCGCGCAAGGAAGCCCTGCCGGTGTTTGGCGACGGTTCCAGCAGCCGTGATTACACCTACATCGACGACATCATCGCCGGAGTCCTCTCTGCCCTGGATTATGTGCGCAACCGACAATGTTACGAGATCGTCAATCTGGGCAACGACCGCAGCATTACGCTGAACGACATGATCCAGACCCTGGCCAAAGTGAGCGGCATCACACCGAGCCTGGAACCCCAACCGATGCAGTCGGGCGACGTTCTGCGCACCCGCGCCGACATTTCCAAAGCCAGGATCATGCTGGATTTCTCGCCTCAAACAGGCTTTGAAGAGGGTATGAGGCTGTTTTGGGACTGGTTTAAGGCGGAAAATTCGCTTTAGCGTGGCAATGACATGCAAAGTTCGCGAAAACCGGGCGGACTACACCCGTCCCGCTATCATTACGGGATCACTGCGCGGTCATTGCGGGCAAAGCGCGCAATGACGGCGCAATGACGGCGCAATGATCACGGGAGCAACGCGGGTTTCAACTGAGACATATTGTACAGGGAAGTAGGAGAAAGGGAGAATTTTGGAGCGATGAGAGGGCTATACGGGATTGTTTCAGGCTTTCTTTCAAACTGAGTGGGTTAACGTGCCAGTTAAAACTCTCAGTTTCAATGGTAAGCCCCGGGCTATGTTATGCCGCACCCTCCGGGGCTCTAATGTGTTGTCGGTGTTTCGTTCCAGGGGGCTTCGCTTACCACCCCACAAACTCGCTGCTCTCCTTTGAGGGGACCCCGGTTCGCTCGCACCCACCGCTATGATCTGACGCACCCTCCGGGGCTTATCCGCTCGATTTGAAAGAAAGCCTTATTTCCCGATGCAAAACCCGGAAAAGATGCGCTCCAGGAGGTCGTCCGTGGTTACGATGCCGAGGATCTCTTCCAGGGCTTTGCTGGCGGCATGCAGGTCGAAGGCGGTGAATTCGTATCCGGCTGAATCGCACAACGACCGCAAAGCGCTGGACAGGGCGGAGATGCAGCGTTCCAAAGCGGCCAGATGGCGGGCGTTGGTCACCAGCGGCCTTTCCAGATCATCAGAGGGCAGGTCGAATCGCCGCAGAATCGCCGCGTAGAGGGCTTCCAAACCGCCAGCAGCCAGAGCAGAAACGGATATGCCGTTGCGCGGGGAACTCCCATCGCGGCTGGCACGATCTCCGCCGGCATCCTCTCCGCTCATCAGGTCGCACTTGCTGGCCAGCCAGAGGGTTTTGGCTCTGAGATCCTCTGGCAGGGCGGGTTCATCGCTTGCCGAAGAATGAGAATCCACGGCGTTAAGATAGAGGACCAGATCGGCGTTCCGCATCAATTGCTGGCTGCGCTCGATGCCTTCCAATTCGATGGCGTCGGAACTGGAGCGCAAGCCCGCGGTATCGTAAAGCACCAAGGTGTAGCCTTGCAGGGAGATGGTTTCCTCCAGATAATCGCGGGTAGTGCCAGGATGCGGGGTGACGATGGCGCGGTTGTATTGGAGAAAAGCGTTGAACAGCGAGGATTTGCCGGAGTTGGGAGGGCCGGCGAGGCAAACTCGGATTCCTTCTCGGATGAGCCTGCCGCGCGATCCCTCGCTGTGCAGGCTGCGGGCTTGTTCGAGAGCTAAGGATACGCGGGCGTCGAGGTCCTGTTGGTCGATGGGGGGCAGGTCCTGATCCGCGAAATCGATCGCCAGTTCGCAGCGCAAACGGGCCTCGACGATGGAGTCCAGAAGCGCTCGCAATTGTGCGGAAAGCAAGCCCCGGACCTGCATCAGCGCGGCGCTTTCGGCTTTGCTGCCGGTGGCGTTGATGAGGTCGTTGACGGCTTCGGCCTGGGTTAGGTCGAGTTTTCCGTTCAGCAAGGCGCGCAGGGTGAATTCGCCGGGCCTGGCCATCCGCGCTTCGGTGAGCAAATTGGCCAGGATGCGGCTGGCGAGGCGGGGATTGCCATGGCAGGAGATCTCCACGCAATCTTCGCCGGTATAACTACGCGGAGCTCGGAAAACTGTGCAGAGAACGGAGTCCAGCGGGTGGCCTTCCCGGTCGTGAAAAGCGCCCCTGACTACGCTGTGGGATGGGCATTTCAGCAGTTTGGACCGGGGGCGGAAAAACTGGGCGACGCAGCCCAGGCTGCCAGTTCCGCTGACGCGAAGGACGTTGATGGCGGCGCAGCCTGGCGGCGTGATGAGGGCGCAGATGGGCTCGCTGGTGCCGTCCATCAGGGTTGCAGGCGCTTCTCGATCTCCCGGGCCAACTGAGCCGGCGTGAATCCGATCAGTTCATTCAAGGCGGATGTGGCTCCATGGGGAACAAACTGGTCCGGATACCCGAAATTGACCACCCGGGAGGGGTATTCCGCCAGGATCTGGGCGATGCGGGCCCCGGTGCCGCCGATCACGGAATTGGTCTCGAAAGTGAAGACATAGCGGCAATGCTGGCCCAGCCTGCGCAGCAGATTTTCATCCAGGGGTTTGAGGCTGCGGAGGTTGATCAGGAATGGTTTGTGGCCTTGCTGCGCCAGCAGTTCCCAAGTTGACTCCGCGAGGGGATAAGCTCCGCCATCGCTGACCAGGGCGAAATCCTCACCCTTGTGGACCGTATGCGCTTTGCCGGGAACAAAGGCGGAGAGGGGCTTGCCGCCGCAAGGTGCCGCTCCGCGGGGATAACGGATGGCGACGGGGCCGCCGGTGTAAGCAGCCGCGAAACTCAGCATGGCGCTCAGTTCTTCAGCGTTTGCCGGAGAAAGGATGATCAGCCCGGGCACATTGCCCAGGAAGGAAACGTCGAAAGCGCCGTGGTGCGTGGCTCCGTCTTCGCCAACGAGTCCGGCGCGGTCGATGCAGAAGACGACAGGAAGGCGTGGCAGCGCGACGTCGTGGATGACTTGGTCCAGGGCGCGCTGCATAAAGGTGCTGTAGATCGCCACGAAGGGCTTGATCCCTTTGCAGGCCATGCCGGCGGCAAGGGTCACGGCGTGCTGTTCGGCGATGCCGACGTCGAAGAAACGCTTGGGATATCTGGACTCGAATCCGCTGAGTCCAGTTCCGGAAGTCATCGCGGCGGTGATCGCCACGATCTTGGGGTTGGCGGAAGCAAGCTCCACCAGTTGGCGTCCAAACGCGTCGCTCCAGCTCTCCTGGCCACTGCAGTTCTGCTTTCCGCTCTTGGCTTCAAAGGGTCCCACACCGTGGAACAGCGAGGCGTTCTTCTCGGCGGGAGCATAGCCGCGGCCTTTTTGGGTGACCACGTGGATCAGGACGGGACCCACCATGTGGCGTTGGACGCGGCGGAAAATAGTGCAGAGCAGGCGGATGTCGTGGCCGTCGATGGGTCCGATGTATTTGAAGCCGAGGTCCTCGAAGATGATGTTCGGCACCAGGATGTTGAGCATGGATTCTTCCATCTTCTGGGCGCCCAGGATGAAGCGGCGGCGAAGGTTGGCGGGCAAACTCTGGCTGAGGTCCCAAACCTGCTGTTTGAGGGTGTTGTAGGGCCGGCTGACCAACATACGTGCCAGATATTTCTGGAGTCCGCCCACGTTTTTGGAGATGGACATGGCGTTGTCGTTGAGGATCACCAGCAGTTTGTCTTTCTGGAGGTGGCCGGCGTGGTTGAGGGCTTCGAAGCTCATACCGCCTGTGAGCGCGCCGTCGCCGATCACGGCGATGCTGTGGCCTGGTTCCTGCAGCAGTTCCTTGGCGCAGGCAAGTCCCAAAGCGGCGGAGACCGAAGTGCTGCTGTGGCCCGTGGAGAACGCGTCGCAGGGGCTTTCGTCGCGGTTGGTGAAGCCGCTGATGCCGTTCAGGGAACGCAGGGTGGGAAAGCGGTCGTTGCGTCCGGTGAGGATCTTCCAGGCGTAGCTTTGGTGTCCGACGTCCCAGACGACGCGGTCCTTGATGGGATCAAAAACGTTGAGCAGGGCGACGGTGAGGTCCACGGCGCCCAAGCTGGGAGCGATGTGCCCTCCGGTCTGGGAAACGACGTCCACGATGCGTTTACGTACTTCGCGGGCCAGTAGGTTCAGTTCTTCCAGCTTGAATTTACGGATGGCGGCTGGATCTTTTATCTGGTCCAAAATCATGATTTACTCCCGGTTGCAGGATTGGCGCCAGTTTTGGCTGGACGCAGTTCCTCGGCTTTCACGAGGATGATCTCCAGCAGGAACAAGGCCAGGGCGGCTGCCAGCAGGATCTTCCAGAGATCGTGGCCGAGGCGGGTATGGAAGAGCGCGTTCTGCCAGTTCCGGTCCAGCAGTTTGGTGTTTTTCAGGCCTTTATAGCGCATGGGCGCATACTCGCTTTCCTGGCGCGGAGCGTCCACGGAGATTGCTGTAGATGAGCCGTCGGCCTTGCCCAGAGTGTAGATCCCGGGCTGGTTGAGCGTGAAGCTGTGGTTGGCGGTGTCCAGGTTGGTGCCGTCGGGCAAAGTGACGCGGTTGGCGCTGACGGCGTCGCCCAACTGGTACTTTTCGCCGGCGGCGACCACGGAGCCGGTGTATTCCAAGCTGCGATAGGCAAAGACGGCGAAAGCGGCGTCCAACAGGAAACTGGATTTCTGGCTGGCGAGGTCAATGTTCCAGAGTACGAAGTTGTCCCGGGCCAAAGCGTAGGGTCCGGCGGCGCTGCCCAACAGGGTCGTGCTGCCGTTTCCGGAAAGCTTCCAGAAGTCCGTGAGGGCGTTGAACCTGATGTTCGTGCCCCGCATCAGTTCTGTGGTGAAGTGGTGGGGGTTGATGTAACCCAAACTTTGGTTCTGGCTTTGCCAGGCGCCGAAGCTGACGCCAAAGAGGCCGCCCAGCCAGGCTTTATACTCCGCGCTGAGGGACTGGTCCAGGCAAAACAGAGCGCCGCGCTTGGCTGACTGCAGGGCGCCGATGATCTCGCGCAATTTGGGGGAAAGATAGGCGCTGCCTGTGAATACGAAATTCTGATATTGCTGCAAGGTGGCCAGGTTAAGCTGCTGGGGATTGAGGATGTCGATGCGGCCGCCTGGTCCCGTGTACACCTGCAGCAGAGAGCGCAGTGCGAGGGGCAGCGCGGCGCGGTCGGAAACGACGGCTACGCGTGGCGCCAGCTGGAAGGGGAAGGAAAAATACGCGCGGTTGTCGTGCTCCAGGCGGTCGTCCAGCACTTCCACGTAACCGCTCTGCCAGCCGTCCT
Organism: Candidatus Cloacimonadota bacterium; assembly: GCA_027318475.1. Classification (GTDB taxonomy): domain Bacteria; phylum Cloacimonadota; class Cloacimonadia; order Cloacimonadales; family Cloacimonadaceae; genus Syntrophosphaera. Next base: position 9,712 of record DAHVPC010000052.1, on the reverse strand, counting down.
GCTGCAAGTCGATCACGATGCTCTGGTTTACCGTCTGGCGGGCTGGCAGGTCCACAAACTTCTCCGCGACCTTGGCCCCGCCCAAGACCACCTTGACCAGGACGTCCCTGCGTTCGCTTGCAGAGTGGTTGGTCACCTTGAATTGGATGCTCTGGCGGCGGGATTTTTCCACCAATTGGGGCAGGACGCCGGCTTCCGAGCAACTGAGATTGGCCCTGGCCTGGTTTGCCGCCACGTTGATCACGTTGAGCGCGGGATCCGGCGCGGCGGGATATTCGGCCTGCTGGCCGTCTGTGAGCAGATACAATTCGCGGTTGGCGAGCTGGGTCTCGCGCAGTTTATCCTGCGCCAGTTTGAGCATGGCGTCCAGAGGCTGCGGAGTGAAGGTCACGTTCAGCTGCTTGAGCAGGTCGTCCGGGATCGCTCCAGCGTAGATCTGGGCGTGCAGGCGGTTCCAGTCCGCGTCCGAAGTGACGGGGATCAGGCGGTCCTGCGCGTTGGCCAAAGCGTTGATCCGGCGAATGGCATCCCTGGCGCGTTCCAGATTGCTCTTGCCTTCCTCCACATAATCCATGCTGAAAGAGGTGTCCACAAGGATGGCGATGGCTGTGGGCGGATGGTTTTTGGAGGGTTTGAGGTGGAGGGAACGGAGCAGCGGACGCGTTACGGCCAACACCGCCAACAGGATGATCAGCATACGGATGATAAGCAGGATGATGTTCTTCAGTTGGCTGCGCTTCTTTTCCTGTTCCTGCCCGGCTTTGATGAAGCGCAGGGTGGGGAAGACGACGCGCTTGGGCTTCTTTTTCGCCAGCAGCCAGATCAGCAGCGGCAGGATGGTGGCCGCGGCGAAAAGCAGCAAGCCGGAATTGAGGAAACTGATCCCGCCCATGGTTTAGGGCAATCCCACTCCCAGGGAAAAGAGATACTCGCTATCCTTGATCTTCAGTCCCTTGTTGTTCAGGGAAAAGTCGAAGCGGAAGAGGTTGTAGTTGTAGCCGGTGCCCAGTGTGTAGTTGATGTTGCTGGCGCCGTAGAAATCGTGGCTGTAAAGGCCCAGGCGGGCCACCAAACCCTGAGAGACATCCTCGCCGGTGTTGGAATCCGTGCCGCCCCAATCCCAAAGGTATTGCAAGCCCAAGTGGATGGTGCTGTCGGTGGTTTTGGCCAGTTTGCCCTGCACTCCTCCGCTCAGGATCAGATTGTCGGTGTAATATTGGACTCCGAGGGCTGCCCGCCTCTGAATGGCTACGGATGGGTAGTTTTCCCAGTAGAGCCGCGAAAAAACGTCATAGCCGGCCAGGCCGACCTTGAAGTTCTGCAAGTCCAGGGTTACACCCACGTCCGAGGAAAATCCCCGCACCTTGTCGTCGATAAAGGCATCGCGTACCAGAGAGTTGCCCACCCGGTGCTCCAGCAGATAGACCAATCTGCCGCTCAGGTATTTGACGTTCATGCCGAAAGCGACGGGCTGCCAGGATTGGTCTTCCGCGGCAATGGTTACCTGCATCTTGTCCAGCAGGTAGTCGTGATAACGGTATTCCCCGGCGTTCGTGATCTCGCTGATATGCACACGGGCCACGGGTTGATAGGTCCAGGCGGTCTGCTTCGTGAGCAGTGTGAAATACTTGAATTGTTTGGGTTTGAGGGCGTTGCTGATGTTCGCGGCTTCCCAGAAACTCATCTTTTCGGAGCCCTTCACGCGAAATGAGGTCAGCAGCGCGGTGTATTCGTTCGCTCCGATCAGGGCGGGATTGGAGTAGTTGGCATAGAAGTCGCCGGAGTTGGTCACATTCAGCGCGCCCATGCCAATGCTGATCGGCGACACGTTGTGCTCCGGAGCCGCGTAATCGTAGGAAGTGATGGGCAAGGCCGCTTGCTGTGCCAAAACGGGTAGGCACAGGCAGGCCAGCAACAAGGGAAGCAAGAATTTCATGGATTCTCTCTTTGCAATTTGCCGCGGACCCTATCCGCCGCGTAATAGCCCGCGATGCCGGTCGCGACGCCAGCCACGGCGTCAATAAACCAGTGGTAATGGCAATAGACGGTGGCCAGGGCCAGGAACAGCGTGATCGCGCAGAACACGTAGCCCCATTTGCGGACGTATTTGAGGGCGGCGATGCTGAGCACGATGGCGATGGCGATGTGCGAACTGGGGAAGGCGCCGCCCCAGTGATTGGTGTTGTTATAGATGAAGGCCATCAGATGCGTGAAGGGGCCGCCCCTGTAGGTATGCGCCAGGAAGTAGGCCTGCTCGAAATAGCGTCCTCCGACCACGGGTACTAGGCTGTAGAAGAAATAGCAGGAATAGAACACGAAAGTGAGGTTGAAGATCAATTCGCTGAAGGCGCGTTTGTTCCTCAGGTAAAAATACAGCGGCAAGCCGGCGATCATCGGATAATAGCAGAAATAGGCGAAGTGAAACAACTCCTGCAGCAGCAGGGAACCGTATTTCTGGCCCCACACCAGAGACGGATAATAGCCGAACAGCCATTTGTCGATACCCATGAAAAACGGATCCAGCCACTCAGTGAACAAGATGCGGTCCACGCTGTAGAGCGAAGTGTAGAAATAGGCGAACAGCAGCACGGGATAGATGCTGCGTACGAAGCGCAAGGCTTTGAGCGCCAGGGATCTCAGCGCCATGGAATAAGCCCGCTCCAGCCAAGCCAGCAGCAGGACTCCGGCAAAGATGCCGATAAACCTGGGCAAGTGCGTGTCCGGATGCACGGCGCGCCCCAACAGGGTGCCGGCGAGCATATACAGCACAATCCAGGCGCAGTAAGCTAGGGTGATCTTGTCGATCGCGCTTAGAAGAGGTTTGACGGCAAAGCTGGAGTTTTCCGGCGCGGCGATCTTCACAACTCTCCCATCTTTTTGGAGACCAGGAAGTTAAGCGCGCCCATCAGGATCGCTATGCCCCAGATCAGAGCCACGAAATAGGGCGGAAGTTCGCGCCGGAACATCGGCACGAAGGTGTAGAAAACGTGGGTGAGCAGCACCGGCAGGATCACGATCACATATTGCGCGAAGCGGATCTGCTTGTATTTTAGCACCAGGACCAGCGCCACCAGCAGGGTCACCAGCATCGGCTCCGGCGCGAAGAAGAGCAGGAAACCGGTGTAGGTGAAGATGCCCCTGCCTCCGCGGAATTTGTGCGTCACCGGCAGGCAATGGCCCACCAGCATCGCCAGTCCGTAGATCAGCATGATGTTCTTGTTGTAGAGCACTTCCGATCCGGAAATGGTCCCCGAGGCGTCGAGCAGGCGCAGCAGCACTTCCACCACGAGCAGGAACAGCAGGGCCTTAAGCACGTCCAATGCCCCGACCAGAATTCCCAGGGAACGGCTGACATGCGAATAGATGTTCTCCGTGTCCGCCATGCCGGTGCCCACTTTGAAGATATTCAACGACCGAAAGGTCTTGGCGACCATTTTGGCAGTGGAAAAGCAGCCGTAGAAATAGGCTGCCACGATGACCAGGAAGATGATCGGATAGATCATTTGGTTCCTCCATAATTGCGCGGCCCAAACAGCGCCGAACCCAGGCGCAGCATATTCGATCCCTCTTCCAGCGCCACAAGGTAATCGTCGCTCATGCCCATGGAGAGATATCGCAGTTCCACCCCGGGGATGTTCTGTTTCGCGATGGTTTCGGAAAGTTCCCGCAATTGGGTGAAATAGGGACGGGTGCGCTCCGGATCGATGCTCATCAGTCCGATTGTCATCAGGCCTTTGATGCGCAGGCAGGGCAGGGCGGCGATCTGCCAGATCATCTCCTCGGCGTTGGCGAAACTGACTCCTGTCTTGGATTCTTCGGCCGTGGTGTTCACCTGGATCAGGATGTCCTGCGCCCGGTTCTTGTGGCCCAGGCTCCGGTTCAGTTCCCGGGCGATGTATAAACTATCGATGGACTGGATCAGCAGGGGTTTCAGGCTGAGCAGGTTGTTGATCTTGTTGGATTGCAGATGCCCGATGAAGTGGAATCCCTCGTATGGCACAGACAGCATGGGTATCTTGCGCAGGGCTTCCTGCACCTTGTTTTCCCCGATATGCCCGATCCCGTTTTGCAGGGCGGCCTCGACCGCATCCACAGGCTGCATCTTGGTCACCGCGACCACAGTCACATCAAAGGCGGACCTGCCCAGGTGGCTCAGTTTGTCCGCGATTCTATCCTGCGTCTGCTTGATATTATCCACAATGGAGGGCATTTACGCTCCTTGATCAAATTCCCTGTCTTCTGCCGGAAGTGGAGGCCATAGTCGCTTGACGCGAATTAAAACACTTCTCCAGCCTAATCTAGCCATTTTTCATCAGGGCGGCTGATGTCAAGCAGAATCTGCCTTTCATATATCCCGCCATTCTCTAACGCTCTGACTCGTCATTTTGATTATTGTCTTTTTCACTTTGCCACTTTTTTGCCATTTCACTCTCTACTACATATGGGGTCACGGGATGTTTTCTCGTTCTGATTTTTGGTCATTATCGCCACCAAACACAGGCCAGTCCACGCTTTTGCATAATTAGCTAAAGGAATGCAAATATGTCTGTATCCTTCTCTATGTTACTTTTCAGTAACTGACCCCGCTTCATTACCGGTCAATCCAATTCTGGTTCTACTATCAAATCAAATGGTTGTTTGAAGTCTGGTTTCTTTAGGTAGCATCGCTGGAGCGGCCACCATGATATCTGGAAAGACACATCTGATTGGGGGTTAATATGGCAGGTTCCCCAATCAACCAATCCAAACCTCATTATTTGTGGTAAATATATCACACGCCACTAAATCAGTGGTAGAAACTACCACACGGCATAATTGCTTAATATGCAATAAGTTATTCATTATCGTTGTTCAGTATGAACATAGGCATGGTAGTTTCAACAACAGGAGACTGTAAAACAAACCTCAACGTGTTGTTATAATCTACTATGATACAGCAATTTACTTGAATTTTGCGATTTGGAATAGGATTGGCAACATATCTTATGCATCAGAGAACCTAGGGGCCAAAATAGAATCCACTAACTACGTAAAAAGATTTTCATTTACAAGAATACGTAGTGTTCAATATGTGATATATGGTCAAGGAGATTTGTATGATAATGAAAACAACTACCTTGTTATGCTTGATTACTATAGTTTTCCCGCTGATGATATCTGCTACTATTGGTAACATGCCCTTTGAAATCGAATTGAAACCATCATCATCTTTGCCTAAGTCCGGATCTGTTGAGATTAATCTTAGCATAACCCCGAGATTTGATTGTAAAGAAATCAAAGTAAGCATAGAGACATTCGGCAGAATATCTATAAACACTAACAGAAGCTGGACAGATATCTGTTCGAGGAATCAGGCTTTGATCTACCACTTTTCGGTATTCATCCCAGAGCAGGATACTACAGGCTTTGAAGTTAAAGTTCAAAGTGGCAAAGTGTGGCACCACGCTTATCTTTTCTTCGATACGACTGGAAGCATAACCGAAGTGTATTCTGGAAATCCAAAATTCAGTCTTTTCAACACTGATGCGGGTTCGATAATACCAGTAGAGATATTGTCTCCGATAAAGATAGCCGATAGGGTAGAAAGCAATGGCGTCATGGAGACTGAAAGCGCAATAGTAACAAACCGCCTAGACTCAGATGAACAACAGAGATATCGTAAACCAGATGATATCCGGAAGAAGGTGTCAGGAACAGCGAAAACACAAGACCAAATTACAGATAAGAGAGTATATTCAGGAAATAGCCTTCCACCTCCGGACCAGATTCAAATTTGTGAACCTGATCCAAATTCGTCATACACAGATTCATCACTGGAAACGAAGGATCAGATGACTATACCACCAGCCAAAATCTCGAAATCAGCATTGAATACAAATTTTCATCTACAAGAACAAAACAGAAGCATAATTTTCTCTGATGATTTCGGTGGATCTTACCCCGGCTCATGGTACATTGGCCACGACGGAGGAGGGGGCAATTATGCCTGGGCATGGCCTAATTCTTATGCTCATTGCTATGCAAATCCATCGGGCAGCCAATACTACTATCCGGATAATCTGCATGTCTACATGGAAAGAAGAAATGTCAATTTAAGCGGGTATGGTAGTGCCACATTGTCCTTCTATAAAGTTGTCGATACTGAGTCTGGATGGGACGAATTTACAGTGAATGTAAGAGATCAATATGGCAGCTGGCATTGCGTTTATGAAGAAAGTGGAATCACAGACCCACTAGTCTGGGAATATCTGGAACTGGATCTAGATCAATTCGCGGGACAATCTGGCCTATACATTCAGTTTAGATTTGACAGCGATGGCAGTATATCAGGAGAACCTTATGCGGGTGTATATATAGACGATGTCATTTTGAATGCATCGGCACCTCAATTACCCAATCTGACTCCGTATAAACCCACTGGGTGGGATTATAAAATTGTGCCATCGTCAGTTTCAGGAACGCATACAGTCAATTCATTGTACGGTGATCAGATTACATACATTGACTGGGCCGTAAAGAATTCCGGAGCTGCCAATATCAGCCAGACATTCTATACCAGGCTGTATATTGACAACATCTACATCACAGAATGGTACACAAACTCATTGCAGATCGATTACTACGCTTATGTGGAGGACTATCAAAGAACATTGGCAAGTGGATACCACACTCTGAATATTGTTACCGACTACTATGATGATATTGACGAATCAAATGAGGCCGATAACGAGTATTCTAGGCAATTCTACTGGGAAGCCCCAAGTTTACCTAATTTAAAGCCCTACACGCCGTCAGGATGGTCATATGCTATCACACCCTCATCAGTTACAGGTACAAACACGGTTAGCACTCTATATGCTGACCAGGAAACCTACATTGATTGGGCTGTTGAAAACGACGGAGATGCCAACGTTAATCAGACCTTTCATACCAGAATGTATATTGATGATGTTTATATCACAGAGTGGAGTTCCAGTTCCTTGCAAGTTGATTACTATGCGTATATTGAGGATTATACGAACACCCTTTCCAGTGGCAATCATACGCTGAAGATAATAACTGATTATTACGGAGTTGTTGACGAATCGAACGAAGATGATAATGAGTATTCGAGACAGTTCTACTGGGAATCTTCGGGGACCCTGATTGTTTCAGGCAGGATCAGATTTCATGATTACAACCCTAGTTCGATAAAAGATGGAAGGCGATTAAGGGTGGAACTATGGGACAATGATACCACAAGTGGCGACGATATGTTATGGAGCGGATTGACAGACAATCAGGGGTACTTTACCAGCCCAGCTTTCACAAATACAGAACCTTTGCAGGGAACTCAAGACATATATGTTAAAATTTTCGCTCAAAACGAGGCCTGTAATGTAAAGAATGGCGTTGGAGGCGCTACTTATTACTTATCAACTACGCCTGTAGCCAATGTTCCGCATGGTTCTTTCAATCTTGGCACGTTGATGCCAATAACAGTGCTTTTTGATGGCGCCTTCTTCATTGCGGATACGTTTTTAACGGGAATAGATGCATGGGATTTGTATCAACCTGGTTCTCTGAGTGAAGTTGAGGTTGTCCACCCAAATGATCCGGACTTCACGACTGGGACCTATTATAGTCCCTCCAATGGGTTTATCATGATATGTGGCAACAACAACCCTGGACAAGGACAGCCCGACACCTTTGATGAAGACGTAATCCTGCATGAATACGGCCATAGAATCGAAGATGTACACAATTTTTTTGATGCCAGCGAAGGAGGAGCTCATTCCTGGGATGATGAAATATCCTTGGGATTGGCATCTAGTGAAGGTTTCTCGCACTATTTGTCATCACGAGTCAGAGGCAACCACCTGGAGTACAATTGGTGGCTGGATAATAACGGTAACTATACTCATAATAACTGCTTTAACCTGGAGAATGGAGACTGGCTAGGTGATGGGGGATGGCTGGTTGCCAATGCAAATTCACATGGAAGCGATTGCGAAGCATCTGTTGCCGGAATGTTATGGGATTTAAACGACTACGTAGATGACGATCAGAACAGCGATGGCATAGGCGACACTTATGATAACGGCAACGTTAACATCATTAATACACTGGCAGACAGGATTGTAAGCGGTCACCATCCCGATAACAGCGACGATTTCTGGAATGCCTGGTTTACATCACCATCACACGGTAGTGACCAGCAGTTGTGGGCTATCTGGCATGAACACGGCGATAACAAGGATACTAACGCCCCAAACCTACCGGTTATAACATCATGCAGCCACAGTCCAAATACTTGGTCTAGTGACAGTACGATATACATTGTTTGGTCTTGTAGCGATAATGGCCCTAGTGGGATTGCCGGATATTCCTATGAATGGTCCCAGTCATCTACAACCATTCCCAACAACATTTCAGAGGGTTCTTCCAATACTACCACTAGTCCTGTTCTATCGTATGGTAACAATTGGTATTTTCATGTTAAGGCAAAAGACCGTGCAGGTAACTGGGGTGACACCATACATCACGGTCCCTTTTTTATCAATTCTCCAATTCCTGAAGCGCCGGTGGCAACAAATGCAAGCAGTATAACATCTACTAGCTATAGAGCAAATTGGAATGCGTCCAATGGAGCCAGTAGCTATCGTCTCGACGTATCAACTAACGACGTGTTCACCTCATTTGTCAGTGGATATCAAGATATTTCTGTCTCAGAATTGTATCGAACCGTGTCTGGGTTGACGGCGGGGAATACTTATTACTATAGGGTTCGTGCTGTTAACACTGGTGGAACAAGCGCCAACTCAAATACAATTACGGTTCAAACTATACCAGCGGCACCGCAAGCAAATGCTGCATCAAGTATCTCCACCACAAGTTTTCGGGCAAATTGGAGTTCGACAACTGGAGCCAGTAGTTATCGTCTCGATGTATCAGATAACGACAATTTTAACACATTTGTCAGCGGGTATCAAGACAAGCCTGTCTCTTTGCTGTACCAGACTGTATCTGGGCTTACGGCAGGAATCACTTATTATTACAGGGTACGGGCAGTCAATACAGGTGGTACAAGCGGCAATTCCAACATCGTAAATGTATCTACTGTGCCACCTGCTCCAACAGCGACACCCGCAACTTTGATTACTTCAACCGGTTTTCGCGCAAACTGGAATAGTACGAGCGGAGCCACAGGATACAATCTGGATATCTCATTAAACTATGCTTTTAGTTCCTTTATCTCGGGCTTTAACAACTTGGATGTGGGTAATGTGCTGTACCGAAATATATCCAATCTCACTTCCGGGATCACTTACTATTACCGTGTGAGAGCTTACAACTCTGGCGGCACAAGCCTTAATTCTAACACCGTATCGATAACGCCACATGCAGAATCAGTATCAGTATCGGGAACGGTTACAACCCTAAACGGTGCACCTCTAAGTGCTGTAACAATCGACTTCAATAACGGAGGAGGATCTGCTAGTACAAACTCCAGCGGATACTATACCAAAACCGTACCATATGGCTGGTCAGGTACGGCAACTCCCTCAAAATATGGATTTGGATTCGACCCCACCAGCAGATCATATACCAACGTTACATCCAATCAGACCGGGAGAGACTACACTGGCTATCCTCTCTACGGCGTCATTTCCGGCTACGTGCGCACATCCAACAATGCGGCAATCTCAGATGTAACCCTGGCTTTCAGCAA
>DAHVPC010000051.1 GCA_027318475.1 Candidatus Cloacimonadota bacterium | reverse complement strand
GCGCGCCCACTGGATACGTATCCAGTGGGCGCGCTGATGTTCGCACCGACCTGCATATCGGCCAGGGTAAGGTTGGCTCCGTCAGCTGGAACGAGGTCTGAAATCGTGGGCGGATAAGCGTCCGTGGCGGTGGATAAGGTGAAGGAGATGTTGTCTCCGGCTGTGGAAATGCTGTGGATGTTTACCGGGAAAGGAGTGCCGTTGGTAAGGAAGCACGAGGGATTGGTGTACTGGTTGAATTCCGTTTGGTGGTTCTGAGTGCTGAAGGCGGCTTCAGCGATCGCCCCATTCTGGGTTGAGGAACCATCCGGCCGGAAGATGTAAACTTCGTCTGGCGGGCCTTCGGAGTTTCCGCTTTCGTCCTCATTGATCCGATAGATCAGCAGGCCGGAACCGGGAAGCTCGGCTTCGAATACATCGGAACCTTGCTTGCGGTATTCCACAACCAGATAGTCCGATCCGTTGAGGGGTATGCGGTAGGCGTTGTTGACCGGCGAGGTGACGGGATTGAGGGTGTAAGAACCGGCGAGGATCGTGGGGATGGGGGCTATCCATTCTCCGTATCTGGCCTTCATGTGCATTCCCATGTGGGCGTTTCCGCTTTCCATGATGTCCCAGCATCCGGTTGGAGTAAGGCCGTCGAATTCGTAATGATAAAGGTCGGGAGCGCCCGCGCTGTGGAACATTTCGTGGCAAAGGGTGCGCACGCTGTTCTGGTTTTCCGGTTGGAAAGTGAAATCCCAGACCATTTTGCCGTTGATGAAGGAATCAACCGTGTACAGCGCCCAGCGGTGCGCCCAGAGCAGGTTGTTCCAGGCGGTGTGCGGTCCGCGGATGATAAAGCAGACGTTGTCCACATAGTCGTCGTTGTCGGCGTCGATGTTCAGACTGGCAGGGACTTGCGGCGCGATCGCGGCAATAGCGCTGGCCAGCAGGGCGTGTTCCCTGTCCGTGCGTTGCCAATCGCGATAGCCTTGGGGATTGGTGACCGAGTTGTAGGGCATGTAATAGGCGCGGGGATGGGTGTCCTGATAAGAGAGATTGAGGTCCATTGCGCAAGCGGGGAAATGGTGCGAGACGTAGTTCAGTTGGTCGTAACTAACCTGGTGGAAGTAGTTGCGCAGCGAGTATTCGCCGTCGCCAACAGCGTTGAATTTGGCGTCGTAAACTGAGCGGGGATCAGGAAATTCGGTCTGATCTGAGAAGCGGATATAAACCACAATGTTGTTGACCGTGCCAGTGTTTGGTCCACGCTCGCCGCTGCGCTCATGGGACCGCAGGAATTGCACGTTTTCCCGATATTTGGCTGGCGAGATGTTTATTCCAGGCTGCAGTCCCAAAGCCCGGGGATCGCTGGAACCAGCTTTGAACTGGGATGGTGAGGGCTCGCCGGAACGCAGAACGGCGTAGTAATAATATCCATCCTCCTGGCTTTGGATGATCGAGTATCCATCAGCGTCGTGCAGACGGTTGGCAAATTCGTCTCCAGAAGCCAATAGATCCAGTGTAGTGCCATCTGGCTGGACCACTTGCGTGGCAAGGTTGGCAAAGTTCGCGGCCATGGCCAGCAAAGGCAGCAAGCAAAGTAAAAAACAAAGTAAGCGTCGCATCGCTCCTCCCTGCTCATTCCCAATGCAATTTGCGGACCCTTTTTGCCTCAAAAACCTGATCTAGATTCCGGAGCGTGAGAACGGGTACTGGCCTGGGAATAGCGTCGGCGGGACAAATAACTTGACAATATTCAGCATATCAGAGTAAGGAAATTCATACTGGCGTCAAAGCCGGTGAATTTGCTTTCAGGAGATTAACTTGCTGTTACAGAAGTATTTTGAAACGCGCCTGGAGATGATCGAAACCAGTCTGAAACACTTTTCAAGCCCGCAAACCGCGCCTGCAAAAGATCTGAAGAAAGCCATGCACTACTCTGTTTTTTCCGGAGGCAAGCGCTGGCGTCCCCTGCTGTTGGTTTCCATCTTCGAAATGCTGTGCGGAATGCGCAAGAGCAAGGGTCTGCAGGAAGCGATCAAAGCAGCCACGGCAATCGAACTTGCTCACAGCGCCTCAATTGTGCACGACGACATGCCCATGGTCATGAACCAGGCTGAACGGCGCTCCGAACCCAGCGTGCACCAGAAATTCGGCAACACCATCGGCATCCTGACCGGAGATGCTTTATATACTCAGGCTTTCGAAGTATTGGGCCACATCATCCCGCCCCCCAAAGCCCTGGCTTGCATGCGCATTTTAGCCACCTATACCAAGTCCTATGGCATGATCGGAGGCCAGGCCGTGGCCCTGGAAAGCAAGCGCAAAGTGATGAAGATCAATACCCTGCGTTACATCGACATGAAGAAGGTCGGATCGCTGTTGCAAGCCGCGGCGGATATGGCCTGCCTCTTGGCCAGCGCGGATGAAAACACGCGCCAGATCCTGAATGCCTACGCTTCGAACCTGGGCATGGCTTATAGAATGATCGAGGATATCGCGGCGGATTATGGCCGGGGCAGCGATGGTCTGGATTTCGACGAAGAGTACGTTCCCACCTCGCGGCACTCTTACACCGGCTTGTTGGGCTTCGATAAAGCGCGGCAAGCAGTGGAAAAATTGATGGACGAATCGGAGCGGATGATCAAGCCTTTTGAACACAACGATGTGCTGGTCGAATTTGTGGACATGATCAAAGAGAGGCTTCCCTGAGCCATGATTGACGTACATTGCCACCTGCTGCCCAAGATCGATGATGGCTCCACATCCGCCGAACAATCTATCAATCAGATGCGGATCATGGCGGCAGGCGGTGTTACCGACGCGTTTCTCACGACTCATTACATGAGCGGCGTTTACCACTACGAGAGAGCGGATTATGATGCGAAACTAGCCTTGATGCGCGGCCTGGCAAAGAATTACGGGGTGGAGATCAATCTGCATCCCGGCTTCGAGGTTTATCTGAATTCCCATATTTTAGAGGACATCACGTCCCAAAAACTGACTCTCGGGAGCTCCCATTACGTTCTTTTGGAATCGGACCTCAATGGCTTGGATCCTGATTTCTATAATGACATTTATCCCCTGCTGCGCCAAGGATTCCGTCCGGTGCTGGCTCACGCGGAACGGTATGTGAGCATCATGAGTAAGATTTCCAAAGCCAGGGAATTGATCGAACATGATGTATACTTGCAGGTAAATTCCGGAAGTTTGCTGGGCCAGTATGGCGAAAAGGTGCGCCAGACGGCCTGGCTGCTTGTGCGCAACGGTTGGGCGCATTTGCTGGGTTCGGACGATCATGGCCGTAGCCCCTACGGATCCTATTTTCAAGCCATCGATTTATTGCGTGAGGATTTGGATGAACAAGCGGTCGATCTACTCACAAAGGACTTTCCCCAAATGGTTTTACACGATCAAATCATACCCCTGAAATACGTATATTTCCAGCATTCCCATTCCCACTCCCACTCTCACTCCCATTCCCGATCCCGGAAGAATCTGTGGGAAAGGATCTTCGGCTAAATGGCGCGCCTGCTGATTACCGGAATCACCGGCCTGATTGGAAAGTCAGTGTTGAAAGCAATCCTGGCAGCCGGGCTGGATTATCAGATCACAGCCCTGATCAGGCCCGGCACCGTTCCTGAACGTTTCGCGGCCTTTCGCTCGGAACTGGAAATGGTGCAGATAGACCTTGCCGATACAGACCAGCTGAAGTCTTTCCTGGCGGGCAGCAAGTTTGATGTGGTGGTGCATATCGGTGCTCTGCGGGGAGGCCGGAAATTCTCCCGGAACGAGTATCTGCGGGCAAACCTGGTTGCCACCCAACAGCTGGTGGAATACTGCCTGGCCAATGGCGCGAAGCTGCTCTATTGCTCTTCAGTTGGGGTGTTTGGCGCGATCCCGGAAGAATTGCCCGCCAACAACGAAACGGAACGCAACGCGGACAACCTGTATCATTACACCAAGATCGAAGCGGAGAAATATGTGAACCAGGCGGTGCTCAAGGGATTGAATGCCGCCATCCTGCGTCCTTCGATCACTTATGGCATCGGTGACCAGGGCTTCCCCTACCAGATGGTGAAGCTGGTGAGCCAGAAGCGCTTTCCCCTGATCAATAAAAGGGTTTGGATCCATCTCTGCCACATCGACACCATCACCAACGCTTTCATCTGGCTGCTCAAAAACCAGTTTCAGCCTGGCCTGGCTCTCAATGTGGCCGACCGCGAACCGATCAAACTGCACGACCTAGTCAATTTCATCTCGCGGCAGTTGCAGGGAGATAATTATTCCACCCTGTTCAAACTGGACCGGATGTTTTTCCATTGGGGTGAATCCCTGGCCCGCTTATTCCGGAATGAACTCTGGATCAGCAGATTCCAGCTCATTTCCCGGTCCTGGTTCTACTATGTGACCGATACCTATCAGCTGATGCAACTGCCAGAAACCTTCACCATTCCGGGGATGCAGATCACTATCAACGACTTTCTGGGTAAGTGATGGCCATCCCCATCATCAATGATTGGGAGAAGTATTTCACCAATCCCCACGAAGGTCTTGGTTCATCATACGAGCGCACTGTACTCAACAGGATTCTTCTTGATCTGTGTGGCAGATATGGGGTCCGTTCCGCCCTGGAAACGCCCAGTTTCGGGTTTACCGGGATCAGTGGCATCAATCTGCTAGCCTTGGCTGATGCTGGAATCGAGGTCACCTTGGAGGACGATGATGCCTACAGGCTGCAGTTGATAGCAGATTTGTGGCAGAGGTTCGGACGCCCGCTAAACGCCATTCACAATCCCGGTTTCAGGAACCTGTCCCACCCGGAACGCAGTTTTGACCTCAGTTTTTCTTTTTCCGCCCTGTGGTTTGTACCGGACCTTAAAATCTGGCTGGTCGAACTGGCCCGCGTTACGGACAAGGTGATGTTCCTGAGCGTTCCCAACCGCTCCGGTCTGGGCTACAAACTCCAGTTCCGCGATTATAGCGCAGAGAAGTATCCGTCGCTGCAGCTCGGCAATATCGATCCGCCTTCGATTATCTCCCTGCTCGGTAAACTGGGCTGGCGGCTCAGGCAGTCCGGATTGTTCGATTGTCCACCCTGGCCGGATATCGGAATGACCAGGGAAGAGCTGCTGCGCAAGACCTTACCGCATTTGCCCGTTCCCGAACCAGCCCAGAGGGATAAGAAATCCCATCAGCAGGTGAGTATCCTTGACTACTACTCCGGGCAGGATTTGGATTTCGTGAATAAGATGAACGCTTACGGCTGGCTGGAGAAGATCGCTCCCAACTGGTTCAAAAAGATCTGGGCGCACCATTATTACATGGTCTTTGACAGGGATCAGGGGCTATGAGTTTTCGCCAGGGATTGGTTAGCCTGTTGGCATAGCCGGATAACATGTCACGTAAACGCTTGCTCTACCTCAGCCTCAGCCTGGCGATCGGCCTTATCCTGATCATCCTCTGGCTGCGCTACACCGATCTGCCCGACCTGCTGGAACGCATGCGCAGCGTGAATTCCCGGCTGGTCCTGTGGGCGGCCCTGATCTACTTGAGCGCTTATTTCGTCCGCAGTTGCCGCTGGAACATACTGCTGGCCAGGCAAGCCAAGATATCGCTGGCCAGGACCTGGCTCTATAGCATGGGCGGAAACTGGGTGAATTACCTGATCCCGGTCCGTCTGGGAGAAGTGGCGAAAGCCTGGTTTGTCAAGCGTAATCACGGCATCCCGATGCTCAGCGTTTTGCCCTCGATCTTCATCGATAAAACTTTCGACACCCTGGGCATTGGCTTCGTGCTGGTGATGATCCCCCTGCTGGGAATGCAGATCTCCACGGGCTTGACGGTGTTGCTGGTCTTGCTGGCGTTGGTGTTCGCGGTGTCTCTGGCAGTCATCGTCCTTTCTGCCAGGCGCAAACATAATGTGGTGCAACTATTGCAGCTGCTTTTTGCCTGGCTGCCGGAATCTCTCAAAGCCAGGATCAATTCCTACATCGAGATCTTTGTGCAGGGGCTCAACATCTTCGAACACCATTGGACTCAGCTGCTCTATGCCGTAATCCTCACTGCCACGGGCATCCTGCTGGATGGCTTGTATTTCCATCTGCTTTTCCGCGCTTTTGGCATCGACTATACCTTTGTGAAGGTCCTCTTTGGCTACACTTTGATCAACCTTTCCTATGCGCTGCCCCAACCCCCGGCTCAATTGGGCAGCAATGAATGGATGATGATTATCATCTTCTCCGTTGGATTTGCATTGACAAGACAGGACGCTTCAGCAATTATGGCTTTCGCGCATCTGCTCACGGCCATTTTGATCGGCAGCCTGGGATTGCTGGCGATTTTTTTGAGCGGCCGGAAGGTGCTTATCGATATATTCCGCGGAGAAAAGATATATGAACAGTGAAGTCATGATTAAGCGCATCGAAGAATTGAAAACGGCAAAGCAGGAACTGCTGCAGCAGATCAGAAAGAGCATAGTGGGACAGGACGCGGTGGTTGATAAAGTATTGATCGGCCTGTTTGCCAACGGCCACATGCTGATCGAAGGCGTGCCTGGCCTGGCGAAAACCCTATTGATTTCCACTATCGCCAAAGCCCTGAACCTGAGCTTTGGCCGCATCCAATTCACTCCGGACCTGATGCCCTCGGACATCACGGGCAGCGACATCCTGGTTTCCGGAAGCGGGGGCGAGCATCGGGAATTCCAGTACATCAAGGGTCCCATCTTTGCCAATCTGATCCTGGCGGACGAGATCAACCGCACTCCGCCGAAAACCCAGGCCGCGCTGCTGCAAGCCATGCAGGAATACCACGTCAGCAGCGGCAACGCCACGCGTCCCCTGGATCTGCCTTTCATCGTGATGGCCACGCAAAACCCCATCGAGCAGGAAGGCACCTATCCCTTGCCTGAAGCGCAATTGGACCGCTTCATGCTCTACATCAACATCGATTACCCCAGCTACGCGGAAGAACTCACCATCGTCCAAACGACCACCGGAGCGGAATCCGGCGAGCCGCAAGCCCTGCTTTCTCCGGGCAGGATCATCGAATTCCAAGCCGCGATCCGCAACATGCCGCTTTCCGAGCATGTGCTAGAATACGCCGTCAAACTTGCGCGCAGCACGCGTCCCGGCGATCCGGGCTGCAAACCGGAGCTCAAGAAATGGATCAATTGGGGAGCCGGACCACGCGCCAGCCAATATTTGGTTCTGGCCGCCAAAGCCCGCGCAGCGCTCGATGGACGCCTGACCCCCTCTGAGGAGGATGTGCGGCAGATAGCCCTACCCGTCCTGACCCACCGGGTCCTGATTTCCTTTGCCGCGGAAGCTGAAGGCGTCAAGGTCGCCGACATCGTCAACCAGTTGCTATCCTGACGCAGGAACCGGTTCCGAAACTGGTATATCTTAAGGCGCTACTTCGCCGAAATCCCACTAGGGAGTGACCATGAAACACTTTGTACTGATCCTTCTGCTGCTGGCTGCGGTGGCTCTGCCGGCCATAGACGACCGCATCCCCAACCTGCTGGTCCATATGCAGAATATCCAGCCCTTCAATGTTGACTGCAATGAAGACCAGGTGATCCTGCGCAACCAGAATTACCTCTGGATCCATTCCCTGTTCAATCCCTGGCAACCCCGTCTGGAAGCGGTTTTCCTTTCTTCCACCCAGATCGAGGATGTGAATATCCTGGGCGACAACCAGCTTTACATCTGCAGCCGCGAAGCCGCCAACATCATCACTCCGGTGGATACACTGGCTTATCCAGGCCGCATCTATTTCACCAACCAGATCATCGGCGATCGTGTCACCCGCGAGGGATCAATGCTCTACGTTGCCGATCGTTTCAGGGGAATCGACATCATGGATATCGGCAAGGGAGGAATGCGGGAGATCAAATCCACCTTCTCCGAAAAATGGGGCATACGCGACTTCATCGCCCAATACCCCTATCTTTACGCCCTGAACGATTTCGGCCTGGTTACGGTGGATATCAGCGACCAACAGTTCCCCATTTCCCTGGGTATCAACTACGAGATCGCAGATGCCACTCTGCTGGCGAAAAACGGCAACATCATCTGGATCGGCGCGGGCAAGAGGCTGCTGGCCATCAATGCCGAGGACATGAACAAACCCAAACTGATCAACCAGTTCCGCCTTTCCAACGACATCCAGGACCTGGAAATCAAGGACGACCGCCTGTTCATCGCTTTGGGGAAGGGTGGAGTCAAGATCCTGGGCATCCGGAACCCCCTCAAGGTGGAAGACCTCAGGACGATCTATCCCACCACAGCCTCAGTGTATGACGTCGCCCTGGCCAAGGACCTCATCTTTCTGGCTTTGGGACGCGACGGCTGGATGGTGTATGACTACCGATAGCCCTGCTAAAACCGGGCGCTGAGATACCACGTGGCTTTACAGGAAGAATTTGGCCGGGCGGGCAACTGGCTGTTCAGGAGGAGGAGTTATCTCCCCTTGGTTTTGGTTGCGCTGTTTCTCCTCTCCCTGCCGGACTATCGCTATCTGGGCAATTCCGAGCGGATCGAGCATCTCTGGCAGGTGCTGTGCCTGGCGGTTGGTTTTGCCGGCTTGGGTATCCGGGCTTACACCATCGGGCATACGCCGGGACGGACTTCTGGCCGGAATTCCCGGGCCCAGGTCGCGGAACAGCTGAACACCACCGGCATCTATTCGCTGCTGCGCCATCCGCTTTACGTAGGCAACTTCTTCATGTTTTTTAGCGTCATCCTGCTGCCCCACAGTTACTGGCTGGCGTTGGTGTTTATCCTGCTCTATATGCTCTACTACGAGCGCATCATGTATGCCGAGGAAGCCTTTTTGCGCGGTAAATTCGGAGCGTCTTACAGTGAGTGGGCGGAACGCACCCCGGCAGTGCTGCCCCGCTTTTCGGCCTTCGTCCCGCCCAAGCTGGATTTCTCGCTGCGCAACGTTCTCCGGCGCGAGTACAACGGCTTTTTTGCCCTGATTGCCTGTATGTTCGTAATCGAAACAGTGCAGGATTACGTTGTTCAACAGCGCCTAAAACTGGATCTGCACTGGCTCATCATCTTGGGTGTGAGTTTCCTGCTCTGGGCGGTGCTGCGCCTGCTCAACAAGAAAACCCGCTTGCTAAAAGTGGAAGGGCGCTGACAAGCTGCAGGCTTAATCCGGGCTGATCCACACCGGACTGGGAGGAAAACCTGCGAACAGGCAAGATCATCGATATCGAATGCCGTTGCGGATTTCTGCTCTTCCGCTATTTCAAGGCGGGGAAAGGAAGGCTGATCAAGTGCCTGGTCAGCAGATTGAGCGAGGATAATGTTGGCCTGAAGGGAAGCTCGACACTGTCCCGCCCCTTGTGTCTACGTTGCGGTAAGGAATTGGGTATCATTATGATGATCCACGGCGAGCCGGCCCTCAAACTCAACCAGGGGACGATAAAGAGCATCCGGATCTAGGTGCATGCATTTCCGGGTGACTTGTAGAATCCTAGACATGACCTTGCAATCAGAAACTTTTTCCTCCCCAAGCATGCTGTTTGGAATTGCGCTCCAGCTATTACTACGGGGTCACTGCACGATCATTGCGGGCTTCGCGCGCAGTGAGCGCGCAATGACGGCGCAATGATGATGGGAGCGTCGTCTGGCGATCAGAACCTGGATACGGGCAAAGAGATATTCAACCGGATTATGAAATAGGTAGTTACAGCGGCAGCGAGACCCTTTTCCCTTCCTTGGCAGAACGGTAGATCGCCTGGATGATCTCGACGGATTTCCTGCCGTCACGTCCGTCAGTGGAGGGGTGGCCATTGTTGAGCAGGACGTCGATCACGTTGCGGTAATAGGGGTTGTGTCCGAAGCCGTAAACGTTGGGGGGCTGGTAGTTGGCATCCTGGGCGATGCGGTCGTCATCGTCGTAGTCGTCGAATTCCCACTTCTCGATCTTGTTAACCGCTACACCGCCGAGTTTCACGGTGCCTTTCTCGCCGATGATGGTGATCGAGCCTTCGAAATTCTTGGGGAAGGTGAGCATGGTCACGTTCAGGGTAGCGATGATCCCGCTGCGGAAATGCAGGATGGCGCAGCCGGTGTCCTCAGCCTCGATGTGCCGCGCCATGGTTCCGGTGTAGGCCATCACGCTGTCCACATTTCCCAGCAGCCAATACATGGCGTCCACATAATGGCTGGCCTGGTTCATAAAGGCGCCGCCGTCGAATTCCCAGGTTCCGCGCCATTTTTCCGCGTCGTAATAGGCTTGGGGCCTCTGCCAGAAGACGTTGGACTGGGCGATGTAGATCTTGCCGAAGCGGTCTTTGTCGAGCGCTTTTTTCAGCAGCTGCATCGTGCTGTTGAGACGGTTCTGCTTGACCACGAAGAGTTTGACTTTGGCTTTGTCGCAGGCGCCGATAAGTTGGTCGGCTGCTGCCACATTGATGGCCATGGGTTTTTCGGTGATCACGTTGACCTTGTGCCGGGCGACGTCGATGCCCATCTGAGGGTGCAAGCCGCTGGGAGTGCAGATGCTGACGGCGTCCAGCTGTTCTTTCTCCAGCATTTCCAGATAATCGGTGTAAACTGACTTGATGCCGTAGCTTGCCGCCGCAGCCTGTGCTTTTTCCGGTACGATGTCCGCCAGCGCCACAAATTCCGCTTCGGGGATCTGGGTCACCGCGTCCAAATGGTTTTTGGAGATGCGGCCGCAGCCGATCAATCCCAATCTGACTTTATCCATGCATTACTCCCATTATATTGTCAAGAATGGCAACAACTGCCTGAGCTTTACATTTGACTATTTATCGAAGCCCACAAATAAGACCCGGGCGGGATTGTCCAGCATTTTTTAGCTTTAGCTCTCTCCAGGGCAGAAACGGGACTCCAAATCGGAGACCAGCGCGGCTGCCAGCTGAGATCGCTGGAAGCGGCTCAGGACATAGTCCCTGCCGCTTTTTCCCATGGTGGAGCAAGTGTGCGGTTCGCGCATCAGTTTCCTCAGAGCCTCGGCCATGTCCTGCGGGTCGTCGGGCATAACCACTATGCCCGCTCCGGCTTCGTTTACTACGTCCGCGGCTTCGCCCCTGATCCCGCAAACTATGGGCAGTTCGTAGGCCATATAGTCGAAAATTTTCACCGGCAAAGCGCCACTGAGGACTGGCAAATCTTTCAGGCAGACGATCCCGCAATCCGCCGCGGACAAGGCTTTGCCGATCTCCGCCTTGGGCACTTGATCCCGGAATTCCACCTTGTCGAGCTGCAGCGAACGGCTTAGTTGCTGGAGTTTGGCCTTGCCCGGGCCACCCCCGATGAAGACGAAGCGGATAGGTTCATCGGCTAGAATACCGGCGCAGCGGATCACTGTTTCCAGGTTTTGCGCCACGCCCATATTGCCCGCGAAGATGGCCGTGAAAAGCGCTCCGGCAGGGCGCGATTCCTTTTCCGCAAACGTTTCCAGTACGACGCTGTCCACTCCGTTGCGGTTTACAAACACCTTTTCCGCTGGCGTGCCTTTGGTTTGGATGATCTTGCCAATGTAGTCCGTGGCGGCGATTACGAGGTCGCTTTTGCGGTATGCGCGTTGTTCCAGAGCTGTGCTGAACCTGATGAGCATCCCGTTGTTCAATTCGCCCAATTCGATCGCAGAATCCGGCCAGAGGTCGCGCACCTCGAACACGAATTTGCGCCGGGAGAAAAGCAGCTTGGAAAGCAGCCCGCACAGAGCGACAAACAGAGGCGGGGAAGAGACGTAGATGAGGTCATAGCGGGGCCTGCGGAACATAATGTAGCCAGCCGCAGAAACCGAAAAACTCAGATACATCAGTATTCGGTTCAGAAAGTTCTTCCTGGGCGAGGCTATCACGGGCAGATGGATGACCGGGATGCCGTGAAAATCCTCTCTGCAAAAGAGTTTGCCCTTGTAGCCGGGGAAGATCACTCCAGCGGGATGGTTGGGCATTTCGCAGAGCAGGACGACGTGGTGCCCGCGTTTACACAATTCTGTGGCGATGGCGGCGGCGCGGTTGGTCGTGGCTCCGATCTCGGGATGGAAATATTGGCTGATGTAGAGGATCCTCATCTACTCAAAACCTCTTCGTATAAGCGTTTCAGGATTAAAGCCTGGTTGGCCCAATTCAGGTCGTTCAAGATAGCTTCCCGGCCGCGCAATCCCATTTGCCTGGCCGCTTCCGGATCGTTCAGGAGCGTGGAGATCGCCCTCGTGATCTGGGGAATTTGGAGCGGATCGACGCACAGGCCGCAGCGGTATCTGTCCACGATCGCCTGCCAGGTGGGGAAATTGCTGGCGACGACGGGCATGGCGGCGCTCATGTACTCGAACATCTTGATGGGCAGCGAATCCAGATAATTCTCATTGGGCAAAAGGTTGACCATGCCGACACTGGAGAGTGAAAGCACATCCGCGACTCCCTGCCGGTCCAGGAACCCGCGATAATCTACTTTTTCCCAGCTGGGGTGAAGCCGGCATTCCGCTTCCAGGCCGGGCGGTTCAAAAGCCCCGGCCAGGATGAGGCGCACATCCAGCGTTCTGATGGCCTCCAGGAGTTCAAAAACCCCCCTGATCCGCGTGATCCCGCCGATGTAGCATATTGTGCGGGGATCGCGGCCATGCGTGTTCTGGAGCGTGAGTTCCTCGAGCAGGGGATAATTGTGCACTGCGCGCACCAACGGATGATACTTCCGGAAGCGGTGTTCCTTATTGGCGTCCGCCGTGACTATAGCGCTCATACTCCTGCTCAACGCGGCTTCGGTGAGATTGATAAATCCAGCCAGAACGCGGCGCAACGGTTTGGCGATGTAGTGCTTGCCCATGATCTGCTTGGGCAGGTTGTCATGCACGTCGTAGATCGCGCGGCGTCCTAAAAATCTAAGCAGAACGCCAACGGGCAGCAATTCCATATCGTGGAAATGGTAGACAGCGGCCCGAAGGGATAGTGCCTGGAACAAGACACTAGCAGGGCCAAGCAGTATGCGGGCTAAGCGGTTCCGGTACCTGGGGCAGCCGTGGATCCGGACACCATGAAAAGTCTCGTCGGGCTTGCCGTCGGCGATGATTAGATGGACGCTGTAACCGGCTTGCCTCAAACTGTGGCATTCCTTGTAAACTATGCGGACGTCGCGGCGTTGATGCACCGTGCTGAGGTGGCAGACCTTCACCATGTGAGTTGTTCCTTCAGGCGGATGAAAGCTTCACGCAGATTGCCGTTGGGGTTGGGTTGCCACCAGCGCGGATGCGTGAGCCAGAGAAAGTTCTGCTTTGTTTGAATGTGCTGGAGCGGCGATTGGGGATGGAAGCGTTCTGGATAAGGTTTGTCGGAAACGTGGTTCTGATAGGCGGCTACGAGCTTTGGGTCGTAGGCTTCGTACAGTATTCCCCATTTTTCCCGCCAGAAGGGATCCGTGGCCAGGATGCTGTTGGTGCTTTGCAGGCGACGGTTGGCAAAATCTCCATGCGATGCCAGGGATTTGATAGCAAAGTCCTTGCGCAGGCGCTGCAGGTTGCGCTCCAAATCCTGCCGGGCTTCGTCCAGACGCTCCAGCAGTTTGGCTCTGTCCCGGATATGCTGGTGTTTGGCGAAGGTGGCCAGTTCCTCAAAATGATACCCCACCTCGTTTCCCGCGTCCAGAATTCTGCCGACTACCCCGCGGTTCCAGGTTTTCAAGCGGAAGAAATAGCTTGATCTGATGCCGAGCTGGGATTCGATCTGGGAAAATATCGATGCGGCGCGGGCATCGGTATCGATGTCGTGGCGCAAGACCAGGAACGGCTCTGGGGGAACGGATCCAGCTTGCACGTACAGGGCGAGTTGTTCGAGGGTCAGGAATTTGTAGCCCGCTTCCTGAGCGCTTCGCAGGATCCGTGCGTATTCTCTCCAGCGTTTGGGGATGAACACAGTGTTGTAAATCTGCCAGCGGATGCCGCTCAAAATCTCGCTCCAGCGCTGTTTGCAGCCTCGCGGTAAACTTGCGCCAGCAGAGGGCACAGTCTGCGTAGGTCGAAGCGTTGGCGGCAATAATCCCTGATTTGTTCGGGATCGAAGTCCTCCCAGCGCTGCTGTAAACCCAATATTCCCGCCGCCAGTTCGGCCGCCGATCCAGGCTGGACCAGCGTTCCCACCTCGGGCGCGACGATATGCTCCGGGCCGCCGCTATATGTGCTGAGCACCGGTAAACCCGCCGCCAGGGCTTCGATGAGGACCATCCCGAAACTTTCCACCAGAGTGGGTAACACCAGGGCGTCGTAATCCGCCAGCAGTTGCGGTATCCGTTCCGGGGCGACCGTTCCCTTGAAACCAACGAAACCGGACAGCTGCAGTCTGCTAGCCAGAGCCTCCAGTCCGTGCCTTTGGCTGCCACCGCCATAGATGTCCAGAGTGAATGAATGGCCTTGTCCACGCAAGATTTCCAGCGCCTGGATCAAGTGCGCTACGCCCTTGTTGGGAATCAGATTGCCCATGTAGACAAGCCTGCCCAAGTGAGGACTCTTTTTCGCTAGAGTGAACTTCTGCGTGTCGATGCCGTTGGGAATGACCACCGGTTGGGGAATTCCGCCCCGCACCAGTTTCAGAGGCTCGAGCAGGCTTTCCGAGACCAGGATAAGTTTCTTACCGCGGCGATAGGCGCTGCCCAGCAAGCGATTGTAATAACCTCTTTGCAATAGCTTGCCGATGCTGCCTTGATGCTCGGTGAGCACGTAAGGGATCTGCAGCCAGCGGGAAAGCCAAGCTACAGCGCAGCCGTCGGGATAGCCCCAATTCACGTGGATCAGATCGATCCCAGGATTCAGCTTAAGTTTACGCACCAAACTGAACGTGAACACCGCTTCCAGCCAGGCCAAGACGGGGCGCAGCCAGTTCCTGGGCAGCAAGGGAAAACGGGGATGAAACACGTCCACGGTGGTCAGTATGGTTTCCCAGATCATGCTTGGTCCTGTGTATCGTCGTCCGGTGGCGGCGCGTCCGCCTGCCTGCGCTTCGTCTTGCGCTGCAGCGTGGTGCCGGGCGCGCAGTGCGCCATCAGATCCTGCTCCTTCTTCTCGACCGCGGCGCCCCACTGCAGTTCTTCGTCCTGAGCATAACGTCGGCCGAGCTGCCAGGCGATCTGCGCGCGCGCCAGTTCGACGCCGAGGTAGAAGGCGTGCCCGCCGTCCTCGGCCGCCGGCAGCACGCCGCGCACCATGGCACCGCGCACCGTCTGGTCGAAGGACAGCATGGCCTGTTCGCTCACATAGGGCGCGGCCGCCTTGACCTCGGGGTTCTTAAGCACGGCGTCGGCCACCTGCTGACAGTCGGCCAGTTCGTTGTCGTAGCCGGTCACCTGAATGTGCGAGGCGACGCCGAGGATGCGGGTG
>DAHVPC010000050.1:9181-15352 GCA_027318475.1 Candidatus Cloacimonadota bacterium | reverse complement strand
GTCTTGCCGCAACCCGTGGGACCCACCACCGCCAGGGTTTTACCGGCTTCGCAGCTGGTGCTGATGCCGTTGAACACCAGCGGTAGTTCTTCGCCGTAGCGGAAAGTCAGGTCGCGGATGTCGATCCTGCCCTGCAGCGCTTTGATGGAAAGGTCGGCCTCGCGGTCGTCGATCTCGGGCTGGATCTCGAAGATCTCGTTCAGGCGTTTCAGCGACGCCGTGCCGCGCTGGTACATGTCCACGATCCAGCCGATGGCGATCATGGGCCAGATCAGCATGCCCAGATATTGGAAGAAAGCGATGAATTCCCCGATGGTGATCTCGCCGCGTATCGTGGCGCGGCCGCCGAAGTAG
Organism: Candidatus Cloacimonadota bacterium; assembly: GCA_027318475.1. Classification (GTDB taxonomy): domain Bacteria; phylum Cloacimonadota; class Cloacimonadia; order Cloacimonadales; family Cloacimonadaceae; genus Syntrophosphaera. The sequence continues at coordinate 14,998 of DAHVPC010000050.1, read as the reverse complement.
AGGGTGATGATCATGGAGGCGCTGATCACGAAGCCCATGAAGGGATGGAAGATGCCGGCGATCCTGGCCATCTTGATGTTTTGCTTCACATAGTCCAGCGAAACCTCGTCCACCTTGGCCAGTTCGGCTTTTTCCTGCACGAAGGCCTTCACGATGCGGATCCCGGAAATGCTCTCCTGGATCTTGCCGGAAAGCGAGGCGAAGCTGCTCTGCACGAGGGCGAAACTCTTGTGCATCTTCTTGCCGAAGTAGCTGATCGTAATGGTCAGAATGGGCATCGGCAGCACGGCCAAACCGGTCAGGCGCCAGTTGATCGCGCCCATGAAACTGAAGGAGGCGATCGTCATCAGCACGATGTCCATCGCGGCGATCAGGCCCATTCCCAGCAGCATGCGCACGGCGTTCAGGTCATTGGTGGCATAGGCCATCAGGTCGCCGGTATGGGAACGGTTGAAGAAATTCTGCGATAGCTTGAGCAGGTGGTTGTAGAAATCCTGACGCAGGTATTTCTCGATCATGTGCGAGTTTCCGATGATCAGCACCCGCCAGAAGTAGCGCAACACCATCACGGCGATCGCCAGGCCGAAGATCAGCAGCCCCAGCCAGACCAATCCCGTAGAATCGATCTTGCGTTCCTGGATGCTGTCGATGGCGTATTGCATCACCCGTGGCATGATCAACTGCACCACGTCCACCAAGATGAGCATTACGATGCCGCCCGCTATTTTGCCATAACTCTTTTTCAAATAAGGAAGTATGGCGTCAAAAGTCCGCATGGGGTCTCCCTGTGTTAATTCTATTAACGCAGGACGGGGAAAAGCGCCCGGGGGCGGACTCATCCCTGCCTTCCGTTGATAGAACATTAGGAAAGTTACAAAGATTGGCGGGACTTAAATTTGTCAATTGGAAAGTGGAAGCCGGCCTCAGGAGAGAAGTCTTGTTACGGCGATGCCGCCGCATCGTCTGATATCACCAAATAACCGAGCTCTGCTACCCTAGACCCAGTGTCGCATTCCATTGCCGTAAAAGTTTATAAGGCAGATATCCGCCACTGGCAGGTCACTTGAGGAGGCAGATCTTGCGGATCAGGCTATGGCCCCCCTGCTCCAATTTGATGATGTAAATACCGGACGGAAGCTCTTTACTCCGGTCGTCACGGCCATCGAACATCAAGATCTGGCTGCCGGGATTCTGCTCGGAGGCCAGGATCTGCCGGACGTGTTGCCCCTTGAGGTTGTAAATAGCCAAACGTGCAAAACCTTTGGCAGGCAATGAGATATCCAGGCTTGAAGTTTGCCTGAACGGATTGGGCGATACCCTAAGTGAGGGAACAACAGCTGGGCTGACGGGATCCTGGCTGGCGACGCCGCTGAGCAGTTCGGGAACGATGGCCTGCAGGAAGCCCCGTACTCCCTCAGCCTGCATGAAGTAGAGCGGGAAGCCAAACAGGACCAAGGCGGAGCTGCCTCCCGGCTCCTGGTATTGGAAAGCGCCGCAATTGCCGTTGCCGGGGCTGGAGGGGCTCAGGGTGGCTGAGTAGATGGGGTTCGCGGCGCCCGTGAAAGTGTAGATGTAGGGCAGCATTCCGTTCCAGTTGCCCAGCAGTTTGAGCGGATCGACCACCAGCTGCGGATACAGGGCGGATTGAGCGCTGATCAGGCAGGGGGTGTTGTCGTAAACGAGGCCGACGTTTCCGGCAAAGCGCTGGAGGAATGATGCGGAGAGGGCGGCAGGGGTTTTCCAGCCCGAAAGCAGGACTTTGCCGCCGCCCAGCAGATAGCCGCCCAGGATGTTAAGGTTGTCCTGCAGCAGGTTTTGGGTGAAGTCGTCGGCGTGCCAGAGCAGCAGGCGGTATTGGCCCAGAACGTCCAGCCCGGGCATGCCGTCCGCGGCGCAATCCCAGCTTTGGAATTCCAGCGGATCCAGCGCGGCGGCGTAAAAGGAATCGACCATGAGATCGGTGGGATTGATGTTGGCGCCGTTGCCGTCGCGGGTTTCGTCCACCACCAAAAGGCCGTTTGCAAAACTGAAGGAGACCGGCGTGGCGTCCATAACGTTCGAGGGCATGCTTTCCCAACCGCCGCTGTCCACGGCGCGGATGGCGTAGCGATAGGCGGTTCCGTTTTGCGCGGTGAGGTCGGTGAAGGTAAGCGCGTCCATGGGCTCGGGATTCAGCAGCAGCCATTGCGGAACGCCGCTTTGGGGGCTGCGGTAAACGTTGTAGCGCAGGGCGGGGTCGTTCAGGAAGGCGGTCCAGTCCAGCAGCACGGCGTTGTTGGAGGGCAGGCAGGCTGAGAGGGAGGGCTGCAATTCAGTGACGTTGCGCAGCAGGGCCCAATGGTTGAAGTTGGGCGTCAGCGCGGAATTGGCGGTGAAGGAATGCCAGAAGTGGTTCACTTCCCCTTGCGGACTCGCGCTCACCACAAGGGAATCCGTAAGCGCGTCATCCACGAAGCGGAAGGGGACTTCGACCTGGAAAGGCGTGGCGGTGTTGGAGACGGTTTGCGCGATGATCTTCAGGGGCGAGTCGCTGGCGTCGTTGTTCCACACGCTGTAGCGGAGTTCGGGAATGCCGGGGCTGTAGATCCATTGCTGGAAAAACTGGTCCAGATCCAGGCCGCTGATCTGCTCCGCCAGAGCCTGGAACTCAGCAGTGACCACGTTTCCGCCCTGCCAGGCCGTGAACCAGTCGTGCAGCAGCTGGAAGAAATTGGAGTTGCCGATCTTCAGGCGCAGCATATGCAGCACGGAAGCGGCTTTTTCGTAGGAGGGCGGGGCGAAATAGTTGTTGAAGGAAGGATCGTAGATGGTGCGGGGGTTGGATCCTTCCCAATTGAGGTAATATTGATGGTAGGCGCTGCCCACGTAGTCCGCGGCAGCCTGCCAGCCTTCCGTGTGGTCCACCCAGAGGTGTTCGGAATAGGTGGCAAAGCCCTCGGAGAGCCACACGTCCTTGAAAGTGAGGAAGGAAACGGCGTTGCCATACCACTGGTGCGCCAGTTCGTGGGCGATGGTCAGTTCATAAGCGCCGGTGCCGGTTATGATGTAGTTTCCCAAGGTGGTCATGGTCTGGTGTTCCATGGCTCCGTAGGTGCTCATGCTCACGGCGGCGTTGCCGTATTTTTCGAAAGGATAGGGCCCAAAGACCTGGGAGAAGTAGTCCACCATGTCCGGGAGGTTGGCGAAATCCACCAGGGCGGCGTTGTACTGGTTTTGCATCACGAAGTTCTGGATGGGGATAGCTCCGGCGGTTTGGTTGATCTCCTGGTAGGGTCCGCAGGTGATGCAGGCCAGATAGGTGGTCATGGGATGAGCACCCATCCAGTGCGTGGTGGAAGTGCCGTCACCATTGTCCACGATTCCGGTGCGGATGCCGTTGGCTGCCACCTTCCAATCGCTGCGCAGGGTGATATGCAGGTCCACGATGGCCTTGTCCCAGGGGTGGTCGTAACAGGGCCACCAATAGCGGGCGGCATCGGGATCGGAAATGGTGAACACGGTGTTGGCGCTGAAGATCATGCCAATGTGGTAAACATCGGGGGAAAGGGAGGGCACGCCGGAATAGAAGACCTGGGTGGTGAAGGTCTGGCCGGAAGGGATGTTCAGGCTGATGTTTATAATCCCGTTGCTGTGGGTGTAGGGCGCGGCAGTTCCATTTACAAGGACGCTGCTGACGGTGAGGCCCTGCAGGTTGTAGGGCAAGGTGGTGAGGTTCGCTTCCGCCAAAACTGTCGCCAGCACGTTTCCGCTGATCTGGTGGGTCTGCTGGTTGATGGCCAGGGTTAGCTCGTATCTCTGGACGTCGAATCCGGTGAGGGAATCCGCCCGGCTGGATGTTTGCGCGGACGCGGTTCCGCCGAAGGGTTTTTCCCGGCGGGCGGTTTGGGCCAGCGCCAAACTCAGGCACAGCGCGAGGCCCAGGACTAGCAAGACTCTTTTGTAGTTCATGATCTTTATCGCTGCTCACAGTTGTTTCATTCAGTTGAGGGGGTATGATGCAATTATGTGACCAGTGTGGGGAATATTATCCTGCACTTCTCCCAACTCAGTATCAAAGACAGGATTTCCAGCCTGCCAGGACAAGCACTTGTTGCCGCGGCAGGCTCCCTTGCCTCCTTATCGCCTCCATATGGCCTCCCGAGACTTACAGGGGAGGTCATAAGGTGGCGTTCCGGACGGCGTCAGGCCAGCCCTCAGGATGGAAAAATAGGGATCGTGACGGGGCTCGCCCAAGCGGAATCATCCAGAACCAAAAAAAACTCTTTACGAAAATCGGGCTGTCGCAGATTTAGTCGCTCAATCCTATCAGGGAGGAAAGATGCACAGATTTTCCCAGCGCTTGTTGCTCTGCCTGCTGCTATGCTTTGCCGGCAGTTTGTTTGCCGCGGGCGAAACCATATACGAAGTCCGGGTGACTGGAGCGAAAACCGTGTCCCGGGAACTGATCACGTCTTCGGTTTCCTTGCGGGTCGGGGACCGCCTCGATCCCGAGGAAGTGGCCAAATCGATCAAACAGCTCTATAAAATGGGGATGTTTTCCGATATCCGGATCTCCACCGAACCTTACAACAACGGAGTGAACCTGATCGTGCAGGTGGCCGAAAATCCGGTGTTGGCGCGGCTGGACTTCGATGACCTGAAAGTGGTCAGCAAAGAACGTTTGGACGAACTGGTCAAGGTGCGGGCCGGCACATTCTGGTCGGACGCCCAGAAACAGAAGTTGACCCGCGACCTGCAGAAAGAATACAACAGCCGAGGTTACAGCAATGCCAGGGTCGAAGTGGAGGAAACCCCCACCCCGGAAGGCAAGGTGGCGGTGACGGTGCGCGTGGAAGAAGGGCAGCGGCTGTCCATCAAAACCGTGACCTTCGTGGGCAACGAGAATTTCACCGACAAGGTGCTGCTCAAACGCATGAAGACCAAGCCAGCGAACATCCTCAGGTCCGGCCGCTTCGAACAGGTCAAATTCGACGCGGACCTGGTTAACCTCACGGATTTCTACAAGAAGAACGGCTACATCGACGCTGTAGTGGGTCCCTACGACCTGAAACAGACGGGGCAGCGCAGCCTGGAACTGGTGATCAACATCCAGGAAGGCACCAAATACCGCCTGGGCACGATAAACATCAGCGGCAACGCGCATTTCACCGACGCAGCGCTCCAGAACGCCTTCACCCTGAAAAGCGGAGACTTTTTCGACCAGGAAAAGTTCGATAAGCAATTGAGCGCTGTCTATACCATGTATTACGATGAAGGCTTCATCTACACGGATATCAGGCAGGACCTGCAAAAAGCTGGCGACAGCCTGAACGTGAACCTGCAGATCGAGGAAGGCAGCAGGGCGCGCATCCGCCAGATAACCATCACAGGCAACCAGCGCACCAAGGAAAAAGTGCTGCGCCGCCAGCTGGATATCGCGCCGGGCGATTATTTCCGGCAATCGAACGTGATCCGCACCCGGGAAAACATCTACAACCTCGGCTTCTTCGAAGATGACATCAAACTGAACTACACGCCCGTAAACAGCAATGGGGACATCGACCTGCACATCGGGGTCACGGATAAATCCTCCGGAGTCGCCAATGGCGGTGTGGGCTACAACAGCCAGGACAAGTTCGTGGGCCAACTCTCCATGACCCAAAACAACCTTTTCGGCAACAACTGGTCCAGCAGCCTGGCTTGGGAATTCGGCGGCAGCACGCAAAACTTCGAATTCAGTTTCACCAATCCCAACCTGCTGGATTCCGACGTGTTGTTGGGCAGCAGCCTGTATTACACCAAGAAAGACTGGAGCTCCTTCTACTACCAGATTGCCAC
>DAHVPC010000050.1:0-9171 GCA_027318475.1 Candidatus Cloacimonadota bacterium | reverse complement strand
GATTCCGACGTGTTGTTGGGCAGCAGCCTGTATTACACCAAGAAAGACTGGAGCTCCTTCTACTACCAGATTGCCACACGGGGCGGAAGCGTCCGCCTGGGCCAATACCTGCCCTTCATCGATAGGACCAGGCTGGTGGCGGGATACTCGCTCTACTCCAAGAAGTACCGCATCACCAACATGGACAAGATCCTGGAAAACGCGGAAGCCAACGCCACCCTGATCGAGCTGGATTCCCTGGATTGGCGCTATACCAGCGCCGTGAGCGCAACTGTTAGCCGCGACACCCGCGACAACATCTTCTTCCCCACCAGGGGCACGCAGTTCACACTCTTTTCCGAGCTGGCCGGCGGACTTCTGGGCGGCGACTTTGACTACTTCAAGCAGCTGGCACAGGTGAACTGGTACATCGAAACCTGGAAAAAGATCACCCTGCGCACCAAATGGCGCTTCGGCTACATTACGCCCTACGGCTCGTCCAAAGACGCCCCTCCCGACGAAAAGTTCTATCTGGGCGGAACCGGCGTGGACGGCATCCGGGGCTATCCCGACCGCTCGATTGGTCCGGAAGGAGGCGGTTCCCGCGAGATCATCTTTTCCACCGAACTGGGTTATCCCATCGGGAGCGACCAGATCATCGCCATCGGCTTCTTCGACGCGGGCGACAGCTACAACAAACTGCGGGATTTCAACTTCCTGAAACTGAAGAAGGGCGTCGGCGCCGGCATCCGCATCCGCAGCCCTTTTGGACTCATCGGATTCGACTACGCCTATAATCTTGAAGAAGGGACCTGGGAGCCGCATCTGCAGTTCGGCACCACCTTCTAGATGAAATACCAGCATTTATTTGGACCGGTCCATTCGCGCCGGCTGGGTTTTTCCCTGGGCGTGGACCTCGTCCCCTACAAGTATTGCCCCCTGAACTGCGTTTACTGCGAGGTGCAAAAGACCACCCACCTCTATGTGCGCAGGCAGGAGTTTTTCCCCCCGGAGGAAATCACCTCCGAACTGGCGGATTTCCTGAAGGGCAAGCCGGAACTGGATTACATCACTTTTTCCGGAGCTGGGGAGCCCACCCTCTACAGCAAGATCGGCGAGGTGATCGGCTTTATCAAGGCCAACTATCCTCATTATAAACTGGCGCTGCTGACCAACGCCGTGCTGCTGAACCACTCAACGCTGAGGCGCGAAATTCTGCCCTGCGACCTCATACTCCCCTCTCTCGACGCCTGCCATCAGGATACCTTTGAACGGATTAATCGGCCCCACAAGGCATTAAAGGCGGCGGGCCTGGTGGAAGGCCTGATCAAACTCCGGCAGGAATACCGGGGCGCCATCTGGCTGGAGGTGTTCATCATCGCCGGGATCAACGATACAGAAGAGGAACTGGACTGCCTCGCCAAGGCGATCCGCCGGATCAAGCCAGACAAGGTGCAGATCAATTCGCTGGACCGGCCTGGCGCGGAAGACTGGGTCAAACCGGCGGGAAGCAGGATCCTGAACAGAGTACGGAACTACCTGGCGGAAACCGTTTCCCAGCCTGTGGAGATCATCGCCAAGGTCGAGCCAGGATTCGACGATGCGTCCATCGCGCCGGACCTTTTGGGTAGCATCCAGGCCACGCTTTCCCGGCGTCCTTGCACCGCAGAAGACCTGGCCGGCATTCTGGGCATTCATATCAACGAGGTTAGCAAGATCATGCGTCAATTGAAAAGCGAGCGCAAAGTGAGCGTTAAACGCGAAGAACGGGGAGTTTTTTACTCATGGATATCCTGAACACGGCGATCATCACCGCCGCGGGCTCTGGCAGCCGCATGGGCGGTAGCGTCAAGAAACAGTTTTTGCAGTTGGGCGGCATACCCATCCTAATCCACACTCTGGAGAGGTTTTTCGCCTCCGAGGCCATCGACGACATCATCATCACCGCCCCGGAAGAAGACATCGGCTATTGCGAGGAACTCCTCCAGCAATACTTTGAAGACGCCGCCAAGCCTTATCTGGTGATTCCCGGTGGGATCGAGCGCCAGGACAGCATTTTCGGCGCCCTGCAGCGTTGCCCCGCCTCCACCGAATACGTCTTTATCCACGACGCCGTGCGGCCTTTCGTCACCGAAGACCTGATCAGCGAACTCTACGAGATCGCGCAGATCGACAAAGCCGTGGTGCCGGTCGCCCGGCTCAAAAACACGATCAAGAGCATCCACGGCGACTTCATCGGCGAAACCATCCCCAGAGGCAATCTGGTGCAGGTGTTCACGCCCCAGGTCTATTCCTACCAACTGGTCCTGGCCGCCTATGAACGGGCCTATGAAGAAGGCTACGTCAGCACGGACGATTCCGCGCTGGTGGAACATTTCGGCGGCAAGGTCCGCTACCATTTCTGTTCGGACTTGAACCTCAAGATCACCGATGAACTTGACCTGTTCTTCGCGCAGCAAATAATCGACAACAACCTGATTTGAATTGGAGTTACACTTTATGCCTAAAGCACTGGCCATATATAACGGAATCCTGAGGAAGCTGGCAGCCCGGATACCGGATGTCACACTGCGCCTGCCTTTGTTTGGCATCGGCTGCGGCGTTCTGGGCCTTGCCCTGCCCCGTGTTTCGCTGAGCATGGGCAAGCATGCTTCCAAGCTGCTCCGGGCCTTGGAGTACCGGGGCTACGATTCCACCGGCGCCGCCTTCCAGGGCGAAGACCAAAACATCACGCTGCTCAAGGATGTGGGCGCTCCCAGCATCCTGGTGAAAACCCTGGGCATCGAGAAGCAGAGCGGGAAACTCTTTTGCGGTCAGGTCCGCTGGGCCACCTTCGGCTTTGTGAACAAAACCAACGCCCAACCCCACGAAGTGAAATGCAAACGCCACATCTACGGCGCGCACAACGGCAACATCACCAACACCCGCGAACTGAAGGTCTGGCTCACCAAGGAAGGCCACACCGTACTTTCCGACAACGACGGCGAGATGCTGGTGCACAGTGTGGAACACTATTTCGACATCGAAATGGATCTGGCGGGCAATCCCGCCCAAACCGAACAGCGCCTGGCCTGCATGCGCCGCGCCATCATCGCCACCGCGGACAGAATCGTGGGATCCTACGCGGCGGTGATCGTGGACCCCGTCACCCAAACCATGTGGGCGATCAAAGCCGGCAGCAGCCTCTATTTCGGAGTCGGCGAACTGGATGGCGAACCTTTTTCCCTGGCTTCTTCCGACCTCACCGCGGTTCTGCGCTTCACCAAAATGCTGGTCAACCTCCGCGAAGGCGAGTTTGTGGAATACACATCCAGCCATTACCAGATCTACGCCCAGAAGAAACTGAAGTTCAAGCGCCTGAACCAATCCGACGAAACCTACGCCCCCGGCGATAAAATCGGCACTCAGCCCGTGTGGTCCAAACTCCGCGCCGAAGACGTGGAACTGCTGCCGGAATACGAGTTTTTCATGCAGCAGGAGATCTACGCCCAAGTGGAATCAACGGGCAAGCTGGTCAAATTGTTCCAGGGCGGTTCCAACACCGGCAAACGCATGCTGGCCCTGATCGAGGCAGAAAAACTGCGTGACCTGCTCTATCAGAAAATGGGCGATATCCTGGCCACCCGGGATTTCGGCGCAAAACTGGCCCTCTTCGACGCCCTGATCGGCTCTCCGGAGTTTTCCCACTTTTTCGCCGCCGCCAATGCCACATACCAGGAAATCTTCGCCGCGGCAGTCCAGGAAGACTTTCAGAAAAAGTACTTCTTCTCCGCCGAGAAGAACATCTTCATCGACCTCATCGGCAAGGACTTCGATGTCCGCAGGCTGCTTCTGGCCAAGGCTTTCGACGCCCTTTCCGAAGCAGGCAGCGTGGCGGAGTTCGAGCAGAGCGTGCAGAGTTTCCTGGCCTGCGTCAAGAACACCGTCCAGAACAGCCGCATCGCCTATACCATCGCCTGCGGCACCAGCTTCCACGCCACCAAGATCGGCGCGTTGTTCTTCAACGAGATCGCCGGCGTGGAGATCATTCCCATCCTCCCGGGCGACTTCCGCGGCGAATATTCCAACTGCATCAAGGATAATGACCTCGTCATCGGCGTTTCCCAATCCGGTGAAACCAAGGACCTCATCGACATCTTCAACGATATCGACCGAAGCCAGATGAAGGTCAGCAAAGTGGTACTGGTCAACAACCTGAATTCCACGCTGGGCCAGGAAAAAGGCGATCTGGCCATCCCCATCCTCTGCGGTCCGGAGATCGCCGTTCCCGCCACCAAGAGCTTCATGAACCAGATCACGCTCTTCTACTATCTGGCGATCCGCACGGCCAGGATGAAGCTGCAGGAATTGAACGGCGGCGCCAGCAGCGAGGGACTACAAAACAAACTGCAGATGCTGGAGCAGCGCGAGCAAACCCTGGCCTACATTCCAGAACTGATCAGGGAAACCCTGGCCAACGCCTCCGACATCATCGACGCCATCGCCGCCAAGATCTATATGGAGCCGTCGCTGCACATCCTGGCCACCAAGATCAGCGGCGTGGCAATGGAAGGCGCGCTCAAGATCCGGGAAACCGTGCTCAACCACGCCGAAGGCCGCGAAGCCAGCGAATTCAAACACGGCCCGAACACCATTTTGGGCAAGAACACCGTATTCGGCGTCAAGCACATCCGCAAGTTCATGCGCGAATGCACCGACGTGATCGACCGCATCGACCGCGAGGGCGAAAAACGCGGCATCCCGCGCGCTGAAACCCGCGCCATCTACCACGCCCTGACGGACCATATCTTCACCCGCACCAGATCCTTCAACCTCAGCCCCGAAGCCAGCCGCCTGTTCCACGAAATTGCCGACGGACAGGACTTCCTGGCCTCCCTGGAACGCAGTTATCCGCTCATCTACGTCACCGGACCCGATTCACGCGACGTCAATCTCACCATATCCCAGATCAACACCCACAAGATCCGCGGCGCCGACACCTACGTGATCGCCGAAGACAACGACGAACTGCGCAAGAACGCTAGCGCCAACCCTTGCGAGGAAAAGTACTACAACTGGAACTACGTGAACCTGCCCAAAACCGGAGACGGCCTGCTGACCTGTTTTTCCGCCTCGGTCGCCCTGCAATTGCTGGCCCTGCGGATGAGCGTCCGTAAACTGCGTAAACTGGATAAACTGGGGATGCTGGACCACGGCGTCCATCCCGACGTCCCCAAAAACGTCTCCAAATCCATCACCGTGGATTGAGCTATGTTCCGCATCGGTTTTGGCTACGATGTCCATCGCCTTGTCCCAGGCCGCAAACTGGTCCTGGGCGGAGTGGAGATACCTTTTGACCAGGGCCTCGAGGGGCACTCCGACGCCGATGTGCTGATCCACGCGATCATCGACGCGCTGTTGGGAGCCCTGGCTTTGGGCGATATCGGCAGCCACTTTTCCGACGCCGATCCCGCGTATAAGGACATCGACAGCCGCATCCTGCTGCGCAACGCTTACAGGCTGGTCACCGATGCCGGCTACGCCCTCCACAACCTCGATTGCACGGTCTGCGCCACCCTGCCCCGTCTACAGCCCCATATCCCGCAAATGCGCTCCAACCTGGCTGCGGATCTGCGCTGCCAGATGGAACAAGTGTCCGTGAAAGCCACTACGGAAGAAGGTTTGGGAGTATCCGGAAGCGGAGCCGGCATCTCCTGTAGCTGCAATTTACTCCTGAAAAAAGCATGAAAGCCATCGGCATCGTCGGATATCATCACACAGGCAAGACGACTCTGGCCGTGGCCTTGATCCAGGCCCTAACCCAGAGGGGATTCCAGGTCGCCTCGATCAAGGACATCCATGCCGGGGAATACCGCGCCGACAAAGAGGGCTCCAATTCCTGGAAACACGCTGCTGCCGGCGCCACGCAAGTGTTTGCCCGGGGTTTGCATGACGGCGCCCTCATCCTGACCCCCTCTCCAAATCTGCGGCAAATGCTGGCACTGCTAAAAGCGGACTGGCTGATCATCGAAGGCCTGCGCGACGCCGCGGTTCCCAAGATCGTCTGCGCCGCAAGGACCGGACAAGCGGACGAACTCATCGACGACACGGTGTTTGCCCTCAGCGGACCTATCTCTGAAAGTATGGAAAGTTACCGGAGCCTGCCGGTTTTTTGCCTGCAGAAACGCTTCCCGGAACTGCTGGACACCGTGCTGCGCAAAGCTTTTGACATCCTTCCCCAGAGTAACCCGGATTGCTGCAGCGCCTGCGGACGCACTTGTTACCAAATGGCCGGGGAGATCGTGAGCGGCAGGAAGGAGCGTTCCGACTGCGTTTTGGACGGCCAGCCAGCACTCTGTCTGGAAGTGGGCGGTAAACCCATCTCCATCGTGCCCTTCGTGCAAAAACTATTACGTGACAGCATCCTGGCCTTTGTGGACAACTTGAAGGACGTGGATCCGCGTGCGGATGTCCGCATCGAAATCAAGAGGTGAACCATGGATAAACTCTACAGCGAAATCTTCGCCGGACACGATCCCGCGGTCCTGGAGATCTGGCGCAAAGCGACGGTCGGTATAGCCGGAGCGGGCGGCCTGGGCTCCAACATCGCCGTCGCGCTCACCCGCGCTGGCATCGGCAAACTCATCATCACCGATCACGACATAGTTTCCAACTCGAATCTCACCCGCCAACAGTTTTTCTTGAAACAGGTGGGCCTGCCCAAAGTTTCCGCCTTGAAGGACAACCTGCGCCAGATCAGCCCCTACACCGATGTCTCGGTATACAATGTCAGCGTTTCTCCTGTGAATCTGGAAAGCCTGTTCAAACAAGCCGACATCTTGATCGAGGCCTTCGATGATGCAGGGGAAAAGCAGATGCTCATCGAAACCTGGCAGACCCTCTATCCTGCCCGCTACATCATCGCCGCCTCCGGTATCGCCGGAATCGGCAAAAACGAACTCATCCGCATCGAGCGGTCCGGCACGCTGTTCATTGTGGGAGACCCCGGCGCCGAACTCCAGCCGGGAGTCAATCCCGTTTCGGCCCGCGTGGCTGTCGTGGCCAACATGCAGGCGAACCTCTGCCTGGAACTCCTGCTGGAAAAAGGGCAGGATTGAGCGTGGCCGGGATCGTCGTCAATGGCCGCCCCATCGAATGGGAAGAGGGCATGACCGTGCAGCGCGTGCTGGATAGGATGAACTATTCCTGGCGGATGCTGGTGATCAAGGTCAACGGCACTTTGGTCAGAAAAGAGGCCTGGAGCAGCACCCTCGTTCCGCCTGGCGCTGAGGTCAGCGTGTTTCACCTGCTTAGCGGCGGCTGATCCAGCTTCCTCTTCCCTGTCTGTCGATTTCATTGTCAGTTTAAGCCAAGCAACTGCTCTGCATACAATTACCATACAACCAACCGCGGGGGCCCTGCGTCACGGCGTCCATCACTTCTTAATCAAGCCTTAATCAAGCGTCAATAATTGAGGCTTGATTAAGGCTTGATTAAGACTTGATTAAGGCTTGCCCTCCAGAGCGAAAGCTAAGGAAAAAGCCCGGAAAACCTGTCCCGGGCTGAATGCGAAACGTACCGGATCGAGAATTGATGCTACTCGGAGACCGCGTAGATTTTGAAGAACCTCTTGTCCTCAGGAAATAGGGAATAAAAGGTGTTCACCGTGGTATCGAGCTGGGTGAAGCCGGAGTAGGGGTCCGCAGATGCTTCGATCCTGTAATATGAGGCTCCGGTCACCGCTTCCCATTGCAAATAAATGGTACCATAATACAGCGAGGCCTGGACCACGGGAATTTCCAAGCCGGCGTCGTAGGCTTCGTCGGCTCCGATGTCTGGTGTGGTGGCATGCCTGAGTTCCCCATCGATATCGGCGGCCACCCAGCTGATTTCACCATCGAAGTAACTGCCGTGATTCAAAGCCGGGGAACCCGAAGCGGCCGGGATATGCAGATCCGCGGCGCTGACGAAAAGCGGATTGGTGGAGTAGCTATTGGCGTCGTAGCCCGAAGCTGTGGTCCAGGCGGCCAGGGTGGCGTAATTGGTATTAGCTCCGCGCACTGGATAGCCGTTCTGAGCCTGGTCGATATAGATCACGTTATGGTCCGAGACCGATCCCGGCAATCCGATCAGGGTGGCATGGTCCTCGAAATAGATCCCATAATGCTTACACGAGCTCTGCCCCACCGTGTAGTTCGCGATCACATTGTTGCGGATGCGGTTGACCCCGTCCCAGCTGTTTCCGTTGTAGGTGTTGTCGACCTTGATGCCGGCGCTGTTGGCGTTGGCCAAGCCGTCCACGAGGATGCTGTTGAAATCAATGTAGTAGTTCCCGCTGCTGCCCAGCATTTTGATGCCAGCCGTTCCCATCACGGTGTCGGTGGTGATCGGATTTCCCGTATAGCCGCAGGACAGCCCAGTGATCACATTGTTATACACATACAGATCATGCGGCCCCGGATAATTCAGATGTAAATACATTCCCTCACAGGCCAAAACATACCAGTCCGCGGCGGCCCTGACGTCGTGGATATAGTTGTCGTGGACGTAGTTTGTACCCCTGCCGCCGCTGATTGAGATGCCTATCGCGGTGCCGCCGGGATCGGTGATGTTGCGGATCTCGTTGTAGGACAACGTCAGGTTGCTCTGTGCCAAACATTCGATGCCATCGGCTCCGGAGTCTCCGCTGCCCCCGATGCTGCCGGGCGTTTCGGCTCCGATCAGGCAATGGCTGACCGTATTGCCCTGATCCGCGTAGCTGGTATTGGTCGCTCCGAGCAGGATGCCATCGTGACAGTTTTCCACGGTGACGTAGAGATATTGGTTGTAGGAATTGGTCCCGTCGTCGGATGTGGGAGTGACTCCAAAGGACTGGTATATCCCGCAGGATTTGCTGTTTGCGTTGTTGAGGACGATGCGGCAGTTTTTGATCGTGTTGTGCTGCGCGCCGTTTGTGGCTGAGGCCGCGTACAAGTAATAGCCATATTCCAGGGGATACGTGAAGACTCCGGCAGCAGTCTCGGCTCCACCGGCGATCTGCACGTCGATCCCGTTGAAGGTGAAGTAATCACCGCCAGCGATCGCGAAAGCTCCATCGTAAGTGGAGCTGGTACCGCCGTTGCCGTAGCATTTGAGAACAGGCCGTCCGCCATCTGCGAATTTGAGGAATTCGATCCCGGCATCGGCTGTTCCGGTCGCTGTGATGACCGGGAG
>DAHVPC010000004.1:39558-43931 GCA_027318475.1 Candidatus Cloacimonadota bacterium | reverse complement strand
CTTTACGCAATGGCACAAGGCTGGAAACCATTGGCTCATGAAAAGGTGTTGGATGAGGAATATAACTGTTTCATACCGCCACGGCCTGCCCTGTTGCAAGGGATTCTGCGATCCCATTCCAAGCCCAAGTAGCACCCGATACACTGAACACAATTCCCGGTATTCCGGAGCTGATCCCCGCGACAGACTCGCGGGTTTCCTGATCAGCACCTTATCGCCTCCTTATGGCCTCCCCATAATACCGGGGGAGGCGTTAGAGAGATGCTGGAGGGGAGGGCGGGCCAGCCCTCAGGATGGAGCATAAGCCGCGCCATGAAAAAAGGCTCAAGTACAATCTGGTGGGTGAAGTATGAGGACGCTCTCTTGCTTACCGGGTTGGAAGCCCCCGGAGGGTGCGATGAGCCGTATCTGACACGCCCTCCCAGTTTGAAAGAGAACCTGATAACACAGTTCCAATCCAATTATGAACCGCCTGATGACAGTGGACCGACAGCGTAAACGCGGTGTTCCGCAGCGATGGATGATCTCTCCAAACAAAAAACCGCGACACCTGTGAAGGCATCGCGGCAGATATCTTGCCTGCTTACAAAAACCAGGCGCTTAGTGGCTATGTTCCTTGCAGAATTCGATCAGGACGCCCAAACTGGATTTGGGGTGCAGGAAGGCGATCTCGGCGTTGTGGGCTCCGGGACGCGGTTCCTTGTCGATGAGCCGGATCCCCTCCTCCTGCGCTTTTTCCAGCTGTTCGGGCAGGTCGTCCACGGCAAAGGCGATATGCTGGATCCCCTCGCCTTTCTTCTCCAGGAAACCGGCGATCGGGCTGTCATCCGCAGTGGGTGCCAGCAGTTCGATGCGCGTGTCGCCAACAGGGAAAAAGGCCACCTTCACCTTTTGGGAAGGCACTTCTTCTGTTCCTTCGAGGGTGAGACCGAGTTTCTGGTAAAAGGCGATGCCTTCGTCCAGATCGCGGACCGCGATGCCGATGTGGGAGATGCGTTTGATCATCTTCCGGCCCTACTTTCCGTATTTCTCGGCGAGATCGAAGCCCAGCTGCATGGCCTGGTGGTTGAGCGCCACAAAAGCGGGCTTGACCGTTTCGGCGATGGATTGCTTGAGCGAGGCTTCCTTGACGATGCCGGTGATCTTCACCAGAAAGGCCAGCGACAGGATGTTGGTGGTGATGGGGCTGCCCAATTTTTCGATGGCGATGTCCGTGAAGGGCAGTTCGAAGGTGTTTTCGGCAGCCAGGGCCAGGTTTTTCACGTAGGTGGTGTCGATGATCAGGGTGCCGGTGTCACGCAGGTCGAAGAGATATTTGTCGCAGGCTTCCTGAGTGAGCGCCAGCAGGCAGTCGAAGTTCGTGGCCTCGGGGAAATATATCTCCTGGTCGCTGATGATGACATCAGCGCGTGAAGATCCGCCGCGGGATTCAGGGCCGTAGCTCTGGGTCTGGGTGACGCGCCTTTTATCCAAAACCGCAGCCCGGGCCAGAATGATCCCGGCCAGGATGAGGCCTTGTCCTCCACTTCCGGAAAGGCGTATTTCGTAGTTGTTCATGCTTCGCCTCCTTTAGCCTGGACGCGCTTGACCAGATCGGCATATTGGGCGCAGAATTCGGGACGCAGTTCCTTGCGCAGAACACCGCGGATGATCTTGCCTTCCAGCTTGTCCGGGGGCAGTTTTTCCACTGCGGCCAGAGGAACGGAGTTGTCGCGCATGTCCTTCATCATTTGCGGAGCTCCGCCTTTCTTGTTCAGGCGGCCAAAGATGACCGGACAGGCGCTGACCACTTCAATAAGTGAGAAGCCGGGATGCTCGATCGCCTCCTTGACCATGTTTTGCGTCTCCTGTGTGTGGAACGCCGTGGTGCGCGCCACATATGACGCTCCGGCACCCATGGCGAGTTCGCAGACGTTGAAGTCCGGCTCAATGTTGCCATAGGGCGCGGTGGTGGCGATGGCTTCGTGCGGGGTGGTGGGGGAGCATTGTCCGCCCGTCATGCCGTAAATATTGTTATTGATCAGGATCACGGTGAGGTCTATATTACGGCGCGCGGCGTGGATCAGGTGGTTGCCGCCGATGGCCGTGCAATCGCCGTCTCCGGTGATGACGATGACTTTCAGGTGGGGTTTGTGCAGTTTGACGCCCGTGGCATAGGCTATCGAGCGGCCGTGCAAGGTGTGCAGGGTGTTGAAATCCACATAGACCGGCATGCGCGAAGAGCAGCCGATGCCGGAGACCATGACGATGTCGTCGCGGTCGATGTCCATGCCAGCAAGGGCGCGGATGATCGAGCCGAGGACGATGCCGTTGGAGCAGCCAGCACACCAGACGTGGGGGAATTTCTTGTCGTGGCGCAGGTATTCGTGGATGATGCGTTGGGGGATGGTGGCCATGGTTAGATGCCCTCCTTCATTTTGCGCAGGATGTCCGTGGGCGAGATCAGTTTACCGTTCACGCGCTGGATCTTGATCAGTTTGCTGTCGCTGCGGTCTTTCACCAAACGCTGGATCTCGCGCGAGAGCTGACCCTGGTTTAGTTCCGGTACCACCACGACGTCCACGTCACGCAGCATCTTGCGCACCGCGTCATCCGGAAAAGGCCAGATGGTGAGCGGCCGCAGCAGCCCGACCGGAATTCCTTCCTTGCGGGCCATCACCACCGCCGATTTGGCAGCCCGGGCAACGATACCCGCGGCGAAGATGGCGATCTTGGCGTCTTCCATCTTGTAGCTCTCGATCTGGACGAGGTCGCGGATGTTGTAGGTGATCTTTTTGCGCAGGCGTTCCATCATGTCGGCCGCTTCGGTGGCTTTGTTGGTGGGGAAGCCCAGCTGGTCGTGGGTGAGTCCCGTCACGTGGAAACGGTAGCCTTCGCCATAGCTGGCCAGGGGCGAAAGGTATTTCTGGTTTTCGTCGTAGTGCTTGTACCAATGGGGCGGGACGGTGGGTTTGATGCGCGAGATCACTCGCACGTTGGCCATATCGGGCAGGCGCACCGCTTCGCGCATGTGGCCCAAAACCTCGTCCAGCAGCAGGATCACGCAGGTGCGGTATTTCTCGGAAAGGTTGATCGCCCGGATGGTGAGCTCGTAGCATTCCTTCACGCTGTCCGGATAGAGCACGATCGCCGGGCTGTCGCCATGGCTGCCCCAGCGGGATTGCTGGATGTCGCCTTGCGCGCAGCTGGTGGGCATGCCGGTGGAAGGACCCACGCGCTGGACGTTCACGACCACGCACGGAGTTTCGGTGATCTTGGCGAAGCCGATGCCTTCCTGCATCAGGGAAAATCCGGGTCCGGAGGTCGCGGTCAGCGATTTTGCCCCTGCCAAGGAGGCTCCGGTGATGGCGCAGATGCTGGCGATCTCGTCTTCCATCTGCACAAAGACGCCGCCTCGTCTGGGAAGTTCCGTGGCGAGGATCTCGGCAATTTCTGTGGAGGGGGTGATGGGATAGCCGGCAAAGAAGTTGCAGCCGGCGTCCAAAGCGCCGTAAGCGACCGCTTCGTTGCCTTGCATCAGCACGGTCTTGCGTTCGCGGATCGCCTGCAATTCCTCCAGTTTGGTTTCCTGTTTGGGGGCGCTGGCCTTGGTTTTGGGTTTGGGGGCGGATTTTGTGGTAGCAGTTTTCTTCATCGATCGTAATCCTCAGCGGTCTTTGGCGCCGGTGATGGCGAAATCGGGGCAAAGCCTGTCGCAGGTCTCGCAATGGATGCATTTTTCCGGCGCGGCGACATAGGGCGAGCCGTCGGCTTTGCGGCCCAAACAGCCGGTGGGGCAAAAGGCGACGCAGATGCCGCACTTTTTGCACCAGTTGTAATATATCAGCACGGGGGAATCCTCATCGCCGGGCTCCTTGACTTCCGTGATCTCCACTTCCATCTTTTCCGGCGTGTCTTCTTCCCGTATGATCATGCCCATGCGGTCTTTTTCGACTTTCTTAGGCATATTTCCTCCAGGTTCTATATTTTACTTTTTTGTTTGCGTTCAGGCGGTCTCAGGATCTGGCGGCCAGGACCTTTTTGTAGAAGTCACCCAGGCGCTTGCAGCCTTCGCGGTTCTGTTCGAGCGATTCGTAGGAGAAATTCAGGCGCATGGTGTTTTGGCCCTTGCCGTCGCAGAAGAAGGAAGTGCCGGCCACATAAGCCACGTTGGCTTCTTTGATGCAATCCAGCAGGAGGGCGTTGGTGTCGATCCCTTCCGGTCCGTAGGCCATCAGGAACAATCCTCCTTGCGGCTTGATCCAGGTGAATTCCTCGGGCATGAATTCCTGCAGGGACTCCAGCATCACTTTCTGCTTGGCCTGGTACATTTCCCGGATCTGCCTGATCTTGGGGTCGAGGTAGCCTTTTTCGATGTAGCGGGCGGCGATGCG
>DAHVPC010000004.1:0-39461 GCA_027318475.1 Candidatus Cloacimonadota bacterium | reverse complement strand
CAGAGGTCGGTGGCTTGCTTGGCGACCACGATCTTATCCAGGATGTCCGGATGCCCCACCACCCAACCGATGCGGAAGCCGGGGCAGAAGATCTTGGAGAAGGTGCCCAGCAGCACAACCTGGCCGGTGCCGTCGAGTTCATAGATGGTGCGTTGGTCAGTGCCCTCGTAGCGCAATTCGCGGTAGGGGCTGTCCTCGATGATGAGGATGTCGTACTTGTGGGCGATGGCAATGATCTCCTTGCGGCGCTTTTCGCTCATGGTCATGCCGGCGGGGTTTTGGAAGTCCGGGATCACATAGATGAACTTTGGTTTCTTGCCTCTGGCGATGGCTTCCTTGATCCTGGTTTCCATGATCTCGGGATCTTCGCCTTCCTCGTCCATGGGGATGCCGATCATGTCCGCCCCGTAGGAATTGAACGCGCTCAGGCCGCCCAAGTAAGAGGGTAGGCCCACGATCACGGTGTCCCCGCGGTCGATGAAGATCTTGGCGATGAGGTCCAGGGCTTGTTGCGAGGCCGTGGTGATGATCATATTGTCGATGCTCATGTCCAGCCCGGCTTTCTTGTAGCGCTCCACCATCAGGGTGCGCAGCAGGGTGTCGCCTTCCGTGGCGCCGTATTGCAGCGCGAACGCGGCTTCGTTGTCCATCACTTCGGTGATGATTTCCTTGAGCTCAATGATGGGAAAAGTTGCCGGGGCGGGAAACCCTCCGGAGAAGGAGATGAGGCCCGGCTGGCCAAGAAACTTGAGCAGTTCGCGGATGGCTGAACGCTTCATACCGCGCACATTCGTGGAGATGATGTCTTGCAGGTCGGTGATCATGGGGATCCTCCAGATATCTTATTTTTGTTCGTAAATCAAAACTTTCTTGTTCGCCTTGCGCCATTCACGATAGGCGGACTTGATCTCCAGCTCCCACACGATGCGTTTGTTGCTGTCCTCAAAAGTGATGATATCCAGATAGAAAGTGCGTTTGTTCTTGCCCATGAAGCTCTTTTTGGGGAATTCCACCACGATCTCGCCCTCGATGTTGAGGATGGTGATCTCGTTCAGGAAAACCCCGTCGGCGATCTCCATGATAGCGCGCGCTTCCACGCTTCCCGTTTGAACATCTCGAAAATGTATATTCATCCCTGCTCCATAATTTTATCCAGCCACTCTAAAAAGCCGCCCCTATCGGTCAAGGTTTTTTTTGGGGAGGTTCCGGTCAAGGAAATACAGCTTTGTCAGGGATGGGGTGAAAGGTTCAGAACAGCCCGGAAAGTACTTCTTCGGCCGTCACAGCGCCAAAGAACTCGGTCAACGGCTGCTCCCTAAGGATGGCCAGGATCGCGTCCCGGCGGTGTGGTAGCCCGGTCAGGGCGCGCTCCAATTCAGCGGGATCGCGCTGCCCGAAAAAGTCGCCATAAATGCGGAGAGCGGTGATCACGCCCTTGTGGACATCGGTGTGGAATTCGATGATGCCCGCGGCGCAACGTACCGCCCGGACGTGGTTGTAGGCGGGCGAGGAACCGTAGTTCCAGTCCCAGGTGCCGTATTTGGCGTCCACCAGCGCGCGGATATCCGCCAGATCCTCTTCCGTCCAGGAATATGGCCGGGCATCGGGATACTGCAGCAGCACCTGTTGCTGGATCAGGCGGATGAATTCCTCCAACGACAGCGGTTTGGCGAGATGCTCCGCAACGTTGGTGACCCTTTTGGCAACCGACTGCACGGACTTGCCGGAAAACTTCAGGGGATGCACTTTCAGGGCCTGAGTCAGGTCTTCGATCCGGGAGGAAAACAGGATCGTGCCATGCTGTTGGATCTTGTCCCGATGTACCGCGCGGGCATTTCCAGAGAATTTCAAGCCACCGATGGTCAGGTCGTTGCGCCCTTCCAGAACCGCGTCCACGCCCAATTCATGCAAAGCGGCCAGCACCGGCGCGGTATATTTGGCGAAGCCCCGGTCCTCGTCCCCGCCGCGCTTCATGATGAAACTGAAGTTTAGGTTGCCCAGGTCGTGAAACACCGTCCCGCCGCCAGTAAGCCTGCGCACGACCGGGATGGAGCGTTCCCGCACGTAGTCCTGGTTGATCTCCGCCAGGGTGTTTTGATGCCGCCCCACGATGATCGACGGCGCATTCACGTAGAGCAGGAACACGTCCTCAGTGAAGTGCGCCAGGATGTGTTCCTCGCTGGCGATGTTGAAGGGCGCGTAGTTTTCGCCGCTTACGATGAAGAGCATGGAACGCTTCCGCTCAGAGTTTTGCCACCTCGGCCAGTTCGGCTTTCACAAAATCCACCAGTTCGCCGATCCGGGCTTCGCTGAAGTCGAATTCGATGCCCGCGGCGCGGTAGATCTCACTCACCGGTTTGCTGTAGCCCAGGTTCAGGAAGTCCTGATACTTGCGCAAAGCCTGCTTGGGATCGCGACGGTAGTTCATGTAGACGGAGAGCGCGCCGAGCTGCGCCATGCCGTATTCGATGTAGTAAAAGGGAACTTCGAAGATGTGCAGCTGCATCATCCAGCGCAGGTGTTTAAACTGCTCCAGGCCGCTCCAATCGATGTCTGAAGCGAAGCGTCCGCTGATCTGCAAAAAGGCTTTTTTCCGCTCGGCGGGATCATGTTCCGGATGCAGATAGACCCAGTGCTGGAACGCGTCGACGGTCATGCACCAGGGCAGGAAGGTCAGGCAGCCCTCCAGCTGATCCTGCCGGGCTTTTTTCAGGTCGCTGGCCTGCTTGTAAAACTCGTCCCAATAGTCCATGCTGAGCAGTTCCATGCTCATGGAGGCCAGTTCCGCCACCTCGCTGGGCGTTTCGCGATACATCGCCAGAACGATGTCCTTCATCGCGGCGGCGTGCATGGCGTGGCCGGCTTCGTGGAGCAGGGTGACCACGTCGTTGTGCAGTTTTACGTGGTTCATGAAGATGAAGGAGGAACCGAGGTTGTTGATGCTGGTGTTGTAGCCTCCGGGCGCTTTGCCCTTGCGGTTTTCCAGGTCCAGGAGGCCGGTGTTGTCCATCAGCGTAAGTTGCCGGGCGTAGGCTGGATTAACTTTCTCCAGCACTTGCACGGACTTGGCCAGGAATTCCTCCGTGGTCTCAAACGGCTGCAGTTTCCTGCCATCCAGGTCCACAGTGGTGTCCCATGGTTTCAGCGCGTCCAGGTTCAAAGCCTTTTTCCGGCGGGCGTCCAATTCCCTCACGAAAGGCATCACCACCTTCTCTACCGCGTCGTGGAACTTGAAGAGGTCTTCCGGAGTGTATGAAAAGCGCCCCATTTCCTTGTGCATGAAGTCCCGGTAGTTGGAAAATCCGGCGTTCCTGGCGATCTGCGTGCGCAAGCCGCGCAGTTCGTCGAAGAGGCGGTCGAATTCCTCTTCCTGCGAGGCGAAACAACCCATGCGCAAACGCCAGGCGGCTTCGCGTTTGTCTCGATCCGGATCCTTTAAGTAAACGCCCAATTGCGCCACGGTCTGCTCTTTGCCGTCGAACTCCGCGGTCATTTTGCTCACGATCCCCGCGTATTTATTGGCCAGCTCGGATTCCTGGACCTTCAGGGGCACGTTTTCCTCGCGGAAGATCTCGATATCCTTGGCGATCATCGTGTTCAGATGCGCGTATTGTTCCGCGGGCAGTTTGGCACGGTACGGGCTGGCGTAGAAGCGTTTCTTCAGCTGGAAACTCAGCGGCTCCAAAGGCGCCACCACCTGGCTGTAATATTCGTTGTAGGCGGCCTCATACGCGCTGTCGTCGGCATGCACGCTCATCCGGATGTAGCGCCAGGAAAGTTCGTCCGAAACGGCGCTCAGCAGTTCCGAGTACTTTTCCAGCAGCTCGATCAGGCAGCCTTCGCAGGCGATCGGCTGCTCCAGCAGGGAGTTCATGTAGGCAGCCACAGAGGCGTGGGAATTAACCACAAAATTGGCTGGCAAATGCTTGTAGGGGATCGGTTGGAGTACTTCGCTCATATTCATCTATCCTTATCTAAATCTTTGCAGTAGTTGATGCTGGCCGTTATTCCAATTTGGATTGGCGGGCAAGCGCCACATTCAAGGCAGCCCGGATATTGTCAATTGCCTTTTTATTCTTGAGTGTGTGCCGCATTCAAACACCGTGCAACATCCAAAATCCAAACAAACAACGGATTCGCGGTCCACGCTATAATGTATCATCCAAACCTGCAAATGGTTCTCACCTGTCACAGTGGCCTTAAAGGCTTATAGGGTGGTGAGATAGATAGAACTGGCGTTAGACTGTGTCTAAGTGGTCTTAGGACGTTATTGGACGTTCTGGTATCAGTTTCTATGCAAATTCGGACTCATTTTAGGGATTTTCAAGCCATCGAATCCTGGAAAAATAACAGATAATTCTTTGTGCTGCGCCAGTAGTGCGTTTACCCTCATCAGTAAATACCTCCAGGTCTGATAGTGTGCATAATACGGGTTCACAGGTCTTCAAGGCAGAAATACTGGTTATCCCTATTCATGGTAATAGATGAGCTGCTGTTGGGGGATTTTTGGCTTGGTACATTAAGATTTTAAGAGCATTGCGCATGATTCCAATCATGCGAAACATCTTCATTTTCGCAGCTATGAACCTTCCTGGGGAGCCAACCCAATCTGCGCCACATGGATATTTGCCTCATCAACGCTTCAGTTTTCTTCCTTGCTCTGCCCAGCTTGCTTGCCAATCTTCCCGGCAAGTTTCCTGGAGCGAGCCGGCATCAGGGGATTGTAAACACACTGCTGTCATTGCTAATCTTTAGGTAGATGTCGTCAATCATTTGTTCCGCTTCCTGCAGGTCCAGATAGGGCTTGGTATATTCTTCCCGCAGGGGGCCCAGGGAGTAGTAAAGCACCACTGTGACGCAATTGCCGGGATAGGTGACTCCGATGATATTCGTTCTGTCGATAAAGTACTCTGCGTCTCCGGTCGTGGACGAAATCCAATTATTCTGGAAACTGATGAACACCAGGGCGATGACGGAAAGGAAACGGCACGCCGCGTCGCGATCCACGCACTCCGCACGGTTCAGGTACATCTTCCATCCGTTGAAGGGCATATCGTAATTGAAAATACCGGTGGAATCAATCCAAGCGGCAGTGGAATCGGCGGCTTCCGCAGCAAGGGCAGTGACGGCGGTAATCAGTAAAAACGTAAGAAGGATAATTCTCATTTTTCCTCCTGTAATTTCAATGTCATTCATGCAAAATGTCCATGGGTTGTCAAGCAAAAAGTAAGCGCCAGAAAGAAAACGCCATTTGAAAAGTCTCACCGAAAAAGCCCTTCGATAAGTGGGAATGCCGCCCGGTGTCTCTGACGTCCTTTTCATTAATCAAGGCGGTTAGTATTGAATTTCGGAAGAGAATGAAACTGGGGTTTCACTAAAACAGCGATTTGCAACGGAAGTGAAACAATTGGCAATACCACCTGATACTCTATACACGCTAACTCCGCCCCCGCCTCTGGCAGTCAATCACTTGTCTATCACTAGTCAATCAAGCGTCAATAATAGACAAGTGATTGAGGCTTGATTGACGCTTGATTGACTGCCAGAGGCGGGAGCCCGGCCAGAATTAACTGCGCGACAGGGAGATATCGGATGATCTCGGAACCGGTTGTAGTTCAGCTGGGGAAACTCAGAACTTGACCAGTTTCCGGCTGACCGACCCGCTCTGGCTGGGAACGCGGAGCAAATACACTCCTGCTGCCACCGGTTTGCCATGTTCGTCAAGTCCGTCCCAATGCAGGGTCAAACTCGCGGAGTCGGCGATCCCGCTGTGCAGTTGGCGGATCTTCTGGCCGCGCAGGTTGAAAACCGCCACATCGGCTTCCTTTCCCTTCCAATCCGGCAAAGCGATGGAAACCTGGTCGCGGAAGGGATTGGGGTAGATGCCCGGGACGCTGGATTTCTGCACCAGATCCCTCTGGGGCATATAGCTGCGGATCATGAGGTAACCCGTGAACAAACCGGTGTGGGGCGGATCGAACCAGAATTGGCCGCCATCGGACAGGAAGAGGCTCTGGCCCTGGAAAAGCAGTTCGCAGCTGTAGCCGGGCGGTAATTCAGATGAACTGAGTTTGATGCGCAGCGGACGCAGGTCATTCACAGCCAGTTGGAACTGCCAGGCCTTATCCGCCTCATTGTACCAGGGAAACAAGCCCCGGTACTCGCATTGCAGCTCTGCCGGAGCATTCGCGGGTGGATTTTCCGGTATAAGAACCAGGCGGTAAGGGGAGTCCGGGAAGGCCGGCGCTTTGGGCAGGTCGAACATAATGTCGAAGGCAGGCGAGCTCAGGTCCGCGGTTCCCATTTGCACTGAATCGCTGGAGTGGAAACCGTCGGAAACATCCAACCCCACTTGCCACTGGTCCTCCCAGGCGATGGTTCCGCCAGTATGGAACCAAGGATTGAAAACGACGGACAGGGGCTGGGCGCTATTGTAAAAAAGCAGCGCGGACTGGCCTGGAGGCAGCTGATCCGCCAGAGAGTATCCCTGGGAACCAAGCAGGTAAACTCGCGGCATGAGCAGCGAATCGGCCACCAGATCGGCGTAACTGCGCTGGTTTGCGCCTTGCATGAAATAGAGATCGCGCAGTTCGAAAGCATGGCACAGCGGGTTGGGGACCAGGTTCCAGCCCGGATGGAGGTTCTGGGTCACCGCGGCGACAGGTATTGACGCGGGAATATTGAGCTGGAAAGCTTGGGGATGCCAGATCAGATAACCGGTTCCCGAGTGGAGAGTTTGCGCGGGCAGCCAAAGCGAGTCCGGACCCAGTGTCCAGGCGGAAGCGGAACTGCCCAGCAATTCCGCCACGCTGTGCTGGAAACCGGGGACTGGAAAACTGAGCAGGGAATAGCCCGGATCCCGTTCATAGACGATATTGGAGGGAATGATGCTGAAGCGCTGCTGCGAGTAATGCCAGCTCTGCGAGCCGTCGATCGTGTGCAAAAGCACAGCCAATTGCGCTGCGCTGATGGCGTTCTGCGGCGTATAAGTCCACTGTCCCAGCTGAGGCGGCAAACCTGTTTCGATCAAAAGCGTATCCGTGGCGCTGACCAGATAGATGTCCACGGCTTGGACGCGGGGTTGGTTGACGACCTCCCAATGTAGGTCCAGAGAGCTTCCCAGCCACTGCAGCACATCCGGAGCGGAAGGAAACTGCACGCCAGGAGGCTGGAATCCCCAATAAAAACGCAGATTCTGCCAGGAGCTGCTGTTGCTCTGCCAGCTGTAGGGCGTGGCGCGCAGGTCGTGCCAATGGTCGCGCTCCACATCGTAGAGCAGAAGTTCGCCGCGTTCGATCAGCAGATTGGGGTCGGCAGTGAGGACCAGGGGAACCTGGGTGTATTGGCTGCGATACTGGATGGGCCAGACTTTGCAGGATACTTCCGGATCGAAGGGCGCGCGCACATCCTGGCTGAGCGGATCGGAATCACCCAAAGCCGGAGTGACGATCACGAGGGGACCGGAAGTACTTTCCCGCTCGACGTCGTAGCTATCCCAACCATCGGTAGCGAGCGGATTCACGCCGATCAGCAGGGCTTGGGACAGATCGTTCTGAACGTTTTGCAGCGTGAGGGAATAGCGCGCAAAGGGGCTTGCGATGAGGATCCGCCAATGGAAAACCTCGTAATTGCCGGTGTATTCAGCGCTGACCTGATAGCGGTAAACCGTGCCGTTTTCCGCGGTTTGATCGAGTAACGTGTAGTCAAAACTGGCTGTCGCAACTAGCTCTGGAGTATCGCGCCAGGAAGCCAGCAATGTAAAATCTCCGTTGCCTGCTGCCCTATAGATGTTGAAACCAAGGGGCATGGCGGGATCCCTGCTGAAACTGAGGTCCACCATGCCATCCCCTTCCGTGGCGGTGAATTCCGTGATGGGATCGGGCAGTTTCCAGACCTTGACCTCGTTGCTCAAGGGGCTGCTGTTTCCATGTTTGTCGCGGGCCTGGATGCGCAGGTAGTAGAGCCTGTTTTCCGTGCCAAGATCGAGGGTGTAGGAAGAGGTGTTTTGCCAGGCCAATTCGGGATTGGTGTTGCGGTCGAAGGTCTGGTGGATCTCGGCGCCGTCCTGCTCGTAGCGCAGGGTGATGACATAGCTGTCGAAATCGTAGCAGTAGCTTCTGTCCCAGGCAAAGACGCAGTTGGAGTTACCCAGAGCGGTCAGGCGCAAGTTTTCCGGATTGGAAGGCCCGGTGCCATCGTCCAGTACCAGCATGCTGTCCACGACCGTGTGCAGGGCGTTCAGGAAGGGCCGGTAGAACTGGATGAAGCGGGTGTAGCGCTGGCTCAGGTTCCAAGTCTGGCTTTCGCTTTGGTAGCCATAAAACCAGCGCCAGTTGGCTTCGGTGCGCTCATAACACTTGGGCAGTTCGTCCATTTCCACGTGCAGAAAGGGAGAATACACGTCGTAGAGGTTCTGCGGCGCGGTATAGAGCATCTGCTGGTTGAACTCGGCTCCGGGCAGCTCCGAATTGTAGGGCACGGTGACGGTGTGCCCCTCCTGATGGTAGATGACCGGAACGGTGTTGTCGTAACGGACGCAGTAGTAATCCAGGATATCTACTTCGGAATGCGTGCCCAGGGAATTGGCAGGATGGATCAGGAACGGAGTGTGGTTGATGAGGTCGTGTCCGGCACGCGAATCGTCGCGGATGGGTAGAGCCGGATAATTCCTGCCATTCCCCGCGGACAGCATGACGTTGGGCTGGCCGGGATACTTGTTCCAGTCGTAGGTATGGATCTGGAGCGAGAATTCCAGTTTGCCTGTGAGGGCGCGGATCTGGTCGGCACAGCGTTGGTAGGCGACGTTGAAAGGATGGTCGGCAAACCGGGAGGGATCGCTGAGCGACTGGTTGTTGCTGTTGTAGGGCGGGATGTAGGCAACTTCGCGGCCTGCACCGGCTATGAGCAAAAACCGGGCGTCCAGATCGAGGAAAGACTCCAGCGCGAAAACCGGCGCGGGATAGTCGTCGGCGGGATGCACAGCGGTCAGCAGGATGGGACGCGAGGCATAGGGATCGTAGATATAAAGTCCCCAGCCGTAGTCGAAGCTGCCGGTTTCGTCGTCTGCGGGGTCAGCTGTTTCGTTGGTATCCACGTCGTCGTTGATGATCTCGCGGATCAGATAGAGGTTGCGGCCGCTGTCGAGGTCCTGGAATTGCACCACTTCAAAGGGATAGCCGAATTGGTTCAGTTTGGTCTGCGCGCCTTCCAAATCCAGAGCCAGGAAATCCGCGACGACACTGTCCCAATTACGCAATTCCTCTGTGGTGGGGATGCGGAAATCCCCGAAATCGTCATCCTGTTCTTCCCAAGGTGCATATACATTGAGCCACGAGACCTGTCCCTCCGAGATGTGCGACACCCAGTTATCGTAGGCGCAGGCAGGTTCCGCGCCATAGACGAATCCGCGCAAAGAGCCCACTTCCGTGACTACGGCGTTCAGGCCGCATATCAGGAATAACAGGCTTGCCAGGCACAGGGTCAGGCGCATCGACAGCTCCTTGCGAGGGTGAATTCAGGCGAAAAATCTTGATTATTGCAAAACTCGCGGAGCGTCCCGGCTTGTCAAGAACTAAGTTTGGAGCACACCGGGCTTGACAAAAGCGGGCTCCAGCTTCCCATGCGACCAAAATCGATCCAGCAAGGAGCGACCCTCATGACACTGGAAATCCTGGACACCTTGCAAGCTACCCAAATGGTGCATATGGCAACCTGCGAAAACGGACAGCCGAGGCTGCGGCCCATGACCTTGATCTGCAAAGGACGCAGGCTTTATTTCGCCACCGGAGCGACCGACCACAAGAGCGCGCAGATCGCGGCCAATCCCCGGGCGGAGTTTTGCCTGCTCTACCGGGACGGGGCTAACACCGGCTATCTGCGCGGCTCAGGAACGCTTGCGCAAGTGGATGACGTGCCGCGCAAGAAAGAGGTCGCGGATTTCGCCACCTTCATCTATGACTACTGGCAGGACGCAGCCGATCCCGGCTACCGGCTCTATGAACTCCAGATAGCCCAGTTGCGTTACATGAAACCGGGAGACATGCTCGAGTCAGTGCTGGACATCTAAACACTCCCCGCGGCGTTCTGATCAGGACACCGGTGCTGCTGACTCTAATTCCGTTTGCCTGCAATGGGGCTTTACCTTAGTATATCTCTGTAATCCCGGCACAGACCGGGCTTATCAGGATGTTTAAGGAGAAGGAATGGATTCCTTTAGTTTTTACAACCCCACCCGCATCCACTTGGGTTCGGGCATGATAAAAGTTTTAGGGCAGGAAATGAGCGGCGCAGGCGTTCGCAAATGTTTGTTTGTGGCAGGAGGCGGCTCGATCCGCCAAAACAGCGTCCACACTCAGGTGTGTGAAAGCCTGAAAGCCAGCCAGATCGATTGGATCGAGGCTTGGGGCGTGCAGGCCAATCCCACCCTGGAAAAATCGCGCGAACTGATCGAAGTGGCCCGGCAGGAAAATGTGGACTCCATCCTGGCTGTAGGCGGCGGCAGCGTGATCGACAGCGCCAAGGCAACCGCCGCGGGGTTCTTCCTCGATGACGTCTGGAACGCTTTCACGGGTAAAGAACGCATCAACAAAGCTTTGCCCGTTTTCACCGTGCTCACCCTTTCGGCAACCGGCAGCGAAATGAACGGCACCGCCGTGATCACCAACACGGAAGAGCGCAAGAAATGGGGCATCGGCTCGCCGCTTCTCTATCCCAAAGTTTCCATCATCGATCCCTCCGTGCAATGCAGCCTGCCCTTCAAGCAAACTGTCAACGGCGCTTTGGACGCCATGGCGCACATCCTGGAATACATCTTCATGGACGAAACCGCGGCGGCAACCCTCGCCGTGGATGCCGCGCTGCTGCGCACCATCGCGGAAATGACCGACCGCCTGAAAGAAAACTCCTGCGACCTCGCGGCCCGTGCCAACCTGGCCTGGAGTGCCACTCTCGCCTTGAACGGGATCAGCGGCGCCGGACTTCAAGGCGGCGACTGGGCCTGCCACACGATCGAGCATTCCTTCTCCGCGTTGAATCCCAGGATCGCGCATGGCGAAGGCTTGGGCGTGATCTTTCCCGCCTGGATAGAATACGTGAGCGAAAGGCAGCCGGAGCGCTTCCTGCATTGGGCCCGCAACGTTTGGTCCGCCGATAGCGTGGCTCTGGCTCTGCGCAGATTCCGGGACAAGATCGCCAGCTGGGGCTCCGCAACCAGTCTGCGTGACCTGGGCATCCGGGAGAGCGATCTGGGCGAGCTGCGCGACATCATCATGCAATCGCGCGGCGTGGGCAGAATCGTCAAATTCGCCGCCGGGGAGATCGAAGCGCTGTTGATGCTGGCTTTTTGATCCTGCCGACATAGACGATTCCATCTGGATAGGAAAAACTTCCTGCTTGACAAAACCGCGCCCGCCCATTTCGAGGACAGAATATCAGTTTTAAGGAAGTTCAGAGGATGAAAGCTCCCAACCCAGTAAAAGACAAGGTCCGCGACAAGCTCAAAAAGGCCGAGTACAAAGAGCCCGCCTACACCATAACCCCCATTCCGGCAGGTAAAAAGTTCCGCCGGCGCAAACCCTGGCTGCAGGATTGGATCGAGGCGATTCTCTTCGCTTTCGTGGTGGCGATGATCATCCGCAACTACACTTTCCAGAACTTCATGATCCCTTCCCCCTCGATGGAAAAGACCCTGCTCACCGGCGATTACCTCGTGGCGAACAAACTCAAGTTCTATTTCAACGATCCCAAACGCGAGGACATCGTCACCTTCCGTTATCCCAAGATCGAGGAAGGCACGCCCGAGCATCCGGATTCGCGCGGCAATTTCATCAAGCTCTTCCACCCCCTCTACCTGAACAAGAAGAGTTCCTTCGCCAAATTCCCCCTCACCTTCATGAACATCACCTATTATGCCCGGAAGAACGTGGTAAAGCGGGTGATCGGCATGCCCGGCGATATTGTGGAGGTGCGCGACAAGATCGTGTACATCAACGGCAAAAAGTTCGAACGCGGCTATGAATGCTACGACATCCCCCAACCTTCACCGCCGCAGTCACCGGTGCAGATCATCCCGCACCGTTTCGCCGAAGGCCAGGATGACGGCTATATTTCAGGCTACTCCTGGTACGAACCGTACAGAGTGGCGGTGGCGGATACCAATGCCTCAATTCTGAACGCGCAAGGCCAGCCCGGCAAGAAAGTCTTCAACCGCGACTGGTTTGGTCCGATCCGGGTTCCCCAAGGCAAGTACTTCGTGATGGGCGACAACCGCGACGTGAGCGAAGACAGCCGATACTGGGGCTTCCTGGACCGTTCGGATATCACCGGCACGCCCTTCGTGATCTTCTTTTCCAAAGGCATCGAATACAACAAGCTTTTCGATACGCCGCATGTCAGATGGAACAGGATTTTCCGCCTGGCCCGCTAGCCGTTTATCTGCACATTCCCTTTTGCCTATCGCGCTGCGGCTACTGCAGCTTTTTCAGCGCGCCCTTCAGTATCCGCGCCAAAACCGGGTATCTGAAGCTGCTGCACCGGGAAATCGACCTCTTCTGTAACGCTAAGCCAGAACTGGTGTGGGCAGCGTCAATCTATTTCGGCGGCGGAACTCCTTCGCTGCTGAACCCGGATGAGGTCAACGCCCTCTGCGGACGCTTCCAGAAAGCCCCCGAAGCCGAGATCACCCTGGAAATAAACCCTCTTCAAATCACGGAGAACTATCTCACCCAACTCGGCCAAACACCCGTAAACCGCCTTTCCATCGGCGTCCAGAGCCTGGACGACGCCGATTTGCGCTACCTCGAACGGCGCCATCACAGCGCCCAGATTCCTGACAAGATCAAGCTTTGCCGCGAGTTCGGCTACGTCAACCTATCCCTGGACCTGATCTACGGCCTGCCCGGCTCCGACCAGGACAGCCTGCGCCGCAATCTGGAACGCTTCCTCGCCCTGAATCCGGAGCATCTTTCCGCCTATCTGCTCACGCTGGACGAGGAATCAGCGCTGGGTCGGAAACTCAGGCATGGCGAGGCTCCGGAGTTGCCCGGCGAGGACAATCTGGCCGCCCAGTACGCCGTTTTGCGCCAAACCATGCTGGATGCCGGCTACGAGCATTACGAGATCTCAAATTTTTGCAGGCCAGGCCGCGCTTCGTGCCACAACCTTGCCTATTGGACAGGCCAACCTTATTTGGGTTTGGGAGCCGCAGCGGCCGGTTTCTTACCGCCCCGGCGCTACACCAATCCTGCAAGTATGGAAGCCTACGCGCGGCAGATCATGCAGGGAACCTTCATGCCCCACGCCCAAATTTGCGACGCCGAACATCTGCGCAAAGACTACCTAATGATGGGGCTGCGTTTGACGGATGGCATCGACCTGGCTGAATACCGTGAGCGTTTCGGCTGCGATCTGGCCGATGAAAAAAACAAGGAAATCACCCGTTTGAGCCAGCTCGGCCTGCTGGAACTGGCTGGAACCCGCCTGCGTTTGAGTTCCGCTGCGCTGTTCGTCTCCAATTCCGTGATCGGAGAATTGCTATGAACTTGTCCGAATTGCGCCATATTCTGGCTGACTTGCTCCGCGGCACCCAGTTTTCCGGCAAGGCCTATTTCGCCGGAGGCTGTGTCCGCGACGAGCTCCTGAACCGCGAGACGCCTTTGTTGGACGCCGATATCGCCGTCGAACTGCCTCAAGGCGGAATCCGCCTGGCCAGATTCCTGCAGCAGCAATTGCGGACAGGCCCGTCAGAAATGCACCGGAGTTTTGGCACCGCGACCCTGCATTATGGCAGCGTCCAACTGGATTTTGTGATGACCCGGAGCGAGCGCTATTTTCCGGGCAGCCGCCATCCCCGCGTCCGGTTTGCCGATTTGGGTGCAGACTGCCTGCGCCGGGATTTCACCATCAACGCGCTCTATCAGGACATTGCGGGCGGCGCGGTCCTGGATCCATGCGGAAGGGGCTTGGACGACCTGCAAGCCCGGCTGCTGCGTTCCCTGCGCGATCCAGATACGGCTTTCCGAGAAGATCCCTTGCGCATCCTCCGGGCCTTGCGGTTCGCGGTTGTGCTGGATTGCGCGATCGAACCCGCGACCCTGGATGCCTGCCGGATCTGCGCCCCGCTCATCACCTCCCTCAGTAAGAACCGCCTGGCCAATGAACTGGAACGCCTGCAAGCGACCGCCAGTTCCCCGCAACTGCTGAAATGGACTGCGCTGGCCAGGGATACCGGCATTCTGCAATATCTGAAGCAGAAACTGGGACCTGGCCCTATTCCCCATCTTTAGGTTTGAGATTCACTTACCTGCAGTCTGGATGATACCGGCTCGCTAGCACTTCAATATTGCAGGGGGATCATAGCCAGCAGGAATGGCGCAAAATCCTGCTTCTCTCCCAGTATCATTGCGCCGTCATTGCGCGCTCATTACGCCCTTTACCCGTAATGAGCGCGCAATGACGGCGTAGTGATAACGGAAGACTTCAACCTTCCAAAGCTAGTTGACATCCTCCCGCCGTATCAGAAAAAAAATGAATACAGACTGAAAAGGAAACATATTATGGTATGAGAGAGGCTTGCCATCAGAGGCCACCACAGGAAAAATGAAAAGTGCCACCCGAAAGGATGGCACTTCTGTTAATATGGCTTAGGTTTTACAACTATTCAGCGGTACGCACGACGCGGAAACCGAGCCGGGAATTGCTGACCCTGTCTTCGCCTTTTTCCGGAGAGCCCCAGTTGCGGAAAGCGATCCGGCATTGGCCGGCATTCTGATCCCAGGAGCCGCCACGCATCACGTGCACGGTTCCGGTGGCAGGGCCGTATGGATCGATCGAGGGGCTGGAGGCGTAATAATCCAGCGAGAACCAGTCCCAAACCCATTCCTGGACGTTACCGGTCATGTCGTAGGTTCCTTTCACGGTGGGGTTCTTCAGGCCGACGTCGTGGGTCATGGCGTTGGAATTGGTCTCATACCAGGCCACGTCGCCGATGGTGTCGCTGCCGGAATAGAGGTAATCCGGGGTGTTGGAAGCGCCGCGGGCTGCGTATTCCCATTCGGCTTCGGAAGGCAGGCGGTAGCCATTGGCGTTCCAGTTGCAGATCGCGGCATTCCAGGACGCGGTGTTGGTGGTGGGAATCGCGCCCCAAACGGTGGGATTGGTGGAGCCGGAGATCGTATAAACGGGAGTCAGGCCCTCGGCGATACTGCGCTTGTTGCAGTAAACGAGGGTGGAATAGAAGTTGATCTGTTCGACGGGACGGTTGTCGCCGGCGAAGTTCGAAGGCGTGGAACCCATTACGGCTGCCCATTCGGCTTGCGTGACTTCATACTTTCCGATGTAGAAGGCCTTGGAGATATTCACTGAATGCGCGGGAAGTTCGTCCGGGTCGCCGGTTCCAGTGGTGCGGCCCATGGTGAAGGTTCCGGCGGGTATGCTGACCATCTTGTCGTAGACCGTGAAGACGGCGGTGGCGATATCGCTATCGTTCCAGTCGTCCTTGATGGCGATGGCTTTAATGGTTTTGTTGGTGTTCACGACGATGGGATCGGTGTAGGTCATGGCCGTGGCTGAGGAGTCGGGCTCAGTGCCGTCAGTGGTGTATTTGATGGTGGCATCGACGGTTGCGCAGGTGATGGTCACATTCTGGGAGGAAGTGTAAAGACCGCCGTTGGGACTGATCACTGGTGTTTCGACAGTGTCCACCTCTGTGATGGGATCACAGGCATAAATCAGGGGCAGTGCTATGAGCAATAGCAGAAGAAATCTTAGTGATTTCATATTAACCTCCATAGGTTGTTAGATTGACGCCATTAATGTAGCGTCCTAGTTATTAGTCAAGTTTTTTCTGGTTTTCCTGCACTATTTTTTGCCGGAAAAGGGAATCTGGGCTGCGATTGGCGCATTTATCCCAATAATATGCCGAATTTTCAGAACGCATGGCCAAAGTTGAAGTAAAAGCCGGTGGTTTCCTTGCCAAAACCGATGTCCGCCCGCACGACAAAGTCGGCGAGGTAGTAGCGCAGTCCCACCACGGGATTGGAGACGATCTTGTCCCAGCGGAGCTTACCGCGGTTGGAAACTGCTTCACCGAAATCATAGCCCAGGACCCCGCCAAAGCCTTTCCAGATGGGGAAGCGGACCTCGGCGTTGCCAATCGCGACGGTGTTGCCCAGATAGCGGTCTGTGGGGCTGCCGCGCAGCGTGGTCCCCCCGCCCAGGGGCAACATCGCAGGCAAGGGAATGGGGTCATCCTCCACAATTGTTTGCGAAGCTCCCTGCACCCGTAAGGCCAGGACTGTCCGCGGATAGAACAGCACCGTATAATATTGAGCGTTCAGCGTTTGGCGCAGAAAGTCGAAACCCGTGCCCCAGCTGAACTGCAGGGATTTCTCTCTATCCCACTCAAACGAATCCCAATCCAACGCGTTTTGGATAGAGTTCTGCAGATAGTTGGATTCCAGTTCATACTGCAAAACGTAGCCCCGGCTGGGATTGTTCACACTGTCCCGCGTATCCAGGCGCAGGTTGAGGATGTTGCTCAGGTAGGCCGCTTCGTTGTGGTACTCCTCCTCAAGTTCGCCTGCCAAATCACCGCCCTCGGGGTAGCCATACATGCTCACATGCTTGAAGCGCAGGCCAATCTGGCCGTTCAGGTAGCGGTTGAAGGGGTGCGTCAGCATGAGCAGGACCTCAAACGGTTCCTTTTGGTATTCCTCGGGTTCGTCGGTCGCGGAATCGTAATCGGAGGGATAGTATTTACTGTTGATCCATTTGTCGTAATCGATCTTCAGATCCAGGGCCAGCGGGTATTTCCGGCGTTGGCGCAATTCCTTGTCCGGCAGCGAAAATTCCAGTTTGTACCAGCGTTCCCCTTTGGTGCTGTTAAACAAGATCAGGTCGAAGGATTCGTTCCTTTGGAAGGCGTTGCGCAGATAGCCCTTGGCGCCGTAGCCGAAGCCGGTGTCCGTGTCGTACATCAGGATGGGAAAGCCGGAGAGGACGATCGTTTTCGAGCGCGGAATGGTGTCGAATTGTTTGGGAGCCTCGGCCAGAAAGCGCTTCATGTCGAGATCTGTGAGCACGCCGTAGTGATCGGAAACATAGAGGGAGTCTTCAGGATCTGTGAAGGCCGGGTGGTTGTCCATGACGTCGGATGCATTCCAAAACTTGTCCAGCAGGATGTAATCCAGACGTCGCGAAAGCGAGGCTGCCGCGGAGCTGAAGTTCTCCCAGGGCGTGTCCGGTTTGCCGCGCGCGTCGGTCCGCAAGGCGCTGTGCCAGGTGTTGGAGTTGTTCACCGCGTCCCAGGTGTAATACTCTGGCATGCCTTCCGCGCTGTCCGTGAACCCGCCTTCCTCCGTGATCCTGGCCATCACCGGCGAGCCGGGTGTCGCGTTGAAATCGCCGCCCATGATCAGCGGTGTTTGTTGATCCAGTCCTTTGATCCGCTTCAGCAGGCGCCGCGTTTCCTTTTCCCTGCGCTCCAGGCCCGCGGACCACTTTCTATCAAAATCAGCGAGGGTTTCGGCCGATAAACCATCGCGCATCCCGAGAGCCCGCAAACTGTCCTGCAGCGCCGGATCGCGCTCCGGATAGGCGGAGAGGTGCACGCAGACGAGGTTCAGCGGCTTGGCGTCGTAAACGATCTGCCCAACCAGCGCGGAAACGGTCTCATCCGTGTGGAAGGTGAAGTTGTCCGAATAGATGCCGGGGCTGCCGGACAGCTTCCAATCGTCAACTTTCTGCAGGCGCAATTCCGGCCTGGCCAGGATGGCGTTGCCTTCCATGAAGCCTTTGGGGATGCCGAGACCGAATACTTTGAGTCCAGCGATGCAGACCTGGTGGATCTCGTCCATGGCGAGGTCTTTCGCCAGGCGGCGGCTGTATTTGCGCACGGGATTGACTTCCTGCAGAAAGACCACGTCGGGCCGCAGCCCGCGCAATTCTTCAACCAGTCCCTGATAGCGCTGCTCGAGGATTTCCGGCGTTTCCCAATACCCAAACGATCTCACACCCTGATAATCCGAGCCGCTCCAGACGTTGATGGTTACGGCCTTGAGGGAGCCGTAGCTGTGAACTTCAATAGGGCCCGAACTGGCAAAACCCAGTGCCAGGCTCGAGCAGAGGATAAGCAGGACGCACGCTTTTTTCATCTTGCACACTCCTTATTTTGGAAAATCCCAAGAGGCGGAAACAGCCATCCCGCCGCTGAATCTGACGATGGGAGCGTCATTCCGCATGGAGCAAACTTCCAGCCCCAACTCGGGAATGAAGGCAATGTGACCCCCCAAATGGAAGCGCCAGTTGGCTGTGACGCCGCCATGCGCAATGAAGTAGGGACCCCACTCCATGTCCTCGACGCCTCCTCCGGGAACTTCATATCTGCCGGTGGAATTGAGTAAGTCGAGGTTCATCCTGGCTGATAAGTTACAGGAGTTTTTTTCAGACATGGGGATAGTATAGAGCACGGCCAATTCAAGGCCGTGGGCATAGTATTTCTGCGAGCCTTGAGGAGTGTTTTGGTTGGAACCGGGGGTGGTTTCGTAGGTTCCATACTCAAAGTTGTAGGCCGGGGCGATGGACAGGACGCTATTGGCCTTTTGCTTTAGCAGCCTTTTGTAATGCAGTTTGGCGCCATGGCCAATCCAGGCGTCCAGCCCGGCCTCGTTGCAGGGATCGATCCCGAAATCCAGGCCCAGGCCAGAGATGCCGCTATAACTATCCCCATTGTAGTAGAAATCCACCTCCCTGACCTTGCCGGCCAGATTCAGGGAACTGCATCCGAAAACCTGCAGCTGAAAGCGATGCGGGGTGGCGGTGTCGAAACTGCTGAGCATCTGGTAAGCCCCGGCCGATAGCGTCCCGCATACACACAGGATCAGGATCGCGAGAGCCGCTCTATATCTTTTCATCTTTCCTCCCAGTCCTAATCGTTGTAATAGTCGTAAGTTTCGCAGATGAAATAGACGGCCTGGCCATCAGGGCTGGAACTGAGGCTCAGAAACCTGCGCGCGTTGGCATTCTCCGCCCCGGAGGTCAGGATGGGCTCTGTGATCCCGGAGCTCAGGTCATGCCGATAGATTGTGTAGTCATCGGCGAAGAAGATGTCCCGGCCGTTGCGGCATACGTCGATGGGATGCGTATTGTTAACATGCCCCAAAACCTGATAGGTGCTGTCGGCCAGGTCGAACAGCACCAGATCGGTAATCGAGGGCAGGGAGGCCAGGAATTTACCGCCATCCCCAACCGGTCGGACCATGATGTTATTGCCCGAATTGAAGAGGGTGTCCGCAGTGGCGGAATCCCGGCCCAGAATCCATACGTAGGGAGGATTCGAGTAGATCAGTTTGTCCCCGGAGGGGTAGTAATACGCCCTTCTGGCCGGAGTGGGCGTCGTCCAGGTTTCGGATGTCCCAGACTGCAGGTCATGAATCAACACCCGGTCCTGGCCGTCGACGGTGGTGATATATCTGCCCTGCTGGTCGCACAGGGGGTAACGCAGATAGTTTTCAGACTGTGCCACAGTGCCTTCGTATCCGGTGGCAAGGTCTATCTTCAGCAGTTTGGTGCCGAAATTGAAGTAGCCATTGGAGCCCGGCTCGGGGAAAACCACGTTTAGATCTCTGGTGACATCGTTCACCAGGGAATAGACTGATTCCTCATTGCTGCCGTCCGCGTCGGCCAGGGCAATGGCATCGTTGTAGAAGATCAGCAGCCTTGGAGTGTTGCCGCGAAAGACCCAGTTCATGTAGTGGTGAGTGTGATGCGTGTACCCATCTAAAAAACTTCCTTCAGTGTGGACGGCATAATTGTTGTAGATCACGCGCTGGAAATGCCTGCCGTCCGCGTCCACCGAGCAAAGATGGCGCCGGTAAGACTTGCGGGGATTGTGGTCGCAGCCACCCATGAATACTAAAATGGCCAAAATGATGATACCAAGCAGGGATATCTGCCTGCTAAACTTTTGTCTCATAACCGCACCTCTCTTCAGGCAATGATCAGACTGATTCCTGTCCAGGGGAGATTACAGTGCGCATGAGCGCGACAATCTTCAAAGTACCGTATTCACGGCTGCTGTTCACCTCCGCGCCCAATCCCGAAAACAGGGCGCGCAGGCAAGCCAAAACCAATATCGCTTTCATGGCTCCTCACTTCCAGAGCCCGCAGCAGTTTGCCCCGCTTCGCGGCAACCGTTTCGCCAGGCCAAAGATCGAGCCCGGCCAGCATCCGATCGCTTAACAATGACACTGCCATTTTGTAACTTCAGTGTTTTTCTGTCAAGGAATTTCTCTTGCTCGCCGGAAGCGGCCCGGAAACTCCGCCATTGACAAAAAAGCAAAGCCCGCCGACATTGCCCCGGCTGGGCGAATGCCTCGCAAAGCCCTTGAAAAGGCGCTTTAAGCACGCAAGACAGCGCGAAAACAAAGTTCAGAAAGGGAAGAACGATATGAAACTGGCCTCCTGCGCAGTGATCACAATATTGGCCGCCCTCGCCCTCGCCGCCTGCGGTAATGGCAAGCCCGAAGTGGTAAAGCAATCGGAATCGCAACCAAAAGAGAGGAACAAGGTGTTGATAGCATACTTTTCCCACACCGGAAACACGCGGGCGGTCGCCACCAAGATCCAGGAATTGACGGGCGGCGACATCTTTGAGATCGTCCCGGAAAAACCCTATCCGAAAGAGTACTCCCAGTGCGTGAAAGTGGGACGCAAGGAATGGGAGGAAAAGCTCCGCCCGGCTCTGGCCGACACCCTTGCAAGCGCCGCAGAGTACGGCACTGTGTTTGTGGGCTACCCGAACTGGTTTGGCACCATGCCGATGGCTGTGTTCACCTGGCTGGAAAGCGTCGATCTGGCAGGCAAGGCCGTCGTGCCGTTCTGCACACACGGCGGAAGCCGCTTGGGGAATAGCGTTGACGACATTAAGGAGACGGTTCCGGAAGCCAAAGTTCTGCAGGGACTGGCCATTCGGGGCACGGAGGCGAACTCCTCACAGCCGGAAATCGAGGCCTGGCTGGATAAACTCGGCATCCGCAAGTGATGTAAAACGGAATCTGTTAATGTCTGCTGGAGCCAAAGCGACGCTGGAGGATCGGCTTCAGCAAGGCCCTGTCCCTCATGACGTACTGGTATCGGGGGGCCTGAAGTCCAAGCTCGCTGTGCTCGCTGAACTCCAGGCAAGCAAGGATTTCCTTGACGGATATCGACCTCCCTTTGGATTGGCTTTAATCTTTACCATAGGTGAAATTGAATGTATTTAAAGGACATTGTGACCATTCTGGAAGGCGAAACGCTGATCCCGAGCGCGGATCTGGCGGTCGAAGTGCCGTGCGCTTTTGCCTCCGACCTGATCAGCGATATATTGATGTGCACCAAGGAACCCACGCTCCTGCTGACCGGCCTGACCAACAACCAGGTGATCCGGCTGGCGGACATGATCGACATCGTCGGGATCATCTTTGTGCGGGGCAAACGCCCTCTGGACGAGATCGTGGAAATGGCCCGGGAACGCAAGCTCCCGCTGATCTGCACAAAAATGACCATGTACAGATCCAGCGGTTTGCTGTTCAATGCAGGACTTCGCAGCTGTAAGATCTGAGATGGGCGAATTCTGGAACATCCGTTCCGGCCTGGAGGAATCGGTGAAAGGGTTCTTCAGCGCCCCTCCCGAGGCTGACGTGGTCCTGGAATCTTTGATCCCGGAAAAGGACTTCAACACGGCAGGCAAGGGCTCGGCGGAGGTGAAGAACCTGCTCAAGCGTCTGGGCGTGGACCCCGAGGTACTGCGCAGGGTCGCCGTTGCCGCCTATGAGGCCGAGATCAACGTGGCGGCGCATTCCCGGGGAGGCATGATGGACAGCTATATCCACTCCGACCTGATCCACGTCGTCTTCCGCGACAAAGGGCCCGGCATCGCCGATATCGCCCAGGCCATGGTCCCCGGGTTTTCCACCGCAGACGACATGGTGCGCGAAATGGGTTTCGGAGCCGGACTCGGCCTGCCCAACATCCAAAAGAACGCCGACGCGCTGCACATCACATCCTCGGCCGGCGGCTCAACCGTATTGGAATTCCTGATCTACTTTGCCAACAATGAACGCTAAAGAAACCAAATACTTCCATGCCCTGCAGATCCTCGAGGACAACTGCACGGGCTGCACGGCCTGCGTGAGGGTCTGCCCCACCGAGGCCATCCGTGTGCGCGACCGCAAGGCGCAGATCGATCCCAACCGTTGCGTGGACTGCGGCAACTGCGTGACCGTCTGCCCCTTCCATGCCATCCTGCCGCGCAGCGATTCCCTCGATCTGCTAAGCAATTTCAAGCACACCGTGGCGATCGTTTCCACCTCCTATTTCGGCCAATTCACAGAGGACGTTTCCTACGGCGTCGCCAAGCAGGCGCTGTTTGCCCTGGGCTTCGACGAGGTCCAGGAAGAGGCGATGGTCACGGATTTCATGATCGAAATGATCCGGGATTACATCCGCGCCAACCGCGACAAGCGTCCCATCCTTTCCA
This sequence comes from Candidatus Cloacimonadota bacterium, assembly GCA_027318475.1. Lineage (GTDB taxonomy): Bacteria > Cloacimonadota > Cloacimonadia > Cloacimonadales > Cloacimonadaceae > Syntrophosphaera. The sequence goes on along the minus strand of DAHVPC010000004.1, from coordinate 16,948 downwards.
GCAATTGCCCCACGGTGGTGCGCCTGATCCAGCTGAAGTTCCCCTCGCTGCTGCCCAACCTTTTCCATCAGGAAGCGCCGATGAGCATCCTCACCCGCTATCTGCGGGAAAAGATCCAGGCGGAAAGAGGCTTGGCCGAAGACGAGATCGGCATTTTCCTGATCGTTCCCTGCGCGGCGCACGTGACCGCCGTGCACCAGCCCGAAGGCGCTTACAAGCATCTTCAGGACGGGGCTTTCTCCATCGGCATGATCTATGGCAAGGTCCGCGAACACATCAAAAATCTGCAAAACCACCCGCCTACAATCGATACCTATCCGCGAGGCCTCACCTGGGCGCTGTCCGGCGTGCAGGCTGAACTGGTGGATTGCGAGGACATCCGCGCGCTCTCCGTGAACGGCGTGGAAAACGTGATGGAGATCCTCTCCCGGGTGGAAGACCACTATCTGGACCAATACGACTACATAGTCCTGCGCAGTTGCACCAACGGCTGCGTGGGCGGCTGCTTCAACGTGGAAAACCCCTTCGTGGCGATGAGCCGGATCAAGAAAATGATCAAGGAAGGGGAAAACGGCGAAGTGGACGTACGCGACCTCGAAGAACTCTACGGCGAAGGCGAGTTCGAAGTGGCGCCGCTCACGCCGCGCCCCGTGATGGAACTGGACAAGGACATCAAGACCGCCATCGTCAAGATGAAACAGATCAACGAGATCCTCACCACCTTGCCGGGCCTGAATTGCAGCGCCTGCGGCTCGCCCACCTGCTATGCCCTCGCGGAGGACATCGTGCAGGGCAAGGCCGCCATCGAGGACTGCGTGGTGCTGCTGCAGCGCCATTCCCGGGAAGACGAGACGGTGGAAGGGTGACATGCATCAAACTGGATGGGATAAATCATGCTAAAACTTTCACAGTACCAGGAAGCGATCGGCGGCGTGAACTGCACGCCGGAGCTGGATCCCGCGGAGATAGTGATCGACGGCGGCTACGCCTGCGACATGCTCAGCGACGTGATGGGCTCCGCGAAAGCAGGCCAGGCCTGGATCACAATCATGAAACACTTGAACACGATTGCCGTGGCGTCCCTCACTGGAATCCCGGCTATCGTCTTCGCCAAGGGCAACACGCCGGATCCCTCTGTGGTGGAGAAAGCCACCGTGGAAGGGATCTGCCTGCTCTCCAGCGAGCTGGACACCTTTAGCCTGGCGGGCACCCTCTACGCCTTGTTGAACCGCTAGTTCCACGCATGCGCTGGTTCACCGCCGATCTGCACATCCATTCCGTGCTTTCGCCTTGCGGAGGCTTGGAAATGTCGCCTGCCGAACTGATCGCGCGGATCAAGGCCTGCGGCATCGACTGGATGGCAATCACGGACCACAATTCCGTTGCCAATTGCCCGGCTTACGAAGCGGTGGCGCGCAAGGAAGGGGTGCATTTCACCTGGGGCCTGGAAGTTCAGACATCCGAAGAGATCCATCTGCTGGTGTATTTTGACTCTCCGGATTCTGCCCGGGACTTCGGTAACGCACTGTACGACTCGCTGTTACCCGTGGCTAACGACCCCGTTTTTTTCGGAGATCAAGTTATCATTGACGAAAATGAGAACATCAAAGGAATGGAACAAAGAGCGCTGGCAAACTCCTCGCTCTGGGACTTGAACGCAGTTGTGGACAAGGCTCGGGAGTTTGGAGGCTATTGCGTTCCAGCCCATGTCGATGCCGAGGCGAACAGCCTGATCAGCCAGCTGGGATTTGTCCCGCCGGAACCGGAATTCGACCTCTTTGGCATCACTGCCCGCCTGAACCTGTCAAATTGGCTGATCCGGCACGGGGACCTCGACGGGAAAGCCTTTCTGCGCTGTTCGGACGCCCATTATTTGAGCGACGTCGGCTCGGGAACCAGCAGGATCCTGGTGCGTGAACCTTCGGCGGCTGAACTCGCCAAAGCTGCTCTGGGCCTGGAAGACCGTAAAATACAAGTATAAAATATAAACAACAGGAGGAGTGATGACTCCCGTAGCACAGCAAGACAATCTGCTGTACGATCAGTTGAAAGCCGTCATTGCCCAAAGCCGGGGACAACGCAATCCCCTCATCGAGATTCTGCGCACCGCGCAGGAAATCTTTGGCTACCTGCCCCTCGAAGTGCAGGAATTCATTGCCCGGGAAATGGATATCCCCGTCAGTAAAGTGTATGGAGTGGTTACGTTTTACAACTTCTTTTCCATGCTGCCACGTGGTAAATACACTCTCAACCTGTGCCTGGGCACCGCCTGCTATGTGAAAGGCGCGCCACGGCTGGCCCAAATGATCGAGGAAGAGCTGGGCATCAAGGTCGGCGAAACTACCGCGGACAAACGGTTCACTTTCAGCGCAGTCCGCTGCGTCGGCGCATGTTCGCTGGCGCCGGTGTTCGTGATCGGGGAAGACACTTTCGGCCGGGTCGAGACCCGCGAAAAGATGTCCGAGATCCTGAAACGTTACCAGTTATAGCCAGGCCATGCAAGATATTTCCCTGCACCTGCTGGATATAATCGAGAACTCCGTTCGCGCCCAAGCCGCGCTGATCAAAGTTCGCGTGATCCTCAGCCCTGCGGAAAACAAGCTGCGCATCATCGTGGAAGACGATGGCAAGGGCATGGACAGCGATACCTTGCTACAGGCGCAGAATCCCTTTTACACCAGCAAGGCGGAGCGCGAAAAGAAGGTCGGGCTGGGCATACCGCTGTTCCGGCAGAACGCGGAACTCACCAACGGCAGTTTCCACATGACCAGCGAACCCGGATTCGGGACGGTGCTGACCGTGGATTTCGATCTTGACCACATCGACCGCATGCCTCTGGGCAACCTCAAGGCCACGCTGCTGGGCTCCATAATCGGACATCCGGAAGTGGACTTCAGCATCATGCTCATATACCGGGAGCGTGGCAAGGAGCAATCCTTCCACTTCGAAACCGCCGCCATCAAAGAGGAACTGGGCGATATCCCGCTCACCTATCCCGATGTGATCGAATACATCGACCAAAGTTTATATGAAGGAATACAAAATACTAACATGGAGGATGTCTGATGAAAACTCTGGCAGACCTGAAAAAAATCCGTGAAAAAGCCCAGGAAGACATGAAGCTTCGTGGCGGCAAAGTGCGCATCAAGATCGTGGTGGGGATGGGAACATCCGGTATCGCCATGGGCGCCCGTGAAGTCATGAAGACCTTTCTGGAAGAAATCTCCAACCGCAACCTGACCGATGTTCTGGTTACCCAGACCGGCGAAAAGGGGCTGTCCTCGATGGAACCCGTGGTGGACCTCATTGAAGAGGGCAAGGCGAAAGTCACTTATGGCAACATGAATCCGGAAAAAGTGAAGAAGGTGGTGGTCGAGCACATCGTGAACGGCCGGATCGTCTCCGATTACGTAGTGGCAACCGGCGACTGATTGGAGGTCCTCACATGTCTCTGAAAAGAATCGACCTGCTGATCTGTTGCGGCTCCGGCTGCATCTCGGCGGGCGCTTTGAAGATCAAAGACCGCTTCCACGCAGTGTTGGCGGAAAAAGGCATCGCCACCGAGGTCAACATCATCGAAACCGGCTGCATGGGCCCTTGCGACTACGGCCCCGTGATGGTGATCTATCCGGAAGGGATCTTCTATAAGGCCGTCCAACCCGATGATGTGGAGGAGATCGTCTCCGAACACTTCGTCAAGGGAAGGCCCGTCCAGCGCTTGATGCTGCAGGACGAGGAGAAGGTCATCGCCGCCCAGAAGGAAGTTCCCTTTTACCAGAAACAGGTGAAAGTGGCGCTGGCCAACTGCGGCTACATCGATCCCGAAAGCCTGGACGAATACATTGCCACGGGCGGTTATGAAGCCTTGGGAACGGCGCTCACGCAACTCACGCCCCAGCAGACCATCGATGTGGTAAAGAAATCCGGTTTGCGTGGACGTGGCGGCGGAGGCTTCCCCACCCATATCAAATGGCAAATGGTGCACGACGAGAAATCCGCCGAAAAGTACATCATCTGCAACGGCGACGAAGGCGACCCCGGCGCGTTCATGGACCGTTCCCTGCTGGAAGGCGATCCCCATCGCATCCTGGAAGGGATGATGCTGGCTGCGTATGCCATCGGCGCCAGCAAAGGGTTCTTCTACATCCGCGCCGAATACCCGCTGGCGATCAAACGCATCAAAGGCGCCATCGCCCAGGCCAAGGAAGTTGGACTGATGGGAGACAAGGTCTTCGGCTCCCACTTTTCTTTCGCGGCGGAAGTCCGTACCGGTGCCGGCGCGTTTGTTTGCGGCGAGGAAATGGCGCTGATCCATTCCATCGAAGGCCAGCGCGGAAATCCCACGCCCAAACCGCCCTACCCCGCCAAAAGCGGTCTCTGGGGCCAGCCTACCGTGGTCAACAACGTGGAAACCCTGGCCAATCTGCCCACCATCTTTTTGAAGGGCGCGGAATGGTTTTCCGCCATGGGCACCAAAACCAGCAAGGGCACCAAGGTCTTTGCCCTCACCGGCGACATAAAGAACACCGGGCTGGTGGAAGTGCCGATGGGCATCACCCTGCGCGAACTGATCTTTGACGTTGGCGGCGGCATCACCGGCGGCCACAAATTCAAGGCGGTCCAGCTGGGCGGCCCTTCCGGAGGTTGCCTCACCCAGGAGCATCTCGACGCTCCCGTGGACTACGAAAGCCTGAAGGAACGCGGCGCCATGATGGGTTCCGGCGGTGTGATCGTGATGAACGACAGCAAGTGCATGGTCAACGTGGCCAAGTTCTTCATGGAATTCTGCGTGGACGAATCCTGCGGCAAGTGCTCGCCCTGCCGTATCGGACTCAAGCAGATGTTCGACATCCTGGAACGGATCACCTCCGGTAATGGCCAGGATAGCGACATCGATGAACTGCAGCGCCTCGGTGAAGCCATCGGCAAACTGTCGCTGTGCGGATTGGGCCAAACTGCGCCCAATCCTGTGCTCTCCACGCTCCGCTATTTCCGCGACGAATATGAAGCCCATATCCGCGACAAGGCCTGCCCCACCAAGGTTTGCCCGGACCTGCTACACTTCATGATCGACAAATCCCGCTGCATCGGCTGCTCGCTCTGCGCGCGCAAATGCCCCGTGGCCTGCATTGACGGTTCACGCGAGGATAAATACACCATCCACCAGTTGGACTGCGTCAAGTGCGGAAACTGCCAGGACGTCTGTCCGGTCAAGGCGATCGATCGCATACCCGGCATGCACGCCGACGTCGTCCTGCACAAACAAGAATTACTCAAGCAACTCGAACATGAGGAATAAGGAGATTCCATGTATCTAGAAATTTGCCAGAAATATGCTCCTGAGAAAGACAACCTGATCTACATCCTGCACGATATCCAGGACACCCATCCCCAGCACTATATCTCCGAGGAAGCGGTGCAGGTGGTGTCGGAATACCTGAAAGTCCCGCCCAACCATATCTTCGGCGTGCTCACATTCTACACCATGTACAGCACTAAACCCCGGGGCAAAAACATCATCCGCCTCTGCGAATCGCCCCCCTGCTACATCAAGGGAAGCGAAAACATCCTGCGGAAACTGAAAACCCAGCTGGGTGTGGAAACAGGCGAAACCACCAAGGACGGCCTCTTCACCCTTGAACTGTGCGCCTGCCTCGGCGTCTGCGGAAACGCGCCCGTGATGATGGTCAACAACGACGTCTATGGCGACCTCACCGAAGAAAAGGTAGAGGATATTCTCGCCAGGATCGCAAGGGGGAACCAATGAAATTCTTTCGCAGCCATGTGTTGGTAGGAATCAACGAAACCTCGCTCCAGGCAGGCGTGCAGGATTTCATCAAGGCCTTGCGCAATGAGCTTGCCAAGCAAAACCTCCAGGAAGAGATCAACGTCCTCGAGACCGGTCCCCTGGGCTTTTTCGGCCGCGGCGTCTGCCTCTCGGTCTTCCCCGAAAACGTGAATTACCAGGATGTGAAAGTTGAGGATGTGCCAGAACTTGTGGAAGAGCACTTCCTCAAGGGACGCCCGCTCAGCCGGCTCCAGCTCGACAGCGCCGGGAAATTCACCCCCAAATTCAACTACGATAAGCGCATCGTTCTGCGCAACTCCGGCATCATCGATCCCGAAAGCATCGACGAATACATCGGCGCCGGCGGTTATGAGGCCCTGGAAAAGGCCCTCCTGCAAATGAAACCCGCCGACATCATCGCCGAAGTCAAGAAGTCCGGCTTGAAAGGACGCGGCGGCGCCGGATTCCCCACCGGCGTCAAATGGAGTTTCACCGCTCCGCTCGACGCCCCCCAGAAATACATCGTCGTGAACGCCGACGAAGGCGAACCCGGCACCTTTAAAGACCGCCTGATCATGGAAGGCGACCCGCACCAGCTGCTGGAAGGGATCATGATCGCCGCCCGGGCTGTTGGCGCCACCAAAGCCTGGATCTACATCCGCGGCGAGTACAAACTCTGCATCGAGCGCCTGCAAAAAGCCATCGCCCAATGCAAGGAATACGGCCTCCTGGGCAAGAACATCCTGGAATCCGGCTTCGACCTGGATATCGACATCCGTATCGGCGCCGGCGCTTACGTCTGCGGCGAGGAAACCGCCCTGATCGAATCCCTCGAAGGAAACCGCGGCAATCCCCGCTGGAAACCGCCCTTCCCTGGCGTGAAAGGACTCTGGCAGGCTCCCACCGTCGTGAACAATGTGGAAACCCTGGCCAACGTGCCCTTCATCATCAAGAACGGCGCGGACGTATATCTCAGCTACGGCAGCGAAGGCTGCCCCGGCACCAAGGTCTATACGATCCTGGGCGACGTGGCGCATCCCGGCCTCTGCGAGGTGGACATGGGCACCACCCTGCGCACCATCATCAACGAATACGCCGGCGGCATGAAAAAGGGCTTCCGCTTCAAAGCCGCTTTGGTTGGCGGCGCGGCGGGCGTTTTCCTGCCCGAAAAGATGCTGGACGTCCAGATGGATTTCCCCCATTTGAACGAATATGCCGCGGTGCTCGGTTCAGGCGCCATCCTGGTGCTGAACGAGCATCAGAGCGTCGTGGACATGCTGTGGTCGATCCTGAAGTTCTTCCGCCACGAATCCTGCGGTAAGTGCGCGCCCTGCCGCAACGGCTGCCAGCAGCTCTATCGCCTGATCACCAAGATCAAGAAAGGCAATGGCACAATGGAAGATGTGGACCTGATGGTCTCCATCGCGCAAACCATGTTCAGCACCAGTTTCTGCGCCCTTGGCCAATCGCCGATCATGGCTGTCCGTTCCGCGGTCGACCACTTCAAAGACGAATTCATCGAGATAACAAAAAAGTAAGATAAAGAGGACTTAGAAATGGCTAAAACCGTAAATATCTGGATCGATGGCCAAGCCTTGGAAGTGCCGGACAGCATGACCATCATCGAGGCCGCCGACAAACACGGGATCTACATTCCCAGGCTGTGTTACCATCCGGACCTGCCCCCCACTGCCAATTGCGGCGTCTGCGTGGTCGAGGTTGCGGGAAATCCCGCTCCCAAACGCGCCTGCTGCACTCCAGTCATGGAAGGAATGAAGATCACCACCAATACCAAAAACCTGCGTTCCTACCGCAAGACCTTGGTGGAAATGATCCTTTCCAACCACGACGTCACCTGCCCCACTTGCGCAGCCAACAACAAATGCGAACTGCAGACCCTGGCCAACAATCTGAACATCGATCCGGACGCCCTCCCCAACATCCTGGACAAGCATCCCATCGATGATAGCTCGCTCTCCATCATCCGCGACGTGAACAAATGCATCGCCTGCGGACGCTGCATCACCGTCTGCAACGAAGTCCAGACCGTATATGCCCTCACGGTCACCGATCGTGGTATCGACTCCCATGTGGACACCGCTTTCAGCCGCGGAATGGCCAACAGCCCATGCGTGAATTGCGGCCAGTGCACCGTCTATTGCCCCACGGGAGCTTTGCGCGAACGCAACGACATCGATGGCGTCTGGGAAGCGATCCTGGATCCGGACAAACACGTGATCGTCCAGGAAGCGCCTTCCATCCGCGTTTCGCTCGGTGAGGAATTCGGCATGCCCTTCGGCTCCGTGACTCCCAAGAAGATGTACGCGGCCTTGCGCAAGATCGGTTTCGACAGCGTGATGGACACCAACTTCACCGCCGACCTCACCATCATCGAGGAAGGCACGGAGTGCGTCACTAAACTCAAAGCCGGCGAAAAGCGACCCCTCATCACTTCCTGTTCCCCGGGCTGGATAAAGTTCATGGAAACCTATTATCCCGACCTCGCGGATTGCGTTTCCACCGCCAAATCGCCCATGAGCATGTTTGGCGTGCTGTCCAAGACATATTATGCCCAAGAACAGAAGATCGATCCCGCCAAGATCGTGTCTGTGGCCATCATGCCCTGCACCGCCAAGAAATTCGAAGCCCGCCGCCCCGAAATGCGCGACTCCGGATTTCAAGATACCGACTACGTCCTCACCACCCGCGAATTGATCCGCATGATCAAGGAAGCCGGAGTCGATTTCGCCAATATCAAGGAAGAGGAAGCGGATGAAGGCATGAGCTTCTACACCGGCGCCGGCACCATCTTTGGCGCCACAGGCGGTGTGATGGAAGCGGCGATCCGCTCGGCCTATTTCCTGGTCACCAACACCGAACTTCCGGATCTGGACATCAAGGCGGTTCGCGGACTGCAAGGCGTCAAAGAAGCCACCCTCAACGTGCCTGGTTTCGGCGATCTGCGCGTAGCCGTGGCGCATGGGCTTTCCAACGCCCGCTACGTCATGGACCGGGTGCGCGAAGGCCTGGCCACCAAAGGCGAATCACCCTGGCACTTCATCGAGATCATGGCCTGTCCCGGCGGTTGCGTCGGTGGCGGCGGACAGCCCTACGGCAACGACATCGCGTCACGTGCACGTCGCGGACTCTCCCTCTACGAGGAAGACCGCAGCCTGCCAGTACGCCTGTCCCACCACAACCCCGAAGTAACGCGGATCTACGAGCGCTTCCTGGGCGCCCCGAACTCCCCTCTGGCGCTGCAACTGCTGCACACGCACTACTTCAAGCGTTCCGTGAACGACGGACAGATCACCGGGGAAGCCACCCACAAACATCACTGATCAACATAGACCATAAGACCATATGGCGCGGGATTTCGGTCCCGCGCTTTTTTTGGCTCTCTTTTTTAACCGATTGGGTAAGCCCCGGAGGGTGCGACATATGATAGCCCGGGGTGTAGTGGACAGTATCCACAAAGGAGCGCAGCGAGTTTGTGGGAGTGGAAGCGGAACCCCGGGTAAGTGAGGCAAGCATCCAGGTGTCTATCTACCCCACCCCTCCTCAGGGAACCTGCAAAGTGCTGGTTCCCTGAGGAGGGGTGGGGTTCGCTTTCAAAAAGAGCGCTGCCCAAACAAACCCCGGGTTTACACCCGGGGCTATATCTGTATCGCCCTCTGGGCTTGTCCATTGTACTCCATCGGGTTGACCCACTCGATTTGAAAGTGAGCCTGAAGAAATATGTCATTAGCTCCGCATGGCTCCCACGATCATTACGCCGTCACTGCGCGCTCATTGCGCGCTTTGCCCGCAATGAGCGCGCAATAACCCCGCAATGGTCTCGGGAACGACTAAAGACCAAAGGTCCGTCCTGAATAGAAAAACCCGGGAGCGAACTCCCGGGTAGGCATTCTAGGTTAACGCTTATGACCTACTGAACAGCGATAATTCTAAAGAACTTTTTCGGTTCGGTGGCAGGCCAAGTATAGGTAGTGCTTGTTGTGGTGATCAGGGTTGTCCAACTGGCTTCGTTGAAGGGATCCTCTGATACTTCGATACGGTAGCTGGTGGCTCCGGGAACTGCATCCCAAGTTAACACATAATCTCCGTTCTCATTAACGGTGATCGTCGCCACGGGCCTTGGTAAACTCGCCACAGCCTCAAAGTCGGCCAGGAAACGCGGCGAAACCTGCATTGAAGCCAGATATTGCCCGACGAGGCAAGTCAGGTTGATGGCGTCCGCAGGGATCGGCGTACCGCTGTAGTCCGTAGCGGGGAAGGTGCGCATGACCAGAGTGGCCGTGGGATCCGTGGCATTGATGTTCTCAGCGGTAGCCGCGAAGTTGCCGGTGGTGGTGTCCAGGGTCACGTTCAGCACCTTGATCAGTTTGGCCTGGTCATCGGTGGTCAGGCTGGCGAAGGTCCGCACTTCCGGAACGATCACGTTGCCGGTGGAGGTGGCGGCGCCGGGATCGGCGACGGGTGTGAACTGCAGCAGGTTGTTGTAAGCATTCAAAGTTCCCGTGATTCCGGTGATGCCGTCATAGAGGTTGTAGGCAGTGGCGATGATGCCGGTAGGATCGTCGATTACGATCGCGGCCGTGGCATCCTGGATGTATTTCTGATGGCGGGTCGTTTGCTGGAAAGTCAGCACGGCTTCGCCGGTCAGGCGGTACATGGTCGTGCCAGTGGGCTGGGCGCGCAGGGCGGCGATATTCGGCACAAGAGTCGGGAAGACGTAGGTGGCAGTGGTAACGCTGCTGGGGGTGTAACCCGCGGCGTAGGTGATCGCTTTGACTGTGGTGGTAGCGCTGACGGCTAAGGGTCCCGTAACCGCATAGTTGAACCCGTTAGTATCGCTGGGGATACTGCCGTCGGTGGTGTAATAGATTGTCGCGCCAGGCGTGGTGCTGGACATGGTCACGTTGACCGTCGAGGAGTAGATGCCGCCAGCAGGATCAAGCACAGGCGCTTCGGCGACCTGGGCTCCAGGTGTGAAGGTGTGGGCGCCCAGATAACTGATGGTGTCCACAGGATACACGTCCCATTCCGTGGCCAAGGTCACGAAATCCGTGGTGATCCCGTCTCCGTTGTTGACCGGATTGACGGTTACACCGCCAGTTACGGTCGGTTTGCGCACCAGGGTCCTATCCAGGGTGGAATAGCCGCCATCGGCAGTCCATTGCGTTCCCGGATCCTGATCGATGACGCCGAAGATGTCCACATAGGTGTCATTCCCGTCCACGACCTTGATCAGGGCCAGCGCATCGTCGCCATTGAAGTAGGTCACAGTGCTGGTGACATCCGCCACGGCCTGGATCGCGGCGTTGGCTCCGGCGTTGGCGATGACGTAGACATCATTGTGGGCCAGCATGGTGCCTGCCGTGAAGGTGAGTGTGTTGCCCTGGGTGGGCGAGCCGTTGGAGTAGAGATACACCTTGTAAGATCCCAGATCGACCGGGGCGCCGGTTCCGTTGAAGATCTCCAAAGCTTTGTTGTTGCTCAGGCCTTCCAGATACTCGGAGAAGAAGAGGTCAGTGGCGTAATTACCGGCCGGAGGGGTCGCGGTGCCGGAAACCGCCACATCGAGATTGGTGGCGTTGGCGGTGGTATGCACGATGGTTCCCGTGTAATCGCCAGCTGTGTCGGCATTCATGCGCACATAGATCAGACCGTTGAAGCTGGAAGCCAGGTCGAGCGACGCGGTCCAGGGGTCGGCGTTAGTGATGCTGAGTTCAAACGGGGTGCCGACGCTAACGGAGATGTTGCCGGTGGCGTTGGTGGCGCTCAGGGTGTAGGATTGGGAAGTGGAGGGTGTGCCCACTTCATGAGTAAAGGGGGTCAGGGTTCCGGTAACATTCCAGGTCACTTCTGCGGGGAAAGTTTCGCCTTCCGCGCGGACCAGGACTTCCTGTGCGCCAACACTGTTGTGGGTGATGTCGCCGGAATGCTCGCCCACTTCGCTGCTGTTCATCCGCACCCAGATGGTTCCGTCGAAGTTGTAGGGCACTTGCAGGGTGCTGGCATAGCCGGTCAGTTCCGAGGTTGAGACTTCGAAGTGCGTGGGCGCCACGATGTTGATGGGGCCCATCAGATCTGTTCCGGACAGGTGATAGGAGGACACTTCCTCAGAAGGGTTGCCCACGATGTTGTAAACAGGGTCTGGAACACCGGTGGCTACGATAACCGGAGTCGCCGCCACTGCCCAGAGTTTGGCCCAGGTATTGGCGATGCGGATGCCGTCATAGTAGGCAGCCGGGGTGTTAGCGGACTGGCGGATGGCCACGCTGCCGATGTTTGGCGGATCGGAAGCCGTATCGGCCGTACCGATGGATAGAGTCGCAGCGGGTTCGTTCACGGTGTCCGTCGGATTGATGAATAGCGACACTTCGTCATTGGCTGCTCCTGCAACCATCTTATACTTGAGCACCATCATGTAGGTGGTGTTCAGGGCATAGTCAAAAGTTCCGCCGGTGAAAGGACCGCCGGTCCACTGAATCACAGTGGTGTTGGCGGAGGCTTTGGAGATACCAAAGCGCAGTGCGTCGTTAGCGTCCTTCTGAGCAAACAACCGGCCTCTGAAATAGGTGGTGCCGCCGGTTGGAACTGTAGCGTCGCCCAGATGGAAGAAATAATCCTGGATGGCAGTTGGTACGCCTGTGATGTTGAGCAGGAAGGCGGCATAAACGTCGCCGGAAGTCTGCTCCGTAAAGCCTTTGGAAATGTCTTCGCCGGTCACGCCTGTCGTCCTGGCGCTGCCGCCAAGATTGGGCGGGTAGTTTGTGTAACTGAAGTTTGTGGCGTCTACCAAGGGTGATGCGGTACCAGGTGCACCGTGGGGACTCCAACCATTGGAAGCCACTGTGGTACCGGGTGTGTAGGCAAAATTCTCTTCCATGAACAGGGTCGGTACAGCAGGTTCGGTCACCACGCCGCTTACTGCCAGGTCGACCTGCGTGGCGCCGGTGCTCGTGTGGGCGATGTTGCCGGAGTAAGTGCCGGCGGTGGTTCCGGTCAGGCGAACGTAGATCAGGCCGTTGAAGTTGGAAGCAACCGATCCAGTTGAGCCATAGCTGGCACCGGCATCCGTGGAAATCTCAAATCCCGCTGGAGCAACCAGACTGATGTCTGTGGTGAGAAACTCGCCGTAGAGGGTGTAAGTCTGGGCCGTGGAAGGGCTGCCCACTTCTGTGCCAAAGGCATTCAGGGTTCCCGTTACATGAATGATCGGCGCTGGATCGGTAACGGTTCCGGTTACAGCTTTGTCAACTTGGGTGGCTCCGGCGCTGGTATGGGTGATGTTGCCGGAGAATGAGCCCGCAGCAGCACCGGTAAGGTGTACGTAGACCGGACCGTTGTAGTCGTAGGCCAGGGTCTGCGCGCTGGTGTAGAAAGTGGTGTTGTCGGTGGAAATGGCGAACCCGGCAGGTGGCGTAACCACGATGCCTTCGGTCAGATTGGAGCCTGTCAGAGTGTAACTTTGCGAGGCGGAAGGGGTGCCAGTGTAAGCGGCAAAGGCATTCAAGGTGCCGGTGGCAGTGATGACGGGTCCCCCGGCAGTGTAGCCAGTCCAGGATATATTGTCGATTGTGAACTGGCGGTTAGTTGTTCCTTCTCCTTGAATATTCCTGATTTCGATGACTATGTCACCTGCGACATTGATGTTTGCAACCGTGAAATCTATGATAGTTGCATCAGCGCCGGTAACACTGCCGAAAATAACAGAATTAGCGACGAAATTGTTGTTCACGTACAGGGCTGCCTGCCTGTCTCCAGCACCTGTGAAAGCCTTGCGCAGCTGGCAGGTAAAACTTCCAATCCCTCCGGAAACCGTGGAAGAATAGACCTTGCTATTGCTGCCCAGTCTTCTTAGTATCAGTCCCTTGTTGGTGATTGGATAAGTTTGCTCCGGGGCGACCTGGATATAATTCCAAGTAACTCCATTGTCACCCGCGTAACTGCCATCAACGTAGGTTGTGCCAGTTAGGGGATGGTTTTCAAAGGATTCAGAACCTTGTCCCCACATGAATCCTATCGCGAGAATAAGGCTTAGAGCCATGACTAGTTTTTTAAGCATGTTGATCTCCTTGCTTAGGTCTTTATTGAATACACAATGGCGCCGCGGTCTCTCTGCGCGCCGGGTAGATTATTGAACCGATAAACCAGGTTGAGCCAGCCGGGTATGGCTTAAAACTCCACACTATAAAACTATAAAGATAAACACATAAGACATATAGGGATTTTTCTCCCTTTACTGGCCAAATTCTATCAGCGCCCAATATCCGTCAATCAAATTTTCGCTCCGGCCCCTGCCAAAATCCGATCCCGGAACTGGAAAACAGGCGCAAAAAGAGGATTGCCCAAGAGCCGCGCCCGATTATCATATCTTCAGAAAATCATCAATGTAAGGAACAAACATGACCTCATCCGAAAACCCCCTGTTAAGGACGAAAAACGATCATCGTTTGAAAGCCATCCCCTTTCCCGAGATCAAGACCGAGCACTATTTGCCGGCGATCCAGGAGGCTTTGAAGACCGCCCGTGAGGAGATCGCAGCCCTGAAAGCCAATCCCGCCGAACCGGATTTCGGCAACACCATCCTGGCTTTGGAACTGAACGCCGAGCAGCTGGATTACGTGGCCAGCATCTATTTCAACCTCCTCTCCGCGGAATCCGACGCGGAATTCAAAGCCCTGGCGCAACAGATTTCCCCGCTCCTAGCGGAATTCAACAGCAGCGTCTCCACCGATCCGGTCATCTTCGCCCGGGTCAAGAAGGTCTGGGAGCAGGAAGTGGCGAACCAGCCCAAGCCCGAGGTTCCGGAAGACTATTTTGACAAAAAGTACCTGACCAAATCCGAACGTTACCGCCTGGTGGAGCGCGTTTACAAGGGCTTCATCCGGGGTGGCGCCAGGTTGGGCGAAGAGGACAAGGCCAAGCTGATCCAGATCGCCATGGAAGCCTCGCAACTCAGCCCCAAATTCAGCGACAACGTACTGAACGCCACCAACGCTTGGGAACTGCACGTCACAGATCCCCGCGACGTGGAAGGCATGCCCGCCAGCGTTCTGGCCGGAGCCGCGCATCTGGCCAAGGTCAAGGGCAAGGACGGCGGCTGGCTGTTCAACCTGCAGCCTTCGTCGATGATCCCCTTGCTCACCTATTGCCGCAACCGCGAATTGCGCCGCCAGATCCAGACCGCCTACTCCTCCCGCGCTTACAAAGATAAATTCGACAACCAGGACAACATCCGGCGCATCCTCGAACTGCGCGAGCAGCGCGCCAAATTGCTGGGCTACAAAAACCACGCCGAATATGTGCTCGAGGACAGGATGGCGGAATCTTTGGCCACAGCCACCGAGTTTCTGGAAAAGATCTACGCCGTGGCCTATCCCGCGGCTCAGAAAGAAGTGCAGGAAGTGCTGGATTTCGCGCACCAGACCGACGGCATCTACGATTTCCAGCCCTGGGACATGAGCTATTACTCCAATAAACTCAAGGAGCAGCGCTACGCCTACGATCCCGAGGAATTGCGCCCCTGGTTCAAGGTGGAAAACGTGTTGGAAGGCCTCTTCATCGTGGCGCGCAAGATCTACGGCATCAGCGTCAAGCAGGTGCACGACGTTCCCGTCTGGCATCCCGATGTGACCACCTGGGAGGTTTTCGACCGCGCTGGCACTTATCAGGGCTTGATGTACATGGATCTTTTCCCGCGGGAAACCAAGCGGGGCGGAGCCTGGAAGACCTCGTTCCAGGGACAGGGCCTCTTTTCCGATGGAATGCGCCGGCCCCAGGTGGCGATCGTCGCCTCGCTGACCCCTTCCACAGCCGAGCAACCTTCACTGCTGCGGTTGGACGAAGTGCGCACAATCTTCCACGAATTCGGCCACGCCCTGCACTCGTTGCTCGCGGATGGATATTACAAAGGGCTTTCCGGCACCAGCGTGCTCTGGGATTTTGTGGAATTACCCAGCCAGATCATGGAAAACTGGTTGCTGGAAGAGGAAGCGCTGAACCTCTTCGCCCGGCACTTCCAGACCGGTGACCCCCTGCCCAAGGAATTGCTGGACAAGGTGATCGCCGCCCGGAACTTCCAATCCGGACTCGCCAACCTCAACCAACTCCGCTACGGAATGCTGGATTTCGCCTGGCACATCGTGCATCCGGAGGATATCGACGACGTGGACGCCTTCGAGAAAAGGGCGGTGGAACGTTTCCGCGTTCTGCCCCACATCCCTGGCAGCAATATCTCCTGCTCCTTCGCGCACATCTTCGCCGGCGGCTATTCCGCGGGTTACTATTCCTACAAATGGGCGGAGGCTTTGGAAGCCGACGCCTGGAGTTTGTTCCAGGAAAAAGGCATCTTCAACCAGGAAGTGGCGGATTCTTTCCGCAAGCACATCCTGGCGCGCGGCAACGCCTTCCATCCCATGGACTTGTTTGTGGCTTTCCGGGGACGTAAACCCGATCCGGACGCCCTGCTGAAAAGGGACGGCCTGCTCGTAACTCCAGCCTGATTCCCGCTTAACCCCGCCGCAGAAAATTCAGCCCAAGTTGTTTCCAACTTGGGCTGATTGATTTTTTTGCCCCAGATAAGAACATTGCACAGAGCCGGAACATTGCGTTTACCGGGGTCCTCGCCGCACAACTTTTTGGGCGGTGGGGTGGCTCAGCGGTCGGTCCACTGCCTTCAGGCGGTTTTTATCCATATAGGTATCATGCCTTTCCATACTGCGAGCTAAATTTGAGGAAGACTAGCAAAACCGCGTAAACGCGGTGGACCGACCGCCAGACCACCCAACCACCCAACAAGTTGTGCGGCGAAGCCCCCCTACCCTATCCACCGAACCCCATCGGAGCCCCGGAGGGTGCGACAGATCATAGCGGTGGGTGCGAGCGACGCAGGAGCGTAGCCCCCCCCGGAATGTAGTACCAGCAAAACATTTGAGCCCCGGAGGTGGCGACAGATCATAGCGGTGGGTGCGTCAGCCCCCGTCACGTGGTCCTGACATTTTGCTGGAGCCCCGGAGGGTGCGATACAATTATTCTATCGCGCTACCCGCATGTTTTTTCAACAACGCGTCAAATTCCGCCCAAGCCGAAACGTTAAAATGGTGTTCCTTCTGCTCGCCGATGTATTGCTCCACCTCCGGAATCTGGGAT
>DAHVPC010000049.1 GCA_027318475.1 Candidatus Cloacimonadota bacterium | reverse complement strand
TCGCAGAGCCCGATTACTACGATCAGCTCAGCCAATCCGAGCCTTCCGCACAGGTTCTCCACTCCGCCGCAATCGCGCTCTATTTCTGCCGCAAGCTCAACGTCGGCCTTGCTTCCCAAAAGAACGAACCGGTAACCTTGGGGAGCGAAGCGCAGCAATTCCATCCATTGCTGCGGGGGATAGGCCTTGGTGGCATGCGCCGCTCCCACAAACACTCCGATCAGTTGACTGCCTGGATCTCGCTTGATCAGCCGGGTGCCGTTTACTCCAATCTCAGGGAGAACAAGTTGGGGAGCCAGAACCTTCGTTTCTGGAGTAAAGCGGTTCGGAAATGCCTTCTCCAGGGCGGAATAATACAGCCGGACGGTTGATTCGATCGCCGCAGTGGGGTTTCCGCGCACAATCGATTGCCTCAGCCGGCGCTGCTTGTTATATACGGTTTTGAGAGGGGAATGGACCAGCGATCGGACTAGCCAGGACGAGAATTTCGCTTGCAAATCCAGCACCAGATCGTAACGCCGTTTCAGCATCAGCCCATGCCAGGCAAGGGTTTTGGCGTATTCCAGCACCTTGACGTCCAGGCCGAACGACTGGGGCAATACCGCGAAACCCGGCTTGCAAAGAAACTCGATCTCTGCCTCCGGGTACATCGATCTCAATTCCCGCACTATCGGTTGCGTGAGCACGATGTCGCCCAGGGAACTGAGGCGGATCACCAGAATGCCCATCAGGCCGTGCTTCTGATCGTCTGGGGCAGTGTGCTTAACACTTCCGGCAGTTTCGAAGGGTCGCTGCCTCCGGCCATCGCGGTGTCGGACCTGCCGCCGCCTTTGCCGTTCAATTGGGCGGCCACAGCGGTCACGATCCTGCCAGCGTGGAAACGGGACTGCAGCTCTGAGCCCACCACGCAGAGGATAGTCACTTTGTCGCCATTCACAGAAAAGAGCAGTGACACCGCGTCGCGGGCCTTGTCTTTCAGGGAATCGCCCAGTTCGCGGAGTTTTTCCACCGGGGCTGGCACTTCCATGGCGAGCAAGCGAAAGTCGCCCAGGTCCTGGATCTGGGAGAGCAGGCCGTTGGCTTCCGAACTGCTCTGTTGGGCGGTCAATTGCTTTAGTTGCAGGTCCTGTGCGCGAAGTAGCTCCAGCAGGGAGTCGATTTTTTCAGCGAGGGCTGGCTCGGGGACGTGGAGTTTAGCGGCCGCGCTGGATAAAGCATCCTGCAGGCCGGCCACGAATTCCAGAGCCGCCCGGCCCGTTACTGCTTCGATACGCCGGATACCAGCCGCGGATGAACTTTCCGCAAGGATCTTGAACAGGCCGATCTCTCCGGTGGCGCGAACGTGGGTTCCGCCGCACAATTCCTGCGAGAAGTCCGTTACGCTTACGACCCGTACATTGGCAGAATATTTTTCGCCAAACAGCGCTATCGCTCCAGCAGCCCGGGCTTCTTCCAACGGCTTCTCCTCGACCAACACAGGCCGGTTGTCCCGAATGGCGTTATTGACCATATGTTCTATCGCGGAGGCTTGATCTTTCGTCAAGGCCTGGGCATGCGTAAAATCGAAACGCAGGTAGTAGGGATGGACCAGTGAACCTTTTTGCTGGACGTGTTCGCCGAGCAGAATTCGTAAAGCTCGGTGCAGAAGGTGCGTCGCTGTATGGTTGCGGGCTATGTCCAAGCGGCGGGAAACATCGATTTCCGCGGTGAGGGCTTGCTTCTGGAGCGAACCCTTGTGCAGCCTGCCCACGTGGATGACGGCGTCTTCCTGGCGGATGGCGTTCAGCACTTCCACCTCCAGATCAGTGCCGCGGATCCAACCCGTATCAGCCACCTGGCCACCGGATTCCGCGTAAAATGGTGTGCGGTTCAGTTGCATCTGGACCAGTCCGTCCGAGGTGATCCGGTAACGCTGGAGCGATGCTGCGGCCTTGGTTTGAGAGTAACCGACAAACTCGGTGGGCGTGGCTGGCTCGAGTTCCACCCACTCCGTGGAATCTGCCGTGTAGGCAAACTTGGAGTTCTTGCGGGCTCTTTCACGCTGGACGTCCATTTCCGCCTCGAATCCTTGCGTATCCACCCGCAATCCCTTTTCCTCCGCCAGGATCAGAGTGAGGTCAAGAGGAAAACCATAGGTATCGTATAGCGTGAAGGCATCGGCACCGGAAATGGTGTTCCCGCTTAGCTTCGCGCAGATCTCCTCCAATTTTTCCAGGCCTTTGTCCAGGGATTTAGTGAACCTGTCTTCCTCGGCTTTGATCACCATCTTCACGTAGGCTTCCTTGCCGGAAAGCTCCGGATAGTGGTGGCTCATGACTGCTGTGACGGTATCCACGAGATGGAACATGAAAGGCTCGGCAAAGCCCAGCAAACGCCCATGCCTGGCAGCCCGGCGCAGGATTCGCCGTAAAACGTAGCCCCGGCCTTCATTGGAGGGAAAGCCGCCATCGGCCAGGGCGAAACACAGGCAGCGGACGTGATCCGCGATCACGCGATGCGAGACCCCTGTTTCCGGCGTGTAGGGAACACCGCTAAGGGCTGCGATCTTCTCGATTATCGGCTGGAACAGGTCAGTTTCGTAGTTGCTGTTTCTATCCTGCAACACCTGCACGAGCCGCTCGAATCCTGCTCCGGTGTCCACATATTTATGCTTCAGAGGAGTCAAAGACCGGTCGCTTTCCCGGTTGAACTGGATGAACACAAGGTTCCAAAGCTCGATGTAACGGGCGCAATCGCCGTTCACGCGGCAGACGTGGCCTGCCAGTCCTGTTTTATCGCAGTGTCCGGGACCGCGGTCGAAATGGATTTCGCTGCAGGGTCCGCAGGGTCCCGTTTCGCCCATTTCCCAAAAATTGTCTTTATCGCCGTGGAAGGAAACATTGGCGGGATCGATGGCGGTATGCTTGATCCACAGTTCGCGGGCTGCATTGTCGCTATCGTGGACGGTGGCATAAAGCCTTTCGGGCGGCAGTTTCCAGATTGTCGTCAGCAGTTCCCAAGCCCATTCTATGGCCTCTCGTTTGTAGTAGTCGCCAAAGGACCAATTACCGAGCATCTCAAAGAAAGTGTGGTGATAGCCGTCCCGGCCGACTTCCTCCAGGTCGTTGTGTTTGCCGCCGGCCCGGATGCACTTCTGGCTGTTCACGGCGCGCTTCACCTCCGGCTCTTTCAGGCCCAGGAAGATGTTTTTGAACTGGTTCATCCCCGCGTTGGCAAAGAGCAGCGTGGGATCGTCAATGGGAACCACGGGCGAGGAAGGCACAAAGGTGTGCCCGCGCTGCTGGAAAAAGTCCAGGAATTGTTGGCGGATCTCTTTACTGCTCCACACTGTCGTCGCTTCCGATCCCTTCGATGTCGGGGTAGTTCTCCATGATCCATTTCTCCGCGCTCCAGGCCGCTACCGCTCCATCGCTGGCGGCAGTCACCACCTGGCGCAAAACGGTACGGCGGATGTCTCCGGCCGCATAGATGCCGGGGACGTTGGTATGCATCGTTTCATCGGTGATGATGAAGCCGCCGCTGTCCAGTTCCAGGCGCGATTCGATCAATTCGTTGTTGGGCAGGATGCCTACGTAGATAAACACGCCGTCTACAGGCAGGAAAGATATTTCCAGGGTTTTGCGGTTGACCAGCTCCAGTTTTTCGACCTTGGCAGCGCCATGGATCTCCTGGATAACTGTGTCCCAGATGAACTCCATCTTGGGATTGGCCAGGGCGCGCTCCTGAATGATCTTCTGCGCCCGGAGTTCATTTCGGCGATGGATGACGATCACTTTCTTGGCGAAGCGTGTGAGGAAAATGCCTTCTTCGATGGCGGAATCTCCGCCTCCGACCACTGCCACCACCTTATCGCGGTAGAGGGCTCCGTCGCAGGTGGCGCAGTAGGAAACGCCACGCCCGGTGTAGTGTTCCTCGCCGGGAACGTTGAGCAACCTGGGATGCGCTCCGGTGCATATGATCAGGGACTTTGTCCGGTATGTGTTTTCGGAAGTTCCGATGATCTTGCACAGGCCTTCCAAGCCGACCTCAGTCACCTCTTCGTCGATGAATTTCGCCTTGAACCGTTCGGCTTGTTGCCGCATCCGGTCGGTGAGGTCGAATCCGGACAACGCTTCGGGAAAGCCGGGATAATTCTCCACCTCGTCGGTGACGTTGATCTGTCCTCCGATCAGGGCTTTTTCAAAGACCCCGGTCTTCAATCCGCCCCGGGCGCTGTAAATGGCCGCGCTAAGCCCGGCTGGACCGCCTCCGATTATCATCACGTCATATTTCATGTAAACCTCGTAGAAATTTCTTTGTGAATTTACTCCTTTTTCAGATACCCTCCAGCGTCAAGCAAATTGTGCGTCCAGCCCGGCAACTGCTCTCCCGGCTTGATCAGGGAGAAGTTTTGCTTGACAGGAGGAGCCAGATTCAAGGCAACTGCGCAAGTGGGAATCGCTTTCCTGGATATGAACGAAGACTGCAGAGGCTTTTTCCCGGGAGTTTCGTATGAAAAGAGCCGTGTTTTTCCTGATTATATGGCTGTGCCTGGCGGGCAGATTGGCCGCGGAGCGCCATTTGGCCGCGATACCGGTGAACGAATTGCGGGCTCAACTACCTGCTTCCGAACTGAACGGAGCTGTGCGCTTGCTTGCCGGCAGAGGATTTGGAGTACTGCATTACGACGCTTCCTATGTGCTGGCGGTCACTCCCGCAAACACAGACTTGGCTTTCGGCAAGCAGATGTATCTGGCGGATTATCCCACTGAGGACAAACTGTATCTGGTGGGTAAAGTAGCCGGCTCATCCGGATCCGGACTGCAACAGGCTGGTAAGATCCTGCTGGAATTGGACACGGAGTATCTGCTGGCGAGCCAGTTGGACGATCAGGCGCTGAGGGATCTGATCGATCAACCATTCGTTCTGCTGGGTAGGGAACCGCTGAGGTTTACCCCCAAGGGTGCTCATATGGCTTGGCGCGAAGAATCCCGGATCCTGGTCTCGGACATGGTGGCCCAGGTGAGCGCCGATTCCGTTCTGGCGAGGCTGCAAGGCTTGCAGGATTTGCAGACGCGCTACGCCCTGGCGGACAACCGGCTGCAGGTGGCGGAGTGGATCCGGCAGCAATTTGTGAACTGCGGGATCACGGACACCCAACTGCAGCCTTTCACCTGGAACGGTACCACGCAATACAACGTAATAGCAACGATCCCGGGCACGGACTATCCTGACGAATACGTGATCGTGGGCGGGCATCACGATTCACGGTCCAACAACACCGATTCCTATGTCTTTGCTCCCGGAGCCGACGATAACGCCAGCGGAACCGTGGCTGCCCTGGAAATGGCGCGGGTTATGCTGCAAAGCGGATTTCAGCCCAAAGCCTCGATCCGCTTTGTAACTTTCGCGGCGGAGGAGTTTGGCCTGTGGGGCTCCAAGTACTACGCCCAAAACGCTCTGGATACGGGACAGAACATCCGCCTGATGATCAACCACGACATGATTGCCAATCAGAGCTCTGCCGGGAACTGGCAAGTCCGCCTCATGCCCTACGATGGTTCCTATGTATTCAGCGATTTCGCAGTGGAGGTCGCCGAACAATTCACTGCCCTCGACGTATATTATGGAACGCTGAACAGCGCGCAAAGCGACAGCCATCCCTTCTGGCAGCGTGGCTTCAACGTGCTGTATTTCTTTGAAGCGGAGTTTTCGCCTTGGTACCACTCCGCGCAGGACATCGTCGCCAACCTCAATCCCAACTATTGCGCGGAAGCCATCCGGGCTTCCTTGGCCTGCGCCGCCGCATTCGCGGACCATCCCGCGGTTCCCTTGGCGCCGGAAAATGTCCAGATTACCTTGGCAGGGAATTCCCTGTCATTGAGCTGGAACGCCGTCAGCCAGACCACTCTGGGTATGCCCTGCACACCCCTGCAGTACAATGTTTTTGCCTGCCTAAGCCCTGATGGGGCTTACTCTTTGGCCGCTTCGACCAGCAATTTATCCTACACCTACCTAATACCAGATCCCGCGCCAGAGCGTCTTTTCTTTTGCGTCACAGCAGAGCAGGACTCTCGAGACATGAATTCAAGTTCATTACTGCAGATTTTGCCAGAGAATTCTATATCCAGAGATAAATCTATCCGAAGCATCAGATCATTATCTCCCTGATCATCTTGAGTCTTACACCAACGTGAATTTTAACGAACAAAGCATGCGCAACGTGGAAACCATAACCCCATATCACAGTCTTAACAAAACATTGGGACACTTGTTATGTGGAATGCGCGGTGTTCTTTCTGACAATCTTGTAGGTTTATACTTGCAAGGCTCTTTCGCGGTCGGAGACTTCGACCTGCACAGCGATGTGGACTTCATTGCAGTTGTGGGCGACGAACTACATCCCGCGGAAATCCAGGAATTACAGATTTTGCACCGGAGTATTTTTCAGATCCCATCTCCCTGGGCGCAGCACCTGGAAGGTTCGTATTTTCCCATCACAGTACTGGCCGATCAGGATTGCTGTGGTTCACCATTATGGTATCTGGACAATGGTGCTGATCATTTGGTCAGGTCCGAACATTGCAATACGCTTCTAGTACGCTGGATCCTCAGGGAAAGGGGCATAGCGATATATGGTCCGCCTGCAAAATCATGGATCGGGCCGATTCCTGTGCGGGTTTTACGGGAGGAAATACTGCGTGTCATGCATACTTGGGGAGAAAAGATCCTGGCGGATCCGGACCGGTATGCCAACCGGTTCTACCAGGGATTCATCGTTTTAAGCTATTGCAGGATGTTGCATGATTACTTAGCCGGTCGCCCCGGCTCCAAGAAAGAAGGGGCAGAATGGGCCAAAGAAAATCTTGATCCTCGTTGGACTGGACTGATCGATAGAACCTGGGACACCAGGCCCCGTCCTGAAGAACAGATTTACTTGACACCCGATCCCGACGATTTTTCATCTACTCTGGAGTTTGTTCGCTACATTCTGAAGGAAAGTGAAAAGTATCGCTTCTGACAGGCGCGTTTTAACGACTTGACTCGGTTTCGTTCCTGCGATCAATACGCTATCACTGCTCTCTCATTGCGCGCTTTGCCCGTAGTGAGCGCGCAATGATGGCGCAATGGTTACGGGAGCCAAGTGAGGGACTTCAATTCCCGACTTGCTGAAGCAGCATATATCATGGCGAAGCATCTGGCCTGATGAACCGGGATGCCGCCTATCGATTTTCCCTGTGGATAAAGAGCTTGACCAATAGGGGCGGTCAAAGAAAATTGAAAAAAATGACGCTTTGGAGTGAATATGACGTCAGCGCCACGTGGAGAACGGCTGGTGATCGCCCTGATCGGCAAGCGCAACGCTGGGAAAAGCAGTTTGATCAACGCCATTGTCGGCCAGGAAATCGCGATAGTTTCAGAAGTCGCGGGAACTACCACCGATCCCGTCGATAAGCACTACGAACTGCTGCCGCTCGGACCGGTCACTTTTTTCGACACCGCCGGAATCGACGACCTGGGAGAGCTAGGTGAGAAACGCGTCCGCGCCACCCGTAAGATCCTGTACCGGGCGGATATCGTGCTGTTCGTGAATCCAGGCGAGGCGTTCGACGCCCCGGAACTGGAAATGCTCGACCGGATCAGGGAAATGGAGATCCCGCTTTTGGTCGTATTCAATAAAAGCGACCTGAACCAGGTTCCTGGCGCCAATACGGACTATTGCGCGGCACACGGCATTCCTTGCACGATAGCGTCCTCAGCCAGCAAGGAAGGGATCTTGGAAGTTAAAAACGAGATCATCCGCCTGGCACCCAAGTATTTGAAAGAAAACCGCGTTTTGGCCGGAGACCTGATAAATCCTGGGGACCGGGTGATTTTGGTCTGCCCCATCGATTCCGCGGCGCCCAAAGGCAGGCTGATCCTGCCTCAGGTGCAGGTGATCCGCGATCTGCTGGATTATGACGCCATTCCCATCGTGGTCAAGGAGACCGAGCTGAGTGCCTCCCTGGCAATGCTGAAAGAACCGCCCCGCCTGGTGATTACGGATTCCCAGGCGATCGAGCAGGTGAACCGCGAAACTCCTGAAAACGTAGGCCTGACCACCTTTTCCATCTTATTCGCGCGCTACAAGGGCGAGCTGGACACTCTGCTGGCCGGCATCCGCCAGATCGACAAACTGCGGGACGGCGACCGGATCCTGATCGCTGAGGCCTGCTCGCATCATGTGCAGAAGGACGATATCGGCAGGGTCAAACTGCCCAAATGGCTGCGCGAGAAAACCGGCAAAGACCTGCATTTCGATGTGTTCGCAGGGCACGATTTCCCGGAAAACCTGGAAGATTACGCAGTCTGCATCCACTGCGGCGGCTGCATGATCAATCCCATGGAAATGAACCGCCGTATCCTGGAAACCAATCGAAGAGGCGTTCCGATCACCAACTACGGCCTTACGATATCGCACTTGCAGGGCGTTCTGTCCCGGGTGGTCAAACCTCTGGGCAAAACAGTCTGAGATGGCCTACCGAGTCTCGGTCCTGCAGTTTGCACCCCGCTTGCTGGACACGCGGTCGAACCTGAAACGCCTGGAAGAGCTGTTTTCGGGCTTGGAGACCGATCTGGCCGTGCTGCCTGAACTTTGCACCTCGGGATACGTGTTTCAGAGCCAGTCCGAGGTGGAATCCGCCAGCGAAGCGTTTCCCGGGGGACCGGCTTTCGAGTTTTTCTGCGCTCTGGCCTGGGAACGCCAATGCAGCATCGTTTACGGTTTCGCGGAGCGTTCCAGCGATGTGTTCTACAATTCCTGCGCTTTGGTCAATCCCGACGGCAGCCAGCACCTGTATCGCAAAACGCATCTCTTCAACCGGGAAAAACTCTTTTTCGCGCCTGGCAACACGGGTTTGCAGGTCTTTGAGGCCAAAGGGGGCGTGAAGGTTGGTCTTATGGTTTGCTTCGACTGGCAGTTTCCCGAAGCGGCGCGGACCCTCGCCCTGAAAGGCGCCCAGGTCATCTGCCATCCCTCCAACCTCGTTCTGCCCTGGTGTCAGCAGGCCATGCTCACCCGTTCCCTGGAAAACCGCGTTTTCTCCATTACTGCAAACCGCGTGGGGAGCGAAGGCCCAGCTGGGCTAAGCCTGAACTTTACCGGGATGAGCCAGATAATCGGCACCAAGGGCGAGATCCTGGTCCGGATGACAGAAACCGAAACGGGCGTCCGCACTTGCGAGATCAACCCCGAAAACGCTTTGGATAAAACCGTGACGCCGCTCAACGACGCTTTCGGGGACCGGCGTCCGGAATTCTACGAACTATGACCGACTCTCTGCTGCAAGAGATAAAGCGGCTCCGGGCCGAGATCGAGAGGCACAACGTCCTCTATTTCGAGCTGGCGAATCCCTCCATATCCGACTATGAATACGACCAGCTGGTACGCCGGCTGCAGGAACTGGAAGCGCAGCTGGGAGAGGAACAGCGGGCAGCTTCGCCTGCGCAGAAAGTTGGCAGCGACCTTAGAACCGGCGCGGACACGATTCCCCACCGCTTGAGGATGTATAGCCTGGACAACGTGTATTCCGCTGCCGAGCTGGAGGCTTGGACCGCCAAACTCCAGTCCGAACTGGGTTTTCTGCCTCCGCTTTGTGCCGAACTCAAGATCGACGGTTTTTCCATCAACTTGTACTTCGAAAAAGGTACATTGCAATACGCAACAACCAGGGGCGATGGCATCACCGGCGAAGTGGTTACGGCCAACGTTTGCCGGTTGGAAACGCTGCCCCATCAGATCGCCTTTCAATCGCCCATCGAGATCCGCGGCGAGATCTACATCCCTGTGGCGGATTTCCTGCAGATCAATGAGCAGCGCCAGGCCAACGAGGAGAAAATCTTCGCCAATCCGCGCAACGCCGCGGCGGGCTCGATCAAGCTTAAAAATCCGGAGTTGATCAAGTCCCGGCATCTGGCGGCCATCCTCTACAGCGTGGGCTACTACGAAGAGCTGCCCGTGGAAACCCAATCCGGCCTGCTTGACTGGCTGGGCGGCCTGGGCTTTCCCATATCCCGGCAGCATCGGATCTGCGCGTCCTACAGGGATGTCCAAGAATTCTGCGATCTTTGGGAAGGCCAGCGCTACAGCCTGCCTTATGAGATCGACGGAGTGGTGGTCAAGGTGGACGATCTGGCTCTGCAAAAGAGTTTGGGCTATACCGCCAAGAGCCCCAAATGGGCGGTGGCCTACAAGTTCAAGCCGGAAGAGAAGGAAACCAGGCTGCTGGAAGTCCAGTACCAGGTTGGCCGCACAGGCGCCGTAACTCCGGTGGCGATTCTGGAGCCAGTCTATATCTCGGGCACCACGGTTTCCCGCGCTACGCTGCACAATGAGGACGAGATCAAACGCCTGGGCCTGCACCTCGGCGATACGATCCGGCTGGTCAAATCCGGCGAGATCATTCCCAAGATAATTGAAGTTCTAGCCGCTAAACGCAAGCCCGGAGCGCTTCCCGCCGGTTTTCCCGCAGTTTGCCCCTCCTGCGGTTCAGCCCTGGAAAAGGACGAGGAGGGCGCGATCCGCTATTGTTCAAACACCCAGTGCCCCGCGCAGATTCAGCGCCGCATCGAGCATTTCGCCTCACGGGACGCCATGGATATCGCCGGACTGGGTGAAAGTCTGGTTTCCCGGTTGCTGGAAACGCGATTGATCCAGGGTATCGCCGATATCTACACTCTGGATTTTGACCGCCTGGCGGAGCTGGACCGCTTCGGTAAAAAGTCGGCTGCCAATCTGCGCCAGGCCATCGAGGACTCCCGGGAGCGGAATTTCGACCGGGTGCTCTTTGCCCTGGGAATCCGCTTTGTGGGCTCGATCACGGCGCGCAACCTGGCCGAGTATTTCGGAAACATCGACGCGCTGATACAGGCTGACGCGGATGTCCTGGCCCAGGTGAAAGAGGTGGGAAGCAAGATCGCCAAAGCCATCCAGGCCTATTTCCGGGTGCAGGCCAATGTGGAATTGATCGAACGCCTGCGTTCCCTGGGAGTGAATTTCACCTATCGCCAGGAGCAGAAATCCGCAGCTCTGGCTGGCAGGACATTCCTGGTGACGGGCACCTTGCCAGGCTATTCCAGGCAGGAGGCGGAACAACTCATCCAAAGCCACGGCGGAAAGATAGTCAGCGGAGTCAGCGCCGCGCTCGATTACCTGGTGCTGGGTGAAAAGCCGGGTTCCAAACTGGATAAGGCGCGCAAGATCCCTTCGATTAACATAATCGCCCTGGAGGAACTGCTGGCTCTGATTGGAGAGGACCGGTGAAGATCCTCTCCCGCTACATCCTCAGGGAGCACGTGGCTCCATTTCTGATCTCGCTGCTCGTGGTCACCTTCATTCTGCTCATCGACCGAGTGATCGACCTGCTGAACATGATCATCGAAAAGAAGCTCGACGCGGGTACAATTTTGCAGCTTTTTACTCTTTCGCTGCCCTATATGCTGGCCCTGTCCATACCCATGGCCGTATTGGTGGCCACGATCCTGGCCTTTGGACGCATGAGCGTGGACCGGGAAACGATCGCCATGAAATCCAGCGGGATCAACATCTACCGCCTGCTGCTGCCTTTGTTTGCGGCGGCAGTGGTCCTGACCGGGGTCATGGTCTATTTCAACCATTATTTCCTGCCCGACACCAACCACAAGCTTAAAAACCTTACCGTGAAGATCGCCTATTACAAGCCGATGACCATCATCAAACCGAACGAGTTTACCACCCTGATGGACTACACGGTGTTTGCCAGGGCCAACGTCAACAACGAGCTCCAGGATGTCCTCATCTACGACCGCAGCCAGACCAAGATCCCGCGCACCATCTTGGCCAAACGCGGTGAAGTGCTGCAAATGGACAAGGGCAACAGCCTGCAGATAATCCTGCACGACGGGGAAATGCATGAGCGCAACGAGCGGGAGTCCGGCAAGTACCAACTGCGTAAATTCGAACGGTTCATCGTGAATATCCGGAACCTGGCCCAGAATCTGGATTTTGGCGAAACCAGCTACCGTTCGGACCGCGAAATGACCTATCCGCAGCTTGTACAGGCGATCAATGAGAAGAAACTCGCCCTGGCAGCCAAGCAGGAGGAAGTCGAACGGTTGCGCCTGCGGAGCAAGACCTCGAACGCCAAGCCCCCCAGCTACGAATCCGGAGTGGAAACCCGCCGCTTGGGCATCATGCTGAAAATGGCCGAGGATCAGGGCAAGGAACTCATCGAAGGCCTGCGTTCGCTGCAAGTGGAATACCACAAGAAATTCGCCCTGTCCTTCGCCGTGGTCATCTTCATCCTCATCGGCGTCCCGCTGGGCCTGATGACCAAGACCAGCGGCATCGGCACTGCTTTCTCCGTGTCCTCGGTGATCTTTCTGGTCTATTATGTGGCCCTCACAGGTGGCGAGCAATTGGCCGACCGCAGCCTCGTCAGCCCCTTTATATCGATGTGGATCACCAATCTCCTCTTTCTGGCCGGGGGAATCTATCTGGTGTACGCTTCCATCCACGAGAAGCAGCTGGTGAACTTCAACCTGCTCTACTGGCGCTTGTCGCACCGTAAAAACAAACTGCAGGACGCTCCCGATGAGCTCATTCATTGAGATCAGGCATGCGCATACTGGATAAATACATCACCCGCGAATTTCTGCGGACTTTCCTGATCATCTTCATCTCGTTCGCGGTGGTGCTGATCGTCATCGACGTGATCGACAACCTGCCCCGCCTTTTGCGTAGCGGCGCCACGCTCAAGCTGGGCCTGATCTATTATCTCCTGCGCTTGCCCTACATTTTCGTGCTGACTGCCCCCGTTACTGTGCTCATCACGGGCTTGTTCCTGATGAATTCGCTCTCCAAGCACAACGAAAGCGTGGCGATCCGCGCTGCCGGAGTCAGCATCAAGCGCGCCATGCTGCCGCTGTTTGCTTTGGGCTTGCTGATCAGCGTGGGAGTGGCCTTGTTCGGCGAATATGTATTGCCCTGGGCGGAAAAGACGCGCAGCTACGTGTACAACGTGCAGATCAAGGGCGAACAGGAAGAAGACGCCATGCTGAAAGCCCGCGTCCATTACCAGGGCAAGCAGAACGACTTCTATTACTTCGGCTTTTTCGACGGCTATCAAAACACCCTGCGCGTGATCGACCTCACCAAACTGGACCCGAAAGACAAGGAGATCGCGGAGCGCGTCACCGCTTCAGCCGCCGTTTGGCGCGACAACAAGTGGAGTTTGCAGGATTGCGAGATCCGCCGCTTCGACAAGGGCGTCCAGACCTCCTACCAGTATTTTGCCAACACAGACCTTCCCCTTCTGGACGTGACGCCGCAGGATTTCGTGCGCATCACCAAAAAAACCCTGTCGCTGAAGTTCTTCGAACTCCGGGATTATATCACACGGCTGCACAAGATGGGCGAGAAAACCAATCGCGAGGTCGTCGACCTGCACATGAAGATCGCCTTTCCACTCACCAATCTGATCGTGATCTTCTTCTTCATCCCCATAGCCACGTCCAATGTGCGTTCCAGAGGGCGCGGCCTGATCTTCCTGTTGGGCTTGCTGGTCTGCTTCGTGTACCTGATCATTGTCCGCATCGTTCAGAGCTTGGGCTATAACGCCGTCATACCTCCCATTTGGGCGGCCTGGCTGCCCAACGCGTTCTTCACTTTACTGGGCCTGGCCTTTCTCCGCAAAGCGGAAATATAAAAAACCTTGCAGAAAAACAAGCCTTCAAAATCATGGCTACTTCCCAGCCAAGTTTATGTGTTAAGAGAGGAATCAAATGCTCGACAGTCTTAGAAAGAAACAGAAACTGATAGTCTATATCGTGGCCATCACCTTCATCCTGGGATTGGCCGGAACCGGCGGTTACTTCGGCATCCGCGGCCTCATCGA
The DNA here is from genome assembly GCA_027318475.1 of Candidatus Cloacimonadota bacterium. Lineage (GTDB taxonomy): Bacteria > Cloacimonadota > Cloacimonadia > Cloacimonadales > Cloacimonadaceae > Syntrophosphaera. Next base: position 3,220 of record DAHVPC010000049.1, on the reverse strand, counting down.
AGGAACCCTGTTCTCCGGGAATTTCCTGGGCAAGGTCAACGGCACCGAGATTTCCGCCCAGATGTACAGCCAGAAGATCCAGGAGATCACCGAACGCTACCAGCAGCAAGGCCAGCAGGTGGACGACAGGATGCTTTCCCAGGTTCAGTACAGCGCTTGGGAGGAACTGGTCAATGAAGCCCTGTGGACCCAGCAGGTAAAGAAGCACCGCATCAAGGTCTCCGAAGCCGAAATCAAGAACGCCATGGAAAACGACATCCCGCAGGATATCCTGCAGAACCAGAATCTGCAAACCAACGGCGTGTTCGATAAAAAGAAGTTTTTCGACGCTTTGAACAACATCCCGGAGTTCAAGGTCCAGCTCTACAATTACATGAAAGTTTACCTGCCCCGCAAGAAATTGCAGGACAAGATCAAGAAAGAAGCCAATATCACCGCCGACAGCCTTAAGGCCGAATACATCAAGGATACGGACAGCGTCACCGGCAAAGCCATCTGGTTCGATTACAACCTGGCGGATTCCGTCTATGTGTCCGACTCCGAGGTCAAGAAATACTACGAGGACAATAAAACCAAGGAATTCCAGAAAGGGCCCGCTTCGCGCCTTAAATACGTCACCTTCGAAGTCAAACCTTCAGACCAGGATTTCAACGACGTCAAACTCGACATCGACGACATCTACAACCGCCTGACCAAGAAAGGCGAGAACTTCGCCGAACTGGCCGTGGAGTATTCCGAGGATCCCGGTTCCGGCCAGCAGGGCGGATCTTTGGGCGCTTTCGGCAAAGGCCAGATGGTGCCGGAATTCGATGCCGTGGCCTTCAAACTCAAGGTGGGGGAGATCTCCAAGCCCTTCAAGACCCAGTTTGGCTGGCATATCGTGAAATGCGACTCCATCATTTCCACCACTCCGGGCGAGGAAAAAATCGGCGCCAGCCACATCCTCTTTGCCGTGAAAACTTCCGACGCCACCAAAAACAGGATCAACGAACAGGCGGAAGCCGCCCGCAAACTCATCGCCAAAAAGGGCATCGAGAAGGCCGCCAAGGAACTCAAACTGGAGGTCACCACCAGTCCCTGGCTTTCCCACGACAGCGAAAACATGGAAGGCATCGGCCAGAATGCCGGGCTCTACCAATTCATGAAAAAGCGGAAAGCCGGCAGCGTCTCCAATGTGTTTTTGCTCAAGTCCGGCGGCACTGAAAAGGTCATCGTGGCGCAGATCGCCGACAATGAGAAAACCTACTTCGAGGATTTCGAAACCAAGAAACTCCAGATCAAGTACGACCTCGAAAAGAAGAAAAAGATAGCCCAGATCAAGGTCAAGGCAGAGGATTTCGTCAAGCGCGTGCCCAAGGAAAACTATCTCCGTGCCGCAACAGCGGAAGGCTGGAAGGTCATCGACCTGGCCGGGCATAAAAACAAAGCCTACATCCCCACGGTCAACGCCACCAACGAAGATTTCAGCAAGGCCGCCCTCGCCCTGAAAACCGGCGAATACTCGCCCCTCGTCACCACCAAGGAAGGCTCTTTCCTGATCTATGCCGAAAAGCGGGACAAGCCGGACCTGAAGGCTTTCGCCAAGGACAAAGCCAAGCAGGACGAACTGCGCAAACGCCTGGAAGACGCTGCTTTCAACCGTTATTGGCAGCAGCTGCGCAAGGACTCCAAGATCATCGACAACAGGTATAAATACGGTTATTAACCCTCCATGAGCAAGTTAATGGCCGGCGTTAGCGGGGTTCGGGGCGTCTTCGCGGACACCCTGAACCCCTTGCTCGTTATGCGCTACGCGGCGCGTTTCGGGCTCTTCTGCGCGTCTGAATCACTAAATCCGCCAGTGGACGCCAACCCCAAGATCGTCGTTGGCAGGGATTCCCGCACTACGGGACCCGCGCTGCTCCATGCTGTTGTTTCAGCCCTGCTCTCCGTTGGCTGCGATGTGATCGATCTGGGCATCGTTGCCACTCCGACCGTTTTACTCAACGTCCAGAAGCACTCTGCGCAAGGCGGCATCAGCATCACCGCCTCGCACAATCCGCCCCAGTGGAACGCGCTCAAGTTCGTGGACGGCGATGGCATGTTTCTCAGCGCGGACAAAGCTGCGCGTTTCCTGGCCAGCGTCGATGCCGGCATCGCCTGGCAGGACTGGCAGGGCGTGGGCAGCCTGAGCGCCGATCCCGATGCATCTCGATATCACGTGGCCAAGATCCTGGCTTTGCCCTACCTGGATGTGGCAGCTATCCGCGCGCGCCGTTTCAAGGTGGTCCTGGATTCCGTCAATGGAGCCGGCGGACAGATTTCCCCTTTGCTCCTGTCAGAGCTGGGCTGCGAAGTGGTAAGCATCAACGGTGAGCCCAGCGGCGTTTTTGCCCATCCCGCCGAACCTCTGAACGAAAACCTCACCCAATTGGAGGAGGCGGTCAAACTCCACGGCGCGGATCTCGGCTTCGCCACAGATCCCGATGTGGACAGGCTTTCCTGCGTGGATGAGTCCGGCACTTGTATCGGAGAGGAATACTCGGTCGCTTTGGCGGAACTCTTTATCCTGCCTAAAAATCCCGGTCCTGTAGTGGTCAATCTATCCTCATCCATGCTTTCCGACCACATCGCGCGGCAATTCGGCGTGCCAGTCCACCGGGCAAAAGTGGGGGAGATCAATGTGGGGAAACTGATGCAGGAACTGTGCTCTCCCATCGGCGGAGAGGGCAACGGCGGCATCATCTGCCCCGATATCAACTTTACCCGCGACGCGGTTACGGGCATGGCGCTCATCCTCGGTTTACTGGCTGAACGGGGCCAAACGCTGTCCCAGGTGGTGGCAGAACTGCCGCGTTACCATATCGCCAAGGGCAAGGCCGAGATCCCGGTAGAGCGCATGGATGCTGCTCTAGAAAGTATCGAGGCACACCTGGCTACTTACGAATTGGATTTGCGCGACGGCATCAAAGCCACGGCTCCCGACCACTGGATCCATATCCGCAAGAGCGGCACGGAACCCATCGTCCGCGTATATGCCGAAAGCGGTTCGGAAGAGCGCTCAGACCAAATCTGTAAAGATATCCTGCGCAAACTGCAATCTGTTTAGGAACTTCAAAGATTAGAAAGTAAAGAGCAGAGATAAAAACTGCTCTCTTTCAACCCGAGTGGGTAAGCCCCGGAGGGTGCGACATAACATAGCCCGGGGTGTAGCGCAGCGGAACCCCGGGTTAGGATCAAA
>DAHVPC010000048.1 GCA_027318475.1 Candidatus Cloacimonadota bacterium | reverse complement strand
CTTCCGTAGTTTATATGCACCTGTTTATTGCAGCCGCTACAACGAAATCATCGATTCACTCGACGTGAGCGACGAAGTCACTCTGGAGCGGCAATGGGACCTGATGCGCGGAGCTGGCGGAGTGAGCCAGAACTTGATGATGATCCAATACGCGCCAACGCTCGGATTGCTCAGATGGTCGGTGGCGACCAATGCCCAAGGCGCTTACACCCAACCCTACATGGAGTTTGATCTGGATGTGCTGTTCACCCAACCCAGCAGCGCCGATGATCCATCAGCTCCGGCTGCATATTCCCCCCAGCTGTTTCCCAATCCTCTACGCCAGGGCCAAATCCTGCGTTTTTCTTCCGCTGTGGATGTGTCTGCGCTTAGCATCTACAACATCCGGGGGCAATGCATGGGCTCTTACCATCTGCAACCCGGGCAGCGACAGATTGTACTCGGTGACCTGAACTTGCCCGCCGGGATTTACCTTTGCAGGCTGCAATCTGCGACGGAGTCACATGTAATCAGGTTGGCGCTTCTGAAGTAAGCGTCTCTTCCTTGATGCTTCAGATTCCGTTATCTCTCCGGTTATCTGACGTGTAGAATCAAGGTTTTATAGAGAGAAAAAAAGGGCGGGTATAATCCCGCCCGTTAATGATCAGTCTGGCTAAGCCCGGCTCCAAATCAAAACCGGCATCTCCATTTTGTTCACTGCAGGGGCACCATCTGAGGTGACGCTGTTCCAGCCTGAGTGGTATCCGGCTGGATCTGATCGCCATACAGGGCTTTATAGACGTCCTGCTGCGTGTATCCCAACCGGGGCCAGAGCGAATCCAGCATGGCGTCAACCTGGGGCAGGAGGTCATAGTTTTCCCCGTAGTAATAGGCAAGAGAGGCATAATCCATCTGATCGGGATACGCCAGCATCAGTTTGCGCATGTAACGGGTGAATTGCAGAGGGTATTCCTGGGCAATGGTATTGAGCACATAGCTGTTGTAGATCTTGTCGGCATCGGGGTGGGGGAAGATGTTCACGTCGATGAACTGGTCCACCTTGTCCCACTGGCCCATTCCAGCATAGTAGCGGACGTAGAATTCGGTCATGCGGAGGTCGCTGTCGATGTACTTCCTGGCTTTTTTGGCGTAAGCGCCGGCTTTGGCGAAGTCTTTCTGCTTGGTGTAATACACCGCGGCGCGGGCATAACCGGAACCGTAATTCATGATTAAACGGCGCATGTTGTCGTCCTTGAAGACGCGGTCGTCGTCGATCGAGCGGTATTGATAGATCTTGTCGATGTTGGCGAGCAAGCGCTGGATATCGATCTGCTGCGCGGTGGGATCCGGAGTGTGGACGAGGCGGCTGACCATGCCTTCGTTGCGCAGATAATCGTCGAATCCGACGTAGCTTTCGCAGGTGACGGCAAAGTAGATGGGACGCTTGCCAAAGTTGTCGCGAATGAGCCTGATGACGGCAAAATCGGAACCTTTGCGGGGAAAGAATCCACCGCCCTTATCAGCTTGCTCAGCGTTGGCGCGGTAGTTGATGCTGAAGTTTTTCACTCCATCGGGATCGCCCATGCTGAAAGTGACGGAGTCTTCCCAGAGATATTCCTGGAATGCGCCGGTTTTGTCGTCCAGGGAATTGATCTCGTCCTCGGTCCAGTTCATGACCACGCCTTCGCGATCACGCAACTGGCGGATGTACCAGCCCGTGTTGAGCAAGGAAAGATTGGCTACCGTTACATCCTTGCGGATGCCCTTCAGTTGGGCGTTCTTGAACTCCATGGCCTTGGCGATGGCATCGCGGGAGGCTTGGGTGGGATAGGCATCGCGGGCAGGATGGGTGTAGCCCTTGGCGAATTTATCATGCACCGCTTGGGCATACCAGACGGGGTAGGTGTCGTTGTCGCCGTTAGTGAAGATGATGGCGTTTTCTTCCAGCGAGTTGAGGAAATTGACGCCATAGTCCAGGGCGATGAGTTCACGGGAACGGTCATGTTCGCGGTACTGGGCGGCCATATTGAACAGCGGCAAGGCGAGTAAAACCACAGCCAGAACGATACGGCCGGTTTTTCCCTTTAGTAAGCTGAGTACCGCCAATCCGCCAATGCCCATCCAGATCGCCCACATATTGTAGGCCACCACGAAGAAATAGTCGCGGTCGCGCACTTCTTCCGAAGAAAGATTCATCACGAAAACCATCAGCAGCGTAGTGCAAAACATGATGACCAGGAAATAGTTGAAACTGTGCTTGTTTTTGCGGAAATGGAAGACTGCGCCAAACAGGCCAAGAAAAGCTACCAGCAAACCTCCAAAAATGTTCACGACAGTCTGGGGGATTCCGGAAAAGGTACTCACCGCTTCGGCCTTGAACCATTGCCAGTTGAAATAGCGCAGGAAATGATAACCCAATTGGTGCGAGAAGAGGTTTCCCCGCCTGTCGAACATCGAGGTTTCCTGCTCGGATTTGTATTGGCGGCGCTGGAAATAGTCGTCGAAACGTTTGGCGGTGCTGGGATCGGCAAGATTGATGAAGGGCTTGTCGGCAGCCCGGATGGGGAGGTAGATATGGGCGGAAACGCCGATCGCGATGAGGGCGAAAGCCAGGAACCAGACTCGTTTGTCCAGGATGTCCTTGAGTTCCACCACCATCAGTACCAACAGCGCAAGGATCAGGCCGATCTGGTCGAAGGCGTCGATCTTGAGGCTTTTGCCGATTTGTCCGAAGATCAGATAAGTGATGATGAGGGCGGCGCCGTAACCGATCACCTTGTACCAGAAACCGCTTTTTTGCCGGCCTCTGAGGATGATGGGGTAGACCACGATGAAGAGGATGGCGGGAGCGACCTGCAGAGCGGTCTGGTGCACGCAGAAGCCCAGGAAAAAGAGATAGACGATCAGGAGCAGGTAATTCTGGCGGTTGAAATCACGCGAGTGCTGCACCCACCAGAACGTGAGCCAGATGATCAGATTCACGAAGAAAACCAGTCCGGAATAGACTTCCGCCTCCACGGCATTCATCCAGAAAGTGAAGGAGAATGCGGTGAGGAGAGCGGCGAGCAATCCGGCGAAGATCGATTCCTTGTATTTGATCTTGAACATGCTGGTGAGCTGGACCGTGATCAGATAGGTGAACATCACGGCAAAGGCTGAAGTAAGCGCGGAGATGAACGCGGCTATCCAGGCATGGGGTAGGAACCCGCCAAAGAGCGAGACCAGCGCGCGGCCAAAGAGGATATAAAAAGGGTTTCCCGGAGGATGCGGTACACCCAGGATGCTGATGCAGGTGGCGTATTCGCCGGAATCCCAGAAGGACAGCGAACGTGCCTGCGTGAGCATATAGACCAGCAAAGCGACCGCGAAGACCGCCCAGGCCACTATGGTATTGGTTTTTGAGGGTACCAGGGGCTGTGGCCGGAACTGCGCTTCGTCGATAACCGTTTGCGGCTTTTCGGGGATTTTATATGCCGGTTTGCCCTTGGGCGCGGAACCGGTCTTCTGGATCTGCTGTTTGATCTGTTTGAGATCAGGCTTGTTTTTGTTCATGGTAACTCCAGGGGAAAATAAGTGCTGGTCAGTCTTTCAGGCCTGCCTTGGCATAGCTGGCGATGATCTGTTTCTGGGCAAAGAAGAACAGGATCAGGATGGGCAGGATGGAGAATGTGGAAGCTGCCATCAAGAGCGTGGTCTGCGTGGAAGCCTCCTGGTTGAAATAGCTGAGCCCCACTTGCAATACCCGCAATTCAGGCCTGTCGGTCATCACCAACGGCCACATGAAGCTGTTCCAGGATCCGATCAGGGAAAAGATCGAGGCTGTGGCGATGATGGGTTTGGAGAGCGGCAGGATGATCCGCCAAAGCATGCCAAACGTCGAGCAGCCGTCTATGGAAGCGGCGTCGAACAGCTCCTGGGGCAGGGATTTGAAGTGCTGGCGGAAGAGGAAAATGGTGAAGATATTCACACACCATGGAATGATCAGGGCGTTGTAGGTGTCCAGCCAACCCAGTTTGTCCAGCAGCATATAGGACGAAATCAGGTAGATCGGTTCCGGCACCATCATCATGCTCAGGAAGAGGTAAAACAGGAAGTCCTTGCCCTTGAACTCCATGCGGGCAAAGGCGTAGGCGGCAAAGATGGAAGTGAAGAAAACTCCGATCAGGGTCAGGAACGACACATATAGGGTGTTGGCGAAGTAAGTGGCGAAGGGCACTTTCTTGAAGGCGCGCGCGAAATTCTCGATATGAAAGCTGGGTTTCTTGGTTACCAGCCTGATCTCGGAGGACGGCACGCTCTGGTATTCCGGAAAATCCGGCGAGATCAGATCGTTCTCATCCAGCACGTGGATGACGCTGCTGGCGCCTTTTTCCTGCACCAGGATGACCTTGCGCTCGATGCCGTCTTTCTCCCAGACGTGGTACTGCTCTTTGGGGATGAAGATGGCGTCGTTCTTGTTGAATTCGGATTGTGTCATCAAGGACGTGGAGATCATCCAGATGAAGGGGATGATCATGAACAAGCCGCAGACTGCGAGTAGCAGGTAGATGATGATGTTGCTGATCTTGTTTCCCATGCTCCCGCCTTAGTAATTCACGTGCTTTTCCATGCGCCGCTGGAAGATTGTCAAGCCCAGGACGATCACGAACAGGACCAGGGCGACCGCGCTGGCGTAGCCCATGTTCAGGTCGTCGAATCCAGTTTCGTAGATGTAGTAGACGATTAGCTTGGTGGTGCCCAGGGGTCCGCCCTTGTCCGTCATCAAATAGACCTGGGCGAAGGCCTGGAAGCTGACAATCGTGGTCATCAGCAGCACGTAGAAGGTGGTGGGGGAGACCAGGGGCAGGGTGATGCCGAAGAATTGGCGGGTCTTGCCGGCGCCGTCGATCTCAGCCGCTTCGTAATAGACCTTGGAGATGTTCTGCAATCCGGCCAGATAAATGATGGTGTTGTAACCCAGGCCTTTCCAGATGGTCATGATGATGATGCTGAACAGCGCCAGCGAAGGGCCGCCCATCCAGGCAGGGAGCGTGATTCCCATGGCTCCGAAGAGGAGTGTGAAGATGCCCTTGGGCTCGGCCAGCCAAAGTTGGGGCTCGATCCCGACCCATTGCAGGAATGTGTTGGCCAGTCCCGCCTGCTCCGAAAAGATGATCTTCCACACGATGGATACGGCCACCAGCGACGTGACGAAAGGCATGAAATAGATCGTGCGGAAGAAGCCTTTCAGCCAGGTGATCTGGTTGAGCAGGACGGCAAAGATGAGCGGCAGCACGATACTGGCGGGGACAACGAAGAGCACCAGCCAGAAAGTGTTGAGCATCGACTGCCAGAACTCGGCATCGCCAAACATGGTGCGGTAATTCACTAGGCCGATGAATTCGCCCAGGCCGGTGACCTTGAAGTCGAAGAAGCTGATCCCGAAGGACATCAGGATGGGGATCAGGCGAAACAGGACCAGAAGAAACAGGGCGGGCAGGATATACATGTAGGGCGTGATCTTCTTTTTCGTCTTCATGGTACCGCCGGGGAATTCATATTCAAGGATGCAGCTGTTTGTAAGCCTCGAAGCCCTTCGCGAAGATGCGCATCGCCTTGCGCAGCTCGTCTTCGTTGAGCACATAGGCCAGGCGCATTTCATCGCGACCCAAACCTGGAGTGGCGTAAAAGCCTTCCGCCGGAGCGCCCATCACAGTTTCACCGTCGATGCTGAATTCGTCCAGCAGCCAGGTCACGAAATGCTCGCAATCCTGTACAGGCAGTTTGACTATGATGTAGAAAGCGCCCTGGGGCTTGACGCAAACCGCTCCGGGGATCTGCATCAGGGCGTCGTAAACCAGGTCGCGCCGGGCCTGGTACTCGCCGATCAGCGGTTCGAAGAACTCCGCGCCCAGATCGACGCAGGCGTTGGCAGCCAGCTGATCCACGGTGGGTGGGCATAAACGTGCTTGGGCGAATTTCAGGGTGGCATCCATCAGGGCTTTGTTATGGGATACAATGCAGCCGATGCGAGCGCCGCAAGCGCTGTAGCGTTTGGATACGCTGTCCACCATTATGGCTTGTTCTTCCAGACCGGGCACCTCCAGAATGCTGGTGTGGGTGCGCCCTTCATACACAAACTCGCGGTACACCTCGTCGGAAATGATGAATAAACCATGCTTTTGGGCGATCGCAGCCAGACGGAAGATTTCGTCGCGGGAATACACCGTGCCGGTGGGATTGCCGGGATTGCAGATCATGATGGCCTTGGTGCGGGGTCCGATCCGGGCCTCGATCTGATCGTCGGGGGGAAGCTGAAAACCAGTTTCGGCATAGGTGGTGACAGGTTTGAGCACGATGCCGGCCATGGTGGCGAATCCATTGTAATTGGTGTAGAATGGTTCGGGGACCAGGATCTCGTCACCCACGCCGCAGACCACCATCATCGCGAAAGTGATCGCTTCGGAGCCCGCCGTGGTAACGATGATCTCGTGGTCCTGCAGCGTGATCCCGCAATTGGCGTAGTATTTCACCAAGCCCGACCGGTAAACATCCAGGCCCTGGGAAGGCCCATACGCCAGCACCTTGTCCGAGAATCCGTGATAGGCGTCGATCATTTGTTGGGGCGTGGGGATATCCGGCTGGCCGATGTTGAGGTGGTAGATCTTCAGACCCCTTTTCCTGGCGGCTATGGCATGGGGCATCAGTTTGCGGATGGGTGAAGCTTGTATGTCCAGCGCGCGTTGCGACAATTGCATGATAACACCTCTGCTTGTTTATCTGGCTCAAACACAGGACACACAACGGCAAACGCACACCAAAACGGCGCGATCTTGCAAACTTAGCTAGCGCTGCTGTGTAACCGGAGCGTGGACCTGTTGTCTGAACGGGTTCGATTAATTTATTGTTCCCGACCTATACCGACTTTCAGGATATTGCGGATGTTGTTGATCAGGGGCGTGATTTCCAGGGTTTTTCCGCTAATCAACCACTGGGTGAAGATCATGTCCATCGAGCCAATGACCATGTAGACAAGGGAATCCAGGTCAACTTTGCGGATGCGGCCTTTGTCCATGGCGCCTTTGAGGATTTTTGCCACATAGTCCATGTAGTAATGCATCGGGTTGAAAGAGGGGTTGCGTTTGTAAAAGCTTTCGCTCTGCCGCAACTCCACCACCAAAAACTTGGCGATATAGGGTTTGCTGACGATCAGCTCTCCATGTTTCACGAAGAAATTGTGCAGTTTGTCGATGGGATCTTTGATGGATTCGCTGGCTTCCTGGATCTGGACGATTTCGTCCTCGATGGTTTTTTTCATGCACTGCAGGAGCAGGTCGTCTTTATTTCTGAAGTAATTGTAAAGTGTGCCGATGCCCACTTTGGCATTGAGGGAAATATCGGACATGGTCGTGTTGTTATAACCTTTCTGCGCAAAGACCTTGATTGCGGCGGACAAAATCTTCAATTTGTAGTCCGTGGGCATAACCGATTTTTTGCGTGGTTTGGGGTACAGATGCATGGTTACTCCTCTTCTCTATTCATTTTGTTTCAATAAATCTATGTATTTTTATGGTTTGGTTTTGTCAAGTTTTTTGTTCTGAAGTACTCCAGGATCTGCTCGGCGGTCTTAGCTCCAATGCCTTTGATAGCTGAAAGTTGTTCGAAATTAGCGGAGCTGATCTCCTCCACCGATCCCAGTTCCTTAAGCAGCAGAAACTTTGTCTGCTCGCCGATTCCGGGTATGTCTTCCAACTCGCTGATGAGAGTTCGTTTAGAGCGCCGGCTACGGTGGAAACTGATGGCAAAACGGTGGGCTTCGTCGCGGATGGAGGTGAGCAGGCGCAAAGACGAAGAGGAGCGGGCCAGCACCAACGAATCCATCCGGCCAGGCAGATAGATCTCCTCAGCCCTTTTGGCCAGGGAAACGAGCGGAATATCGGGATGCTCCGACTCCGCCAAAATTTCCTGGCAGGCCGATAGCTGCCCTTTGCCGCCATCGATGATGATCAGGTCAGGCAGCATTTGCGGGTCTTTGCCGATCTCGCCCAAAAAGCGGGCCAGCGTTTCCTGCAAAGCAGCGTAGTCGTTTTGGGTGTCGATGCTGCGGATGATGAAATGGCGGTAGAACTTCTTCCTGGGTTTGCCGTTTTCAAAGTAGACGGCGGAGGAAACCGTATCTGTGCCCTGGATAGTGGAAATGTCCATGCAGACCATTTTTCGGGGCAAGCGGGGCAGGCCGAGTTTCTCTTTCAGTTCCTGTATGGGAAAGATGGTGCGGTTGGCCTTGCGCAGATGCGCCAGCTTGCGTTCCTCGATCAGGTGGAAGGCGTTGCGTTTGGCCATGGCCAGAAGTTTGCTTTTTTCTCCACGCTGGGGGACTTCCAGTTTGCCGCGCAGCCAGGTATTCAAGCCCTCCAGATCAGAGGGTTCGAAGGGCAGGAGGATCTCTTGGGGAAGGTCGTCGCGGCTGCTGTAATAGAGGCTGATGAATGCTCCCAGGATCTGCTCAGCGGTGCTGCCTTCGGCATTGCTGAGGGGATAATCCTCGCAGTTTACCACCATCCCGCCCATGATCCTCAGAACCACGCATACGGCGATGTTTTCCTCCTGGTAAAAGCCCAGGACGTCGATATTGTGGCCGGAAGGCGAATACACCACCTGGTGCTTGCGGATCTTTTCGATAGCCAGGATGCGGTCCCTCAGCTGTCCCGCTTCCTCAAAGCGCAGGTTTTCCGCCAGAGTTTCCATCTCGGATTTAAACTCGTCCAGCACCTCCTGGTGCTTGCCTTCAAAAAACCGCATCTGCCTGCGCACAATTCCCAGATATTCGGCCTGCAAGATCGCTCCGATGCAGGGTCCGGGGCATTTGCCCAGCTGCAGGTTGATGCAGGCGTTCTTGTATTTGACAGTGCCGGCGGGGATATTACGGCTGCAGGTGCGGATAGGGAAGATCCACTCGAAGTTCCTCAGCGTGAGCCGTAAAGACCGTGCGTCGGTGAAGGGGCCAAAATAGCGGGATCCGTCCCGCGGGGTGTCCCGCGTCACCATAATGCGCGGAAAGGGCTCTTGCAGGGTGATCTTGACGAAGGGGTAGCGCTTGTCGTCCTTGAGCAGGATGTTGTATTTGGGTTTGTGGCGCTTGATCAGGGTGGCTTCGAGGATGAAAGCGTCATGCTCGGAAAGGGTGATGATATAGTCCAGATCGGCGATATGGCTCACCAGCTGCTCGGTCTTGCTATCCTTGGGCGAGGCGCTGAGATACGATTTGATGCGGTTTTTGAGGTTTCTGGCCTTGCCAACGTAGATCACCTCTCCAGCTGTGTTCTTCCAGATGTAGATACCCGGCTGTTCGGGCAGCCAATGCAGTTTCTGTTCAATCAGTTCCGGCGTTTTTTCCATAATCTGGCCAAACTCGTATCAAAGTAATCCAGCTTGAACAGCCGGCCCAGAAAATAGTAGAGCAGCAGGCTAAGGCTGGCCAGAGTGATGCCCCGGGCAATGACCTGGCCGGTTCCCACGGGTTGGAAAAGCCGTTTCGCCAGCAGCAGAAAAACCAGGAGCACGCCGCAGATAAACACCGTCTTGAGAATGTTCTGCAGGATGCCGCCCCAATTCAATTGAGGCATTTTCTTGCGCATGACCGCCAACAAGAGGAGATAGTTCACCAAAGCGGTCAGAGATGTGGCGAGCGCCAGGCCACGGTGCTGCATGAACTGCATCAGAATGAAGTTGAGGACGATGTTCAGGGCCACCATTGCCGCGGCGATCCGGACCGGCGTCCGGGTGTCCTTGTTGGCATAGAAGAGCGGAGTAAGCGTCTGGTTGAGGCCAAAGAAAACCAGCCCCAAAGAATAGTACATCAGGGCTTGCTGGGTCCACAGACTTGCTTGGGCATCGAAAGCGCCGCGCTGGAACAGCACCTGCACCAGATCGCCGCCCAGGGCAACGATCAGAGTGGTGACAGGCAGCAGCACATAGGCCAGGCTGACAGAGGCGAAACGCAGGTTTTTGGATAGTTCCCCGTAATCCTGGCGCGTCACCAACCGGGAATAGGCAGGCAGGAGCGCGGTTCCAGCGGATATGGCGAACATTCCCAGGGGCAGCTGGAACAGGCGGTTTCCATACTCCAGCGCGGAGATGCTGCCCACAGCCAGAAACGAGGCCATCAGGCTGTCCGCGATCAAATTAATCTCCCGGATGCCGACACCGATCAGCGAGGGGATAAAGCGCGACCACAGCGTGCGCAGAGCCTCCCCGCCGAAATTCAGCATGATCTTGAAGGGATAGCCCAGCTGCTTCAGATAGGGAAAGTTGATCGCAGTTTGCAACAAGCCGCCGCCAAACACGCCCCAGGCCGCCCACCGCACCAGATCTTCGCCTTGTATCCCCAAGAGGAAACGCGGCACCACCATGCTGAGGATCATCCCCAGGTTCAGCATGCCCGAAGACAGGCCGGTCATGAAAAAGCGGTCGTGGGAATTGAGGATGGCGATCATGGTGGAGGAGAGCGCGATCCAGAACAGGTAGGGGAACATGATCCGGGTGAGGATCACCGCCAGCGTGTAGGTTTTGGGCGCCAGGCCGGGATAGATGAGTTTCACGATGAGGGGTGCCAGGGCTACGCCCAAGACCGTGAGCAGCAGGCAAAAAAAAGTGAGGATGCCCAGGATCTGCAGGGCGAAAGTGATCTGCCGCCGTTTGTCCTCCCGGATGCCGATCTCGTTGTAGATCGGCACGAACGATGCGGAAAGCGCGCCCTCGCCGAACATGCTGCGCAAGAGGTTGGGCAGTTTGAAGCCCACAACGAAAGCGTCGTTGAGGAAACTGGTCCCAAAACAGAAAGCCATCACCTGGTCGCGCACCAAGCCCAAAACGCGGCTCAGGAAGATCGCGGCGGTCATCATGCTGATATTGCGGGCGAGTTTCTGTTGGGACATACGCAGCCTCAGCCGCGGAAAATCTTGCTCAACTGCAGGTAGAGGTTCAGCATCACCAACTGCAGGTTCACGTTGCCATAGACCTTGCGGGCCAGGTCTTCCATGGCCAGGGTGAAATTCAGCGCTTGATCGGCACAATTCTCTGCTTGAGCGGCTGGCAGGGCCTTGCGCTGTTCCAGCAAATACTCCCGTTTGTCGATATTGACCACCTGTTCCGGAGCCGCCTGCACCAGATTCAGGTCGCCGACGAACAGGCTGACGTACTTGATCAGCTCGATCACCATTTCCGCGGTCAGTTTCAGCGCGGGACTGCGCAGGGAAGCAAAGAAAGCCAGCTCCTTGTCTCCGGCGGCCATTTGAAAGATCTGGAAAGCCAGATCGCGTAGTTGGGAAGAATCGCTCTGGGCCAGGCGGATGGCCCGTTTCACGCTGCCATTGGCAATATGGGAGGCAGTGCGTGCACTTTCCGGAGAGGCGTTGAATTTCTGCACCAGGATGTCGCTTATCACAGGCGGCGCCACTGGATGGAAATAGATCGGCTGGCAGCGCGAAACTATCGTGGGCAGCAGTTGGGAAAGCCTTTCCGTGAGCAAAATGATCACCGTGGATACGGAGGATTCCTCCAGCGTCCGCAAAAAGGCGTTGGACGATTCCTGGTTCATCAGCTCAGCGTTTTCGATGATGCAGATCCTGTAGTTGGCCTCATAGATGGAAAGATTAAGACGCCGGATCATCCAGTCGATGCTTTCCCGGCGGATCATGACCTTGGAACTGAACAGGTAATCCACCCAGGGAGTCTCGATCTTGTTGCGGATAAACGCGTCGTATTCCTGCCTTTGTTCGCTTTTCTTGATTTCGCCCTCTTCGCTCAGTTCAAGTTTGGAGGAGGGAAAGATATAGATCAGGTCGGGATGGTCCAGGGCCAGGAATTTACGGCAGGAGGTACACACGCCGCAAGGCCGGAATTCGCTTTTGGCCAGGCAATTGAGCGCCATGCCGAAATAGAGCGCGGTGGTGAATTTGCCTACTCCGTCGATGCCATGGAACAGATAGGCTTGGGCGACCCGGTCATGATCCAGGGCCGTGGCCAGGATCTGCAGGACGCCGGCTTGTCCTTTGATATTGCGGAACATTGCTTACATCAGCCCGTGGTTGGCTTTAAGTGCTAAACTATGGTGATCTTGTTCCGGCCAGCTTCGTCGCTGATGCTGCGTTCGAATACCTTGTTCACATAGGGGCTGGAGAACTCTGAGGCCAGGATGTCATAGATCAGCACATCATGGTACTGGCCAGCCATGTAGATGTATTTACGCCGTTTGCCCACGTATTGGAAGCCAACTTTTTCGTAGCAGCGGATGGCGCGCTGGTTGAAACTGAAGACTTCCAGGGTGATGTTGTTCAGATTCAGGATGTTGAAGCCATAATCGAGGGTCAGGCAGGTCGCTTCCGAGCCGATGCCCTGGTTCCAGTAGGTTTTCTCGCCGATGAAGATGCCGAATTGGGCATGGCGGTGGACATCGCTGGAGCCCATCAATCCGCAATTCCCGATCGCTTTGTTGGTTTCTTTTTCCACAATGGCAAAGGTGATGCTGTCGCGCATGATCCGTTTCAGGGTCTCGCGTTCTTTTTCCAGGTCATATATCGCGGTGGAGAAGAGCACGAACTGCCCGATCTCCATGTCGTTCACCCATTCGGTGTAGCGCTCCGCGTCGTCGATTGATATCGGCGAGAGATAGCACTTTTCGCCGATCATCTTCCGGAAATATTTCATTATCTTCTCCCGCCTCCCCGCAACTAGGAGAGGCTGTTAATTATGCATTCGGCATTCGAATATTTAGACTTTTCTCCAGCCCCTATCTGTCAAGTGAAATCCTGTTCAGGCTCGCAGATCCTGGCCTTGCCCCATATTTCAGATCATGTGAAGTAATGTGTTTATGTGCGTATTCCGGCTCCGCTCTTGCGGCTGGATCACGTTCCTCCCTGATATTTCCCCAACGCCTCCCGCGGTTTCTTGGGGAAGTGTTGGGGCTGTATGCAACAGAATGACAGCCTGGCCCTCAGGGCGGATTCAGGGCGTCGCTATCAGAGACTCGGAGAAAGCGGATCAAGTTGTGCGCGGCAGTCGAATCAGTCCGGATACCAGCCAGTCCGGAAGTTCGGGATAGAGGGCATCGAAATCCTGCATTTGATGAGCGTCGCTGCCCAGGCTGAACAGCGTACCGCCCAAACTGCGGTAGAGATCGATCTGATCTGGTTCCGGGAGCATTTTACCATAGGGCTTGCGCAAACCGGAAAAGTTGATCTCCAGGGCGATGCCGCGCTCG
Source organism: Candidatus Cloacimonadota bacterium (assembly GCA_027318475.1). Taxonomy (GTDB): domain Bacteria; phylum Cloacimonadota; class Cloacimonadia; order Cloacimonadales; family Cloacimonadaceae; genus Syntrophosphaera. The sequence continues at coordinate 4,055 of DAHVPC010000048.1, read as the reverse complement.
ATCATGGTCTGGAAGATATCCGCGAAGATACCCTCGCAGTGGCTTTCATCCGGCGTCTGGGCATAGTATCTTTTATAAACGCCCAGATGCGCCAAGACCTGGATATCGCAGTTACTGACCAGGGCGAGGTTGTGACGGTAATAGTCCAGGATCTGGGCGGGGGTGAGGGGATTCCTCAGGGGAACCGCCACGTTGGTGTGGTCGGAAAGGAAATGCACCGCGCCGAGAATCAGGTCAAAATCCAATTGAGCCAGAAATTCAGAGGCAAAGGGCAAAACGCGCTGATAGTCGCCGACCTCCACACCGCAGATAATGCCCAGCGGCGAGGAAGCGTGGATTGCCTGCAACGACCGCATTTGGACGGTATATTTGGAGAACGGGGGCAAGCCGAAGCGGGTTAGTTCGTTGGGCAGCAGATCGAGGTGCTCTGTGACAGCTATGCTGTCATATCTGAGGGAGATAGCCTTATTGATCAAATCTTCAGCTTTCAGTTTGCTATCGTAACTATATTCCGCGTGAATATGATAATCTACTTTCATCTGGATACCAATAACGCCGCGCCCAAGGCTGCCGTGATCTCCGGATCCGGCGGAACGCTGATCGGGGCTTGCAGCTGCCGGGCCAGGCAGTTCACCAAAGCGGAGTTTTGGGCGACGCCGCCAGTGAACACCAGGGGCGGGGCGTACTGCAGGCCGCTGATCTGGGTGAGGACGCGCCCGGCGATGGATTCATGCACCGCGCGGATGATCTCGGCAGGCTGGACGTTGGCAGCGATCAGGCCAATGATCTCGGACTCGGCGAAGACAACGCAGGTGGAGTTGATGGCCAGGTTTTGCGTGGCCAGTTCCGCTTGGGAGGAAAGTTCGTCCAAGGTGCAGCCCAGCCTGAGGGCGGTCATTTCCAGAAAGCGTCCGGTGCCTGCCGCGCATTTATCGTTCATTACGAAATCCCGCACACGCCCATCTTCCTCCAGGGTGATGATCTTGGCATCTTGGCCGCCGATGTCGATAATGGTTCTGGCCTCGGGATGAAAAAAGCGCACACCGGCAGCGTGGCAGGAAATCTCGGACAGGATCTTATCCGGTTGGGGATAGAGTTTCCGTCCATAGCCAGTGCAGGCCACCGCGTCCGCTGCCTGCATTCCCAAGCGGGAAAAGGCTTCCCGGGTAAGCTCCAGCACGGTCTCCAGAGGCGATACGGCGGTGGCGCGATACGCAGAATAGAGGATTTTGGCGGCTTGGGAATCATAGAGCGCGATCTTGGTATTACGGGAGCCGATGTCGATGCCGAGGGTGATCATAGGTGCACGAAGGTCCACTGGTTGTCCGGCTGCAGCCAAGTCCGCGCCAGAGAACTGATCTGGTCAAGGCCGGTCGAGCGGATGCGCTCTTCACGCCGGTAGTAGAACAGGGGGTCGTAGCCAACGGCGGTGAGGGTCGCGATCAGGGTGGCGTGCAGCGACGAGTTTTCGCGCTCGAATCGGCTGGATCCGCAGAGGTAGTTTTGGGCTTGCAACAGCTCTTCGGCATTGACGCCATGCTGGTAAACTTCCGCGAGGATCTCCCGCATCAGTTTCAGGCAGTGGCGATAATCGTTCCGGTCGCAATAAGCCCAGGCGTACCAGTAGCCAAGCTCCAAAACGGAAGTGAAATCGAAACCCGTTTGATAGGCGTAGCCATACTTTTCCCGCACGATGTTGAACAGACGGGAATCCATGTCTCCACCCAGGATCTGGGCCAGCAGGTAAAACGCGGTGGTGCTGAGTTGGTCTGTGGCGGGGGGAGCCATACCGCCAATGTAGATGATCGCCTGGCTGGATTCACCGCGATGGAAGATTGTCCTGGAAGCTGCGGGCCGGGGCCCTGGCTGCGCAGGCGCTGAGGCAAAAGTAGTGCTTGCCGGAACAGCGAACAGCGCGGAAACATCATCCAGAACTTCTTGGGGCTCAATTGCGCCAACGACTGCCAAGGTGAAGAGGTCGGGACGATACATCGATTGATGCCAGTTGAGCAGATCCTGCCGGGTGTGGCGATAGAGGTCAGAAATGCCGCCGGTGCTGCGGCCATAATGGCTGCGGGCGCCCAACAGCATGTTCAGCCAGCGGAAAAAGGCATATCCGGCGGGGTTTTGGCGTTCCCGGCGCAACAAGTCGGCAGTGGCGGATTTGATCGTGTTCAGGTATGGGGTTTCAAACGCTGGTTGGTGAACTATCTCTGCCAGCAAAGGCAGCGCCGTGGCCAGTTCCAGCTGGAAACACTTGCCAGCGAAGACAGTCGTATCCAGATGCTGCTCCACATTAAGGCTGATCCCGTGATCCCGGCTGAGAGTCATCAATTCCCGGTGGCTGTGCAACTGGCTGGAGTGCAGCATGGCTGTGGACGTGAGGAAATTCAATCCGCGCTGGCTCTCGTTTTCCGCGAGTTGGGATACGTTCGCAGCCAAAGCAAAACCGGTGATCGGGCGCCCCTGTACTCTGCGTAAAAGTAAACGCAAGCCGCAGGCCAGGATACATGAGTAGTAATCATCCGCTATTTGCCCGAGTTTTCCTTTGCTGGACCGGGTTTGAGGAATCTGCAAGCCGGCGGAATATGGGGAAGGGGGATCCATACGGCGTTTGGGGCTGCGATCCGGGTTGGCATTATGAAGCAGGACAGGATGCGGAGCCTGATGGAAAACCATCAGGTTCGAGGCTTGCCAGTATTTGCTGATGCTGCGTTTGACGTCTTCAACTGTGATGGCCTGGACGCTCTGGTCGTAGGTGAAGAGTTTTTCAAATCCGGCGTTGAACTCCTCCGCCCCGATCATATTGGCCAGGTTTTCTGTGCCTTCAAAACCATAGCGCCAGGTGTTGACAATGTCGCGTTTGATCAATTCGCATTCGCTGGGGTCCTGTTTCCCCTCCAGCAGAGCCCGGTACTCGCTTTGGAAGATGGCGTCGATGCGCTGCAGATACTGCGGCCGGGTTGGCTGCATCAGGACCACCGACACACCGCTCAGAACCCCGCTATAGGAAAGGGTTTTGACCGATGAGCAGAGGTGTTCTTCCTCCACAAGGCGCGTAAAGAGCCGCGAGGAACGACCCAGAGCCAGATAGCGCAGGGCGATGTGCAGGGCGTCGCTGGCCGGATGCGAATCTGCCAGTTCCGGCAATACATAGGCGAGAAACTCCTGGTTCCGTTTGCGGCAATGCGTTTTGATAGCTGGGGGCTCAGGTTCCAAGTACTTTCCGGGCGCTTGGCTGACTGGTTCTGAGTGGCCAGGCCAAGCGCCAAAGTACTGCTCTAGCAAGGCTGGCACAGTGCCGGGATCCAGGTCGCCGGTGAGGACCAGGAATGAATTCTGCGGCTGGTAATACTTGTGGTGAAAGGCGGCGAGTTTCGCTTTGGAAGCCGCGCGGATGGATGCAGGCGTGCCCAATACCAGTTTCCGCAAGGGATTGGTTGTCCAGGCCGAGATCTGGATGTGGTCCAAAAAATCTGCTTCGGGATCGTTGCGGGATTCGCGTATTTCCTCGCTGATGATTTCCTTTTCCAGCGCCACATCAGATCCTGTGAAAGTAGGCCGGACCGCCAGTTCCGCCAACACCTGCAAGCCCCCTGCGATGTTTTCCGCTGGCAGATTCAAATAAAAGCAGGTGCAGTCAAAATCGGTGTAGGCATTGATGGAGCCGCCCATGCCATTGACGTATTGCATGATCTGGTTGTAGCCGAACTGGCTGGTGGATTTGAACACCAGATGCTCGAGAAAATGGGCGTAACCAGCCTCCAGAGCGGTTTCCCAGGCGCTGCCTATCCGTACGTAAAGTTGCAGGCAGAGCACTGGATTGGCAGTATCCGGCTGGATGATGTATTTCAGTCCGTTGGGCAGCCATCCGGAAACTGCTGGCGCGATAAGCTGGATGGGAGTCAAGACTCTCTTTCTCTAGCGGCGCAAATCGCGATAGACTGAGGCATAGGCGTTGTGATTATGGATGGATTCCAGGTTCTCCGCAGCCAGATCGAATTCCAGGATCCGGGCGTCCTTTTGCAGGGCCAAGGTCAGATCGCGAACGATAT
>DAHVPC010000047.1 GCA_027318475.1 Candidatus Cloacimonadota bacterium | reverse complement strand
CCCCAGTTCATATTGCGCGGTGGGATGGCCTTGTTCGGCAGCCAGCAGAAACCATTGGGCGGCAACGGCCAAATCTTTGGGGACGGATTCGCCAGCGTAATACAGTTTGCCCAGCTGGAATAGCGCTTCGCGGTGTCCCAAACGGGCGGCCGTTTGCAGCCAGGTAAGGCCTTCTGCGGTGTTTTGGGCGCCGCTTTCCCCTTCCAGAAAAAACCGCGCCAGGGTGTAGGCGGCTTCGGGATGGTTGTTATCGGCAGCCAGGCGAAACCAACGGAACGCCGCAGCAGTGTCTTTTTTCACTCCTTCGCCGTTTACATAGGCCAGTCCGAGCTCGTACTGACCGCGGGGATCCTGCAGTTCGGCGGATTTGCGGAACCAGCGGACCGCTTCGGCAGGGTCGGGATCGACCCCATTGCCCGATTTATAGCATTCACCCAGGAAGTTGAAAGCGTCGAGATAATCTTGACCGGCAGCCAGGCGGATCCATGTCAGGGCTTCCGTGGTGTTGGGGACCACGCCGTCGCCGTCGAAATAGAGGCGTCCCAAAGTATATTGGGCGCGAGTATGCCCTTTTTCCGCGGCCATGAGGATCCATTTGTAGGCTTCCGGCAGGTTTTTCGCCGTTCCAGCGCCATTCTTGTAGCAAAGGCCAAGGCTGAACTGCGCGGAACTCAATCCTTTATTGGCAGCGGCGCGGAACCATTTGACCGCCTCTTTCTGATCGGTTTCCACACCTTCGCCCACGAAATAGCAATAAGCCAGATTGTTCTGGGCTCCGGCGTGTTCTTGTTTGGCAGCCAGAAGATACCACGCCACCGCTTGGGCGGGATCTTTGTCTACGCCCAGTCCGTCCTGATAGCAGATCCCCAATTGATACTGGGCTTCCGCGCTGCCAGCTTGGGCTTGGCTGAGTAACTGTTCGCTATAACTGATCCCCGTGGCCAAACCGGCAGAAAGGGTTAGAACCAACAGAGACAGGAAAATTGATCGCATTGCTTACCTCCCGGGTGATATGAGCTGTAAACCGGCTGGCAGGTGGCTGGCCAGCATCATCTTGCCCAACAAGATAGAGGCGGCTTTGTCCACCACCTGCATCAGATCCAGAGCGGCGTCGGGCGATGGGCCAGCGCAAATCAGCCCATGCCCCAGCCAAATCAGAGCTTTCCTGGCTCCGATCACCACCAGGCTGCATTCCGCCAGGGCTTGGGAACCGGGCGGATAATGTGGCGCGATGGCCACCCCATCCGGCAGAAAGAGTTCAAACTCAGGCAGCGCCTGATTCAAACTGCTGTTTAGTGTTTCAAGATCCGAGTACATATCCGTCTGGCTGAGCAAGATGACGCTGTTCGGATGAGCGTGCAGCACGACTTTATCCTCAGTAATTGAGGCAAGGACGCGCTGCTGGAGCATCAAGTGGCAGAGCCACTCGGAGGTCGGACGGCAGTCTGGAGGCACGGTTTTCCAGCCCGCACCGTCCACCAGCGCCAAAACGAGGTTGGTAAATGGATCGCAGGCCAGATCGCGGTAGCGGCTTCCGGTGCGGGATACAAGGTACAACTGCAATCCCGGAGCCGCCCAATCCTGTAGTTCCGTGGTTACATTCACGGAAATGTTGCCGGCGTTGGCTTCGGCCCAACCGCTTGAGTTGATCTGCGCTGCGACCGCTTTGATCCTGTCCAGCAGTTTGCTTAAGGCTGGATATTCCGCAACCAAGCGATCCAGAGGCGGTAAGTCCTTAATCTTTTTCCCCCGCGGAGTTCTTTTCGCGGCAGATCTTTTCCACAGCGCGGAAATTGACTTTGCCGCTGGCCATCATGGGGATGTCCTCAATCACGTAAAACTGGCGCGGCACAGCGATCGCGGGCAGTTCTTTCTTGAGTTGCTTGAGCACCTTATGCATGTCGAAATTACCATTGGCGACAGCCGCCACGACATCCGCGCCCTTGGTTGGATGCGGCACGTCCACCACGCAGCAAATCACGTCTTCGGGCAGCAGGTGGCTGAGGACGTCTTCGACCTTGACCAGGGAAACCATCTCGCCGCCGACTTTCACGAACCTTTTCAGGCGGCCGCGGTGCCACAGAAAGCCGTCGTCGTCGACAATCCCGATATCACCGGTATCATACCAACCATTGCGGATGCGCAGCGAAGTTTCCTCGATGTCGCCCAGGTATCCTTCCATCACCATGTCACCCTTGACGAGGATCTTTCCTTCCTGGTTGGGGCCCAGGACCTTGTCAGTACTCACGTCCTGGATGCGAACCTGGACGCCGGGAAGAGGCGGGCCGACGCTGCCCAGCTTGTGCATGCCGGGATAGGTGGAAGAGATCACCGGCGAGGTTTCCGTGGTGCCATAACCCTCGAACACGGTGATATGGTGCTTCTTGAGAAAACCTTCGTAAACCTTGTCCGGCAGTTTGTCTGCTCCGGCGATGGCCAGGCGGATGCTGGAAAAATCGCCGGGATCGGATTTTTGCAGATAGCCATAGAAGAACGAGGGCGTGGCTGTCATGAAAGTGACTTTGTATTCCCGTACCAGATCGCTGATGGTCCTGTATTCCAAGGGATTGGGGTGCGTAACCATTGTCGATCCCAAAAGCAGGGGCAGCCAGAAATTGGTGGTCAAGCCGAAGACGTGGAAGAGGGGCAGCATGCTGATGAATATGTCGGTATGGTCGAGTTTGACCAGTTGGGGCACGGCTTCCACGTTGTGGAGGATGTTGCGGTGGGAAAGTTGGACGGCCTTCGGTTCTTTTTCGCTTCCGCTGGTGAAGAGGATCACGCTGATCTCGCTGACCGGGCCGCTGTGGACCATGCCTTTGAGGGCAGGGAAGGGCAGTTTGGAGATCAGGGCCGCTTTGAGCTTGGCCACGATCGTGACCTTGGCCAGGATATCCTCAACGAAGAGCATGTGGTCGATGGGCTCGAGGTTAAGTTTCTCCAGCAGTTTGCGGCTGGTGAGGATGGTCTTGAACGAGCATTTGTCCCTGGCGTAGCGGCAATTGTCGATGGCGCCAGTGGAATAATTGATCATCACGGGGATCTTGCCGTTCATCAGCGTTCCGATGATCCCCAGCATACAGCCCATCGATGTGGGAAGCAGGATGCCCACATACTTTCCGCGGATCTTGCCAATGTGCTCTTTCAGGATCAATGAGGCGATCAGCATCCTGCCGTAGGTATAATCGTTGCCAGTGGCCTTGTCGTAAACTGCCATGTGGCCGGAGTGTTTCTGGGCCACTTGCATGAAACGTTGGTGCAGTTGCAGCATAGGTCGCTCCTTACCTTTCATTTGATGATGTGCAGCCAGTCGCGCAGCAGAAAGTCCAATCTGCCGATCAGCAATGAGATGCGCGCCATGACCGTGTAGCCGAAGGACGCTCCGAAACTAACCATTAAAAACCAGATGCCAATCTTGGAGGGGATGGCGAACACTCCCTCCTGTTTCTTGCTGAAGTAGAAAAAGTAAACTCCGCAGAGCACGCCGACGATCAAGAGGATCGTGCCCACGACATCCACAGGAGAACTGAATTTGAAGGGATTGACCATGGTGGCTGCGATCTGGGCAAGGAAATCCGACTTGAAGCTCAGCAGCATATAGATGGCCGCGGTGGTTCCCACCATCAGGGCGATCGGATACCTGCTCAGCCATTGCGCTGAAGGGATGATCCGCAGCAACATCATGATACCCAACAACATGGGGATCAGAAGCAGCCAGTTATGCGCGAAATCGGTAAACAGCAGGTTGAAGAGGTTGGGCACGAGAATGTTGTAGATCGTGTAGATCAGCCAATATCCCGCGGAAAGGCCGACGAAGATCTGTTCCGCCAGCTTGTAAAAGGGATTGTCCTTATAGAGGAAGCTGAATATGCTTAAAGTGAAATAAGCTCCCAGCCAGATACCCAGGACTTTCATCAGTTCAGCCATTGGCCACCTCCCCGGATTTCAACGCGGCCTTGCGTTTGCGCCAGGCTTTGATGTTGCCGATTGCGATCAGGACCAGGATCAGGACGTGGGCCACGGATTGGGGATTCATGTTCAGGCTGGCCGGGCCTTCGTACTCCATCAGGAGTTCGTATTCCGCGGCAGCTTTGAGCCCGCCCATCAGACCATAGAGCTGTTTCTGGTCGTTCACGTAAGGTAAGAAGCCCGGAGCGCTCACGGCGGTCGTGCCTCCGGCCACTGAAACGCCGTATTTGTCGTGGGCTGTGAGGACCCAGTCTTTCAAGCCCGGATCGCCCGCTGACAAAGAGACCACATACTTGATGTCCCGCAGCGATTTGACGGTCTTCAGCAGTGGAATGTCCTCATAGTTCAGGCCGGAAGTGTCTTTGGGAAACACCGTTTTGAAATTGCGACCCATGCCCTGGATTACCACCATCCCGCCCACTTTGTAGCCCAGGTTGATATAGTCCCTGCCATATTCTTTCTGGCCCAGTTTGGCCTGGACGTTTTCAAAGGCCATGTCCGCCATTTGCGAGCCCTGTGGCCACATCGCAGTGGCGATCACCTTGTGCCCCTTTTTCCAGGCGTGTTCGAGGATCGCCTGCGCCATTGGCTGCAGTTCGGTGACCGTGGAGGGGTCGTAATCGAAAGACAGGATGACCACGGAACCGGTGGGTGTCTGATCCACCAGATCGTAGGCTTTTTTGGTGAGGGGAGTGCCTTTGGTTCTCAATCCCAGCGGGAAAATCAGCGGCAAAGCCACTGCCAGGGCCAGGACCAGAAACACGATGCGGCGTTCGATCAGGGTTCTGTCCGCCTTCATTTGCCGCCTCCCAGATAGGATCTTTCGATGCCCAGAATTATGCGCAATGAGGACCCGACGACGCCCAACGCCGCGCTGATCAGGATTGCGCGCTGCGCCGCGGTATTGGGATACTGCATGATAAAGTCCGTCAAGCGCGGTAATTGCAGGATGCCCCAGCTGTCGGGGATCCAGCTGGTGATCCAGGTGGCGAAGCTCGTCCTGCCCAACATTACGATCACGGCGGTGATCATGAGCAAGTTGGATTCGAAGTTGCGGATGATAAAAGCCCGGTAGGCAGCGGACGCGATGTAGAAAGCCAACAGGGAAAACATCGTTGCCGAGAGAGGCATGTAAATGTAATCAAAGATGTAGTCGAAGGGCTTGCTGCCTAGGTTTTGCGAAATTCCTTCGCCATGTCCGAGGATGCCGGGCGTCTTTTCCATGCCCCAAAGCAGTCCGAAGACCACCATGCCGGCGAAACTTATCAGGCCGGCCAGGTAGTATTGCCAGTTGGGGCTGCGATGGGCGACGCGGGTTACATTGGCCTGGATCAAACTGATCTGGCCAAGCAGGATGGCAAAGCTGGAAATGATCATGAACCAGTTGGTGAGCGTTTCCTCCAGCATCCCGAAAGGTTTGTGGGGGATGAATCCAGCAATCAGGATCAACAGCCCGGAAGCAAAGGCGACGATGAGCGGCAGGTTCTTTTTCATGCTCAGTTCCCTCCTGCGATAAATTGTTTAAACCAGCCCTGACCTGCCATCTCCATCACTATTCCAGTCAGGACGAGGATGATGACCAGCAACTTACCGAAATCGTGCCCTTTCAAACTGCCCAGTTGTTGCGGATCGCGGGAAAGATAGGCAGAGGCGGCGTAGAGTTCTTCGCCGATGAGGGTATAATCGCAGGATACCACAAAGAAAGGTATCTGATGCGGCTGGCCGGTTCCCGCCGTCTGTATCGCGCCGGTTCCGAATCCGGTTTCCGTCAGGATCAGCGATTCCGCCCAAAACGCCCCGAGAAAGAAATTGGCGGCAGGCTGCTCGCGCAACATGATTCCATCAACGCCCGCCACGAAGCCAAACTGGTCGTCGGTGACGTAAAAGATCTTTTCCTCGCGGTAGGCATCTGGTCTGCCGGCTTGTAGGTAAGCTTCCTTCACCGTTTCCCGCGCAGCTGATAGGACCATGGAAAAACGGCAGGGCACAAGCAATTCGGTGCCGTATTCCGCGGATTTTAAAGCCAGGTGATTCAGAATGTTCAGGGCTGCGATGGTCTGGATATCGCCCAGATCGCTGATCCCCGGCACAAACAGTATCGGCTTACCCTTTTCCGTAGCCCGGCCTATCGCCTCCTCCATGCTATCCAACCCGCTAATTCGCCTGATGAACAGGTTCTTACCCCGGCGGGCATGGAAGATATAGTAGAGGATCGCTCCGCAGATCATGGCCAGCAAGATGAGCAGGGAGAGTTTTTGCATGGAAAACCATTGCTGACGCGTGGTTGCGTGGGCAGTAAAACTCACGCTGTCGCTGCGGTCTTTGTTATAGGCGACCAGGCGGTAACGGTATTCGGCGTCCGCTTCCAGTCCAGAGTCCTTGTATCCTCCAGTTAACGCGAATTCATTGGAAATCTCTTGAAAGATCCCCAGGGAATCCGCCTTTTGCAGGCTCAGTGATGTCCGCAGGGGATCCAGGTTCCAGGCCAGGACCACGGCCGTGCCGTCATCCCAAGGGGCGTCTTCTGCGCTGAAAGGCGCGGCGGACGGCACAACTCCCCCGATTCCCACGCTCAGCAAGGCCAATAACAAGGGCAGGACGATTCGCTTCATGGCGTCTCCTTGCTTTGGGGAGGATAAAAGGCCTCCCATATTTGTTCCGTGACAGCTACAATCCGGCTCAATTGCTCTTCGTTGAAAGTCCCCTTGAGAGGTTGATCCATGAGCGCGCGCATTTCCCGGACCTTGGCCAAAGCCTGTTTGAAGGGGGCGGAGGACACATAGTTAGGCGCAGATATCAAGCCCAGATTTTCCGCCAGGGATTGCCAGGCGTCCCTCTGCATCAGCAGCGTTGCCGTATCAGTCCTGTAATCCAGGCTGACCAATCTGGCGATCTGGTTGGTCGAGCGAGCCCAAGCCCCCAATGCCATCAGGGTGTAATCTGCATATCGCTCGAGCTTCCACAAATCCTGTTCCACAGTGTATTGCAGGTTGTAGAAAGTGGCTTCCAACAGGTCCCAATCACCTTTTGAGATCAGCGGCTGCACATCTGCATCCAGCTTGGCGGCGATATCCTTAAATCCCAAGGCGGGAGCCAGATCTGTCAATTGGCCGGTTATCGCTTGCAACCAGGCAACATCGCGTCCGTTCACGGCCAGCTGGGCGTTTGCGGACAGGACTCCCCAAGAGAAAGCCAGATGCAATGTGTCTTCCGTAGCTTGTAAAACTGCGCTGCGGTCGAGATTTGCGGAATCTGCCGCCTCCAGTTTATCCAGGGCCAGAAACATGACCTTATAAGAGGGAATGGTGGCGAAAGCCGTAACCTTATCGTTTTTGTCGGGCAGTTTGCTTCTGGCTTTGTTTTTACAGGATGACGCGCCCAAAGCGGCGATGAGGGCCAGGATTAAAAGGAGTTTGAATCTCATGCTGATTCCTCGTGCGGGTCGGATTCTGATTTGGCTGGCATCAGTCAATTCTTTGCGGAGACGCATTCGCTGCAGAGATGGTAGTTGCAGAACCGGTGAAAGATCTCGATCAGGCCTTGCTGGAACAGCGTTCTCCGATTGGCCAGCAGCTTGTGGGACGGGCTCAGGTAGCGGCCCATGAATCGGGTGACGTGGTTTTCCTGCAGGGCAGGGAACTCGGTGTAGAACTGGATTATACGTTGTTGGGCTTCCGCATCGGAGTGCTTTTCATAATACATGTAGCACACGGGCAGGAAGATGTTGATCCAGATGTTTCCAATCAAGCTTTTGCCTGGCTTGGGCAGTTTTTCCGCACCGGGCAAGGCTGCCAGGCTAAAGATGCGGAAGAACTCATTAAAGGACTTCCTGCCATCGGACTGGCTGTCCCGAAGCCTTTCCAAAAGGAAATTCAGCAAGCCCTGTTCCCGCGTTTTGTGCAGTAGGCTGCCCATCGCCAAAAGCCTGTAAAGAGGATGGCTGGCTGGCCGGATGCGGAATAATTGCCAGTCGATGGCCAGGCTGCGCGCGTAAAACTTCTGCTCCTCGTAGCTGTTCTGGATCATGTGGAACAACCCTGGATCCAGGTGGCGGCGGCATTTGTCTAGCAAACCGCTGGAGCAGCAAAGGATAGAGACCAGTTCCAGCGCGGTCAGGCCTTCATCCTGCCAGGCCCGTACGCTCTGCAGGGGTATGGATTGGGCCAGACTGAGCATGTTTTGTTTGTTTTTATCATAACCCAGGGCTTCCATCATGCCTTCATAGAGTACTTGGTCGAAATCGCTCAGCATCAGGGCGGCGTTGAATCTGCGCACTTTGTTTTTGAACCTGCGTAAACCCCAGGTGGAAAGGACTCCAGCCAGTGCGTCGTTGTCCACGGCTGAAAGCAGGTCGCAGTAAGTGGATCGCTGCTTGTCTTCTGGTATGGAGGGCGCGTCCAGCAGTTTGCGGATATCTTCGCTGAGTTGGTCCTTCAATTCCAGGATTTCCACCGCTTCGCCGTTCTCCTTGATCGTGAATTCCTGTTGTCCGGCATTCATCACTATATGCAGGACGACCTGGTTGTAATACTGGTCTTCGTGGTGTTCGTGCGCGATCCAGTCGTAGGCGTTGATATGGATCTCCACGTCGCCGCGAATGATCTCGCCGTTCAGATTGATGATCACATTGCGGAAATCCGGACCCCGACCTGTATTGAACTGCCCTTGGTAGCTGACCTGCAAGGCCTTGCCGCTGGCTGTTTTCAAGGGGGTCAGCAAGTGCCCGGCGTCCCAGATGTGGTACAGGAATCTCTCTTCCATAGAGGCGGTCGATTTCGGCTAGTAATAGCGTTGCAGCATCTGATAGCGTTGATAGGCGGAACCGGAATTGTAATAGGTTTGCGGGGTATAGTCGATCGGATTGGTGAGGATGGAGATCAGTTTCATGGAGTTGCTGCGGCCCAGGTTTTGGCAGCTTGTGCCATAATAGTAGAGTGAAGCGGTCTGGATCCCGTAGATTCCCTTTCCCCATTCAACATAGTTCAAATACAGTTCCAGCATGCGTTTCTTGGACATCAGCAATTCCATGATCAGGGTCACCTGGACTTCCAGATACTTTCTCAGGTAGTTGCGGTCAGTGGTCAGAAATATTGTCCTGGCCAGTTGATTGCTGATAGTGCTGGCTCCGGAGCGGATCTCGCCAGCCCTTGCATTCTTCTGCCACGCCTTCTGCACCATTTTCCATTCGAATCCGTAATGAGTGTAGAAGTTGCCGTCTTCAACCGTGATAACCATGTTTTGCGTGCGTTGCGGGATTTTCTCAAGAGCGATGTACTCCCTCTTGTGCCAATCGTAACCCCGCACCAGGTACCGTTGCAGCATCAGAGGCGTGACTGGCGGATCGATAAAGATATAGGTCAAACTCAGCAGAGCGATGGCAGCCCAAAACCAGAGATGGATAAACAGGATGAAACGCAGGATTCGGACGGGCAGGCTGCGTTTACGCTTCATTGCCGGACTTGGAAGAATAATGGTTTGACGCGTCCTGTGGACGAAACAATTTCACGGCAAAGGAGGAAGGTTCCCCCAACTGTGATCTTCGTTCCGCTCATAATGAGGGAGGTTCAGGCCTTGTTTTGGTCCTTATTGAAGAATAACGCAACACGGGCTTTGCGGCGTGAAGCCGTGCGTTTGTGGATCACTCCCTTCTTGGCGGCCTTATCCAGCTGGGAGTAGATCTTGTCCAGCAATGCCTGTTTTTCTTCGGCTGGAAGTTCGGCCCGGATCTGTTTGTCCAGCGAACGCAGGGTTCTCTTTACATAGTTGTTGCGTGCCTGGCGCTTGGCATCGGTCTTCATTCTCTTACGGGGTGATTTGTGTTGGGGCATGGTTTCCTCTTATTGTCTTAATCATTTGCAACCAAGTTATATGCCAGCGTTTTTTGTCAACCCTTTTTTAGCCGCCTGAGTTGCTCGATGAGTTTAAGCGCTTGGCTCTGTGAACTTAAAGCGGAGACATCGGCGCGATTGTCCAAACTCATTCCACTGACCCAATCTTGATGCAAAGTTCGCAGGAAGTGCTTAGCGGCGTCCAGTTCAGATTTGTCGAAACAAGCGCCGGCAGAGTACTCCAGAATCAGTTTCTCCGCTTCGCCGCCATGCGGACCCAGGCACAGGATCTTCTTACCCGCGGCGAGATATTCAAACAGTTTGGTCGTCAGCATACCCTGGGAACTTGGGTAATAATTGACCAGCATCAGCAAAATGTGCGCAGACCTCATTTCCCGAAGGGCTTCCTGGTGGGGTAGGAAACCGGTGTAACGGAGTTTACAGCCAAAACATTCCCGCAGCAACGCATCCTGCTCAGGATTTAGTTTTGTACCCACAAAGCTGAGCTCGAAATCCAGCGCTTCCAAACCATTCGATATGACATCAGCCAAAGCCTCCAGATCCTGCCCCTCAGTTACATTGCCCACGTACTTCAAGCGCAGGATAACCCTTGCTACCGGATCTGTCGGGGCAGAGGAAAATGACGAAAACTTACTGGAATCGTAGCCATTGTAGATCACGCAGCTATTAGCTCCTGCCAGTTCAGTCTTCAGATATTCCGACACCACTAGGTTGAGATCGGCGGTATGAGCAACCTTCTTCTCCAAACGCCGGTGCAGCCGCATACTCAGCCTCGATGGGGGATTCAGTTGAAGGTAATAAACGGAGGTCCAGGGATCACGCCAATCGGCCACCCAATCGAGTTTGAAGCGCTGCTTCAAACGCAAACCGAGTAAATGTGTGGAATGCGGAGGACCTGTTGTGATAACAATATCGATGGGATTCTGGCGTAAGAAATCCACGGCGGATTTGTATGCAGTTGGATTCCAAAACCTGCGCAGATCAGGGATGATCAGGTTCAAGCGCATCCATACCAATACACGGCGAGCCAGACTCGACTTGCCCTCCGTTTCCAAACTGCCATGGGGAAGAGCGCTGGTTTTACCGGCCAGCAGTTTCCACCACTTTTCGAAGCTGGGAGTCCGGGTGCGCAGAACCCTCACTTGAGGAGGAATATCTGCCAGTAAACTCTCATCTAGAACAGGATAATCGCCGTCCCGAGTTGTCAGGACCGTCACCTCAAAACCTGCCTTGATCAGGTCGGGCAGCCATCTCACCCATCTTTGTACGGCGGCCCCTCCACAAGGTGGAAAGTAATATGTGATCAACAGCAGGCGCATTCAGGATTCCAGGATCAGCCTGGCTAGTTCACGCCAATCATAGCGGGCCACGAAAGCTGGGATGTTGCTACTGAAATCTGCGCTCAGTTCTTCTCGGAAATAGCGGATAATGGCACTGGCCAGGGCTTCTGGTGAATTAGGCGGTACCAGCAAGCCTGTGACATTATTGACCACTGATTCGCCCAATCCACCCACATCGGATGCGATCACGGGTACCCCAAAACTATATGCGGTGGCAATCACGCCGCTCTGAGTAGCTGTTTTGTAGGGCAGTACGCAGACCTGGCTGCGCTGGAAGAATCCGCTGATCTCTGTGTCTGTGATATAGCGGAAATGCGTTTCCACGGATGCTTCCAAGCCCAGTTCGCGGATCAGTTTCAGGTACTTATCAGATCTTCCATAAACCTCGCCAGCGATGATCAGCTTCAATCCGGGTAGCACCGCAAGCGCTTGTTTTATTGCTTTAAGCAGCACGTCCAGACCCTTGTAATCCTTTATCAGTCCGAAAAACAGCAATGTGTGCTCTTCTTTTAACACATTGGCCAGTTGGTTATTCTCCGCGTAGCAGTCATAAACGGGATGAAACCCCAGGATAGCTCTAGAGCTAATATCTGCCGGCATTTTCCGCTTCAGGTCGCGCAGACAGGCTTCCGAGAGCACCACGATCGTATCGCAATGCTGAAGGAACTTTTTGGTCAGCAGATCCGCAGCCGGCCATTTCTCATGAAAATCTATGTTATGCGCCAGACAGACGATCTTGATGCCCAGCAAACGTTTGCAGATCCAGGCATATGAGGGTGCAAACCAAGGCAGGAAATAGGAAACGAGCACAAGATCCGGATTCCAGGCCGTGATCCTTCCCACAGCATTCTTCCAGGTGTCAGGACGATATGGCGTAAACACCCTTTCCACCTGAATATCGGGCAGACTGGCAAACTCCGTAGTTTGTGTGCCGCCAGGGAACAAAATGCCCGGATACTGCCGGTGAAAGGTGTACATCTGAACCTCAAGGCCAACCCTCACATACTCCTTGGCAAGCATCAGGGCGAATTGCGTGATGCCGCCGCGAAAAGGCGGCGCGGGGCCCAACAACGCTATCTTCAGGGGTACTTTACCGGTTTGGGGCATACTCAGTTCCGGCTCTGCAAAAAGAACCGTTTTACTACGTCCGGATCCTGGTATTTGCCAAACAGCGCCATCAGTTTGAGTCTAACTTTTACTCCTTTGAGGTCGCCAGCCAATATGCAGCCTAGGTCGGCCAGGTGTTTTCCTCCGCCTGGATAGCCATATTCCGAGAGCACCCGACCTGTGTAGGTGCGCGAACTGATCACCACCAGCACGTTTGCGGCCAGGGCTTGCTCGATATTCGGGATTATGTTCTGCGGCACGTTACCACGTCCGAAGGCTTCGATCACGATTGCCCTGGCGCCGCTGTCAATCGAGCATCGGATGAATTTTCCATCCATCCCGGCCACCGCTTTGATCAGGTCGATTCTGGTTTCCAGGCGGTCCGTCCACACGTTTTCACGATACAAAGCAGCACGGTGGTAGACGATGGCGTCTGGATCCACGCTGCCCAAGTGCCCGTACCCGATGGAGCGGAAAGCGTCAACCTTGCCGGTATCCGATTTCACGACGTCCCGGGCAGTATGGATCTCGTCGTTCATCACCACCAAAACGCCTTTATCCGCTGAGTCGTGATGGCTGGCTACCCTTACCGCTCCAATGATGTTGCGCGGGCCGTCCAAACCAATATCGCTGCCGCTGCGCATCGCCGCGGTAAAAACTACCGGTTTGCGCGTAGTCAGCACCAGGTCGCAGAGAAAAGACGTCTCTTCCAGCGTGTCGGTTCCGTGTGTGATCACCACACCGTCATAATCGATGATCTTGAGGTCAATGAGTTTGGCCAGTTCCAGCATCATTTCCGGGGTGATATAGGGGCTGGGGAGGTTCAGATAGTCCATCACTTCAACGTTGGCGACGCTGTCCAACTGTGGAAATTCCCTTAAAACGTCCGCCAGTTCTGAGCTGGGAACCACCCCCAGTGAGCCTTTGGCCTTCATGGAAATGGTGCCGCCGGTGAGGATAATCAGGATGTTTTTTTTCATTTATAGTCTTCTTGGGATAGATTACGATATTTGATCGGGTCAGTGAAGCCCGCGCTGGCAAAGGCTTTTAGTCGCAGACGGCAACTGGCGCACACTCCGCAAGCCTCCTCATTGTCCGCGTAACAGCTCCAGGTAAGTTCGAATGGCGCGTTCAATTCCATGCCCAAGGCTACGATCTCCGCTTTTGTCTTATGTAAGACAGGCGTCACGATCTGGATGGAAAAGGCGTTGCGGGTACCGGTCGCGATGGTTTGCTCGAAGGCTTGAAAAAAAACTTCCCGGCAGTCCGGATATCCGCTGCTGTCCTCCTCCACTGCGCCGATATAGATTTGGCCAGCGCCGATCACTTCCGCCCAGGCCACCGCTGCGCAAAGAAAACTGGCGTTGCGGAAGGGGACGTAGGTAATCGGAACACCCGCTTTTGTGTCATTTGCTGGTACTTCCAGCGCTGGATCGGTCAAAGCCGAGCCTCCGATCTCCGCCAGCCAGTCCCAACTCAAGACCTTTCTACGCAGTGGCCTGTAATGTCCGCAGAGAGTTTGGAAACACGTTAACTCGCGCTTCTGCGTACGCTGGCCGTAACTGGCGTGCAAAAAATTGATCTCGTCGCAGTCCCTGGCGGCAATAGCTGCCGTCACCAGGCTGTCCATACCTCCACTTAGGAGGACAATGGCTCTATTTTTCTCAGTTTTCATTATGCACCCAATTTCACATCTTCTCACAAGGGCAGGTTTATGTCAAGCCCGGAGTTTTTTCCCGAACCTGAGTTCACATGAACTGACTACCTCCATTCGCTGGAATGACATTCTGCCTGCATCGAATTTCTTACGAAACACACACTGCCATTATCCGACTTGTAGACCCTTCGTGGAGATATGCTCATGAATGACATCCCCAAGGATAAGAACAACTGCGTTATTAGGCGGTACTTATGCAATGGAGCTTGACAAATCCCTGTGCCCCCACACATGGGAATTTTATGCAAATCCGTTTTTAATGAGGTTTCAATGAGTAGTTATAAAGTACTTTCGGTCTGCGTATTGGTAATTGGTATCTGGAGTTGCTTGGCGGCTCAAAGCTCTGATTTGGCATGGGCAACAAAGGCCGGAGGTGTGGATATTGATGATTCGGCGGCTATTGCTGTGGATGAGACTGGTAATAGCTATGTAACAGGCTATTTTAACGCTACAACTACTTTCGGTATGACCGATCTCACCTCTGCCGGGCTATACGATATCTTCGTCGCCAAGATGGATCCCCTGGGGAACTGGTTATGGGCCAAGAGAGCCGGCGGGACTGGCTCGGATGTAGGTGCCGGCATAGCCGTTGACGTTGTTGGTAATGTCTATATCACCGGGAGTATCAGTTCCAGGCCAGCATCTTTTGATACCCTCTCCGTGTCCTCTTTCAACACCGCTAATGATATTTTTGTGGCCAAACTGGACGCCAATGGTAACTGGCTGTGGGTATCAAAGGCTGGCAACAGGTATATTGATAATGGTCTCGGTGTCGCGGTTGATGATGATTTTAACGTATACGTGACGGGCTCATTCCTGTATTATGCCACTTTCGGCAGCATCCAAACCTTTTATGGCCACGGCCAGAGCGATTGTTTTGTGGCTAAACTTGACAGTAATGGCACCTGGCTCTGGGCAGAGCATGCGGGAGGTGTTTATAACGAGGCGGGAAAGGCAATATCACTCGGCTCTGATGGAAACCTGTGTATCACTGGTTCATTCACCTCGCCATCCGCTACGTTTGGGAATGCAACCCTTGCCAATATGGGCGGCAACAACCAGGCAATGGATGTGTTCGTGGCAACGATCAATCCCTCGGGAACGTGGATCTGGGCAAGCTCCGCTGGAGGTTTAGGCTCTGACACGGGCTGCGATATCGAAACTGACAGTTTCAACAATGTATACATCACGGGAACCACTGAGCTGACCATCAACTTCGGAAGCATAATCCTGCAGCCCTTTGCAGGATATGACGTGTTTGTCGCTAAACTTGATATGCTTGGTAATTGGGTATGGGCAAGCCGGGCTGGAGGCGATGCAGATGACTTCGGCTGGGGTATTGCGGTCGATAATGATTATCTATACGCCACAGGTGAGTTCAGATCCATCGCTGTATTTGACTCAATTAGCTTGACCTGTCTATCAGCCAGTTCGTCTGATGTATATTTCTCTAAACTGGACAGTTACTCCGGTGAATGGATTTCTGCCGAAAGTGCTAATGGCTTTGGAACTGACATCGGTACAGGCGTAGCCGTCGGACCAGGCAGTTCAGTGTTCTGGCTGGGCAATTTCTTCGAGGATATAGTCTTCGACAGCGATACTTCTCTGATGAGTACCTTGAACAGCCAGGACATTTATGTCGCTAAAATGATGCAAGCTCCAGCGCTGCCCATAATAAGCAATGTAGTTGTGAATGGCGGCAGCCCAGCACCGCTTGCAGCCAATTTCTCCTATCCAATTGATTGGGATGCATCGGGATTGGCTCAGGTTATGCTTGATTACGGGATTATTGATGATAACAACGATATAACGTGGTATCCGATCGAAAGCGTACCTGTGGATGCGAGCTTAGGAACTTATATGTGGACTGCCCCACAGGTTTCCTGCGCTGCTTCAAAAGTGCGTGTTCGCGGCATTGATTCCGGTGTTCAAATGGAATCCAGCCAGATACTATCGATTTATGAACCGCTCAAGTTAAACGGAATATTCGGATCAACCGAAAATATGGGGGTGTTTCTGAATACTACGTCCCAGCTTATCAATTGGAGCGTCCATGACACTACGCAAGTATCGCAGGTCTTGCTGGATTATAGCGTTGATGATGGCGCAGCCTGGGTCCCAATTATCACCTCCCCCATTTCTGCGGATCAGGGGATGGATCCAGGCGGGTACCTTTGGGATCTTCCAAACATCAACTGCAATACTGTCAGAATAAGGGTTAGGTCGGCATCGGACAGCTTGTATTTCGCTAGGTCAAGTATTTTCTCCATCATCGAAGCGGTCACCTTGCTGTCATTCACCGGTGGCTCCACTTACGAAGCGGCTTCCACTCATGAAATCGTTTGGGTGGCGGATCCTATGGTTCAACAGGTTGCCTTGGAATATTCGCTCGATGCGGGAAGTACTTGGCAGACAATAACAGCTTCTATCCCCGCTGATTTGGAGTCCTACCCTTGGTTGCTGCCTTATGTTTCCAGTCAAACAGCCAGAGTCCGCGTCCAGGATACAAGCAATGAAAATGCCTACGCAGAATCAAGCCAGAATTTTTCCATAACCTACGCCCCTTCTGCTCCTGAGGGAATGCAACTTGTTATCAGTCAATCAAATCCCCACGATCTGCAGATCAGCTGGAATGGCGTCACCACAGATATTGAGAACGGTCCCTTGGTCGCCAGTGCATATAGCATTTATTACTGCACTGAAGCTTCAGATAACCTTGGGGATTACACTTACCTGACAACAGTAACGGATGGCACCAGTTACGTCCACCAGGGCGTCTTGCTTAGTTTTGACAGACTTTTTTACAGGATCATAGCCTTAACAAACTAACTGAGGCGCTCCTGTAACCATTGCGCTGTCATTACGCGCTCATTACGGGCAAAGCGCGCAATGAGCGCGCATTGACGGCGCAATGATCACCGGAGCCATCGTCATTAAACACTAGTGCTAGAAATCGGGCGTTCAAAAGCCATCCAGTTATGGATGTCCGCCAGTTTTAGGTTCTGGCACTATCCAAGACTCACTTCTTGTGTATGGCCAGAGCTAGTTTCACCTCAACCTTACCCGACATCCGGGAAACAGAATGGGCCATCCCGGAAAAATATCTGAGTTTCTAGTTTACTGCCTGGCAACACGATACGCCTAAAAGAAAGGACATTCTCGCGTTGTGCGCAATTTTTCCATTGACAAAAAAAGGGCCTTTAAAAGTTATGACTAAACCTGCGTTTGACAATCGCAAGATTTGAGAGCGCTCAGTTCTTTAGCAGTTTATAGAGTGGGAATGAGAGGAAAAGCTCTTGTCAATTCAATCATTATAAATGATGGAGAGTTTGATCCTGGCTCAGGACGAACGCTGGCGGCGTGGATTAGGCATGCAAGTCGAAC
>DAHVPC010000046.1 GCA_027318475.1 Candidatus Cloacimonadota bacterium | reverse complement strand
ATTTTTACAGTGCTCCTCCAGCCGGTTGGACCGTCAATAACCAGGGATGGCCTTACCCCTCTGGCTGGTATTATTATGAAGGTATCGGCTACCCGGATATTGATGACACCAAGGCGATGGGCCATACCGCCGACACATACCTGACTTCCAACAATTGGGTGTTTCTGCAGGCGATTAGTTTAACAGCGGGCTATGATTATCATGTGGAGTTCTACCAGAAAGTATTGGCCGGCACGCACAAGCTGCAGGTCGCAGTTGGCACGCAGGCTAACATTGCGGCCCAAACGACCATCCTTTACCAGAACGAGAGTCTCAGCAATGGAAGTTATCTTCAGAGGGTTACTTCGCTCTTCACGCCCACAGCTTCCGGAAATTACTATTTTGCCTTCCGCTGCTATTCCAATCCAAACATGGGGACAATGTATGTGGACAATGTGGCTGTGTATGTAACCATCCCGCCAGTGCCAAATCCGACGGCTTTCTCCGCCACTGCGGTCAGCAATGAGCAGATAGACTTGCTCTGGACCAAATTCAGCCCGACCGACAATATCATGGTGGCCACCAACAGCACCAGCACCTTCGGCACACCAGTCAGCGGAACCGCTTACAACGTGGACGACGCGATCCCTGGAGGCGGAACGGTAATCTACACGGGCAGCGCCAGCGGATACAACCACACGGGATTGACAGCCAACACCACCTACTACTATAAAGCTTGGACTGTTGGCGACGTGAGCATGAAAGACGGCTACTCCCACGACATAAGGGCCATAGTGTATTCCACCGGTGTCACAGCCAGCGCAAAAACCATGCGCACCCCTGTGGATATCACACTTGGGATCGACTATACCGAGAGCTTTGACGGAGTGCTATTCCCTCCCGGCGATTGGTTTACCCAGCCTGTATCCAAGGCTCCCGGAGACTGGTTGCGTTACACGGTGGGTTACAACCCCAATTGCGCTCCAGCAGCAGGCGCAGGCATGGCCGGATACGACAGTTGGACCTATGGCGGAGTCCGGGGAATCCTGGTGACGCCTCCTCTGAACCTTCCTTCAGATGGCTACAAGATCGAATTCCAGATGTACCGGGACAGCCAGTCATCCAATCCCGATCTGGTCAATGTGTATTACAACACCAACAACACACTGACCGGAGCCTACCGGCTGGGGTACATCTATCGTTACACTGGCCTGGAACCCTTGGGACAGGATCAAGGTTGGCACACTTATACTTTCAGTTTGCCCAGCGGATCAGCCGGCGATTTCCGCTATATTATCTTTGAGGGTGTGAGCGCTTTCGGCTATAATATGTTCATGGACGAAGTGCGCCTTTTCTACGATCCTCCTTTGCCCGTGGAACTTTCCACCTTCTACGTTTCGCTCAGCGTCACCAACCACGCCCTGCTTACCTGGATCACCCAGACCGAGACCAACATGGCTGGTTTCAGGCTTTACCGCGGAACCAGGAACGACCTTGCCGAAGCCCAGCTGCTGAGTACCTTTATCCCCGCCACCAATACCACCCAGCCGCAAACCTACGTCTATCACGATACCGAACCCTGGATCGGCGGGACCTACCACTATTGGCTGGAAAGCGGCGATTTGGACGGAACCAGCCAGTATTTTGGACCGATCAGCGTGCTGCTGGACTTCAGCTACAACTTCACGCCCAACATCCCGCTGGTAACGGAACTGGGAACGATCTACCCCAACCCCTTCAATCCCAGCACGACCATCTCCTACAGCCTGGACAGCTACGGCATGGTGGAGATCGCGGTGTATAACATCAAAGGCCAGTTGGTGCGCAAGCTGTTGCAGGAATCCAAAACCCCCGGCAATTACCGGGTATTTTGGGATGGGACCGATGCGGAACGCAAATCCTGCAGCAGCGGGCAATACCAGATCGTGATGCGTGTCGGAAACGATGTTTACACGCGCAAAGCCATCCTGCTCAAGTAGGGGCGGCGTTACGGCATATTCACCCCGGATGGCCAATCCGGGGTTATTTTCGGGTTTTTTCGGGTATGGCTGAGAGTAGATTGACACGCAGTCTGTTTGTGCTCCTCTTGGCCTTGCTACCCGCGTTGTGCATGGCGCAAAGCCTGAATGACGATTACATGTTTCCCGGAAACGAGGCTTGGGAAGATCCCGTCTACCCCATACCTTCCAGCCCGGAATATGGATTGGAGGGAATCCTGGGCGCGCTGATGGTGGATGGAGTTACCTACAACCAACTACGGCTGCAACCGGAACTGACGCTGTGGAAACTGGGCCTCGGCCTGGACCTGGACCTGCTGATCGACGGCGAGGGCAAGCTTCGCCAGCAGGATTGGAACGACTGGCGGGACATCCTTTCCAAGGTGTTATTCCTCAGGTTTGCCGACCGCAGCGACTCCCTCTATTTCAGGATCGGCTCCATTCCGGATTACACGCTGGGGCATGGCCTGATCTTCGACGATTATTCCAATATGCTGCGCTATCCCGAATACAAGCCCCTGGGCGGATATCTGGGCTTGAACACCAATAGCTACGGCTTTGGATTCGAGGTCTATACCCACGATATCAGCAAGAACGAGGTGATCGCGGCCCGGGCTTCCCTCAAACCCTTGCAGGCCATTGGCGTTCCCATCCTGCGCAACCTGAAGCTGGGCTTCAACCTCGGGGCGGATCGAAATCCTTACGGCAAATTCCCGGATTCCGACCGCGACGGCTACCCGGACGTGTACGACAAGTTTCCAAATAACAAGGAAACTTGGCTGGATACGGATGACGACGGCGTGGCGGACAACATCGACATCGATCTGAACGGCAATTCCATCCTCGACCATCCAGACCTTAATCCCTACGTGAACGCCGTCTTTCCCAACATCGCCCAGATTTATCCCAACTACCAATTCGACACCGCGGTGTATCCGGACTCCGCGGCCCGCTATGTGGCCAACAAATCAATCTGGGTGCAAAGTTTAGAATACGAGCTGCCGCTGGTACAAGGCAAAGGATTGGATCTGAGCCACTACGCGGAATACGCGGTGATGGAAAACTTCGGCAGCGGGCTGATCTTTCCCGGTTTCGCGGCGCGCCTGGGACCCTTCGAAGCCAAGCTGGAACTGCGTAATTTCAGCTCGCAATTCCTGCCCGCCTATTTCAACAACATCTACGACGAACAGCGCTGCCAGGCCGTGGTCTCCAGCACTCCGGACGGCAAGCGCCGCTACTACGCGTTGAACACCAAGGACGAGCTGCTTCCCAAACTCGCTCCAAGCGTGGGCTGGTTTGGCTATCTACGCGGAGGCATTGAAAAACTGGGCTATCTGAAGGTCGCCTATCAGGACATGTACGGCGACCAACTGACGCAGGGAAAATCGCTGTGGGGCAAACTGACGCTGATACCGGACAAGATACCCAAGCTGAAAGAAGCGTCTTTGTACTATGCCCAGACCGATGTGGACAGCATCAGTTTCAAAACCCTCCGGACTGCCAACGCGAGGGTCAGCGGCAGGCTGGTGTACGGTTATAACGACAATTACAGCCTGGTCCTAAGGTATTCCGAGTATTACAGCGACTTGAACGCCGATGGCCTGATCAGTGGCAAGAATGAAGTGGTCGAGGCTGTGAACGTCGGGATCGAGTTTCAGTTCTGATCCGGGGGCACCGAAGCCAGCCAGATTCGTCCTGTTCCTGACAGTGTGCAGGATCCGGCATCTGCGGTCAGGAATGCCGCTTCACCTTTCTCCAAACGCAAGGACGCCGATCCGTCCGCCAGTTCTACCTCCCCTCGGTCGCAAAGCATAATAGACGGCATTGCTCCAGTATCCAACTGCATAATATCCTCCAGGGACGGCTCCAGGCAGCGCAGCCAGAATTCATCTGCTGGACAGCGATAGGCGCGGATTCCCTCCGCCAGATCTACAGGAACAATGTGCGCCGCCGGTGTGGGTGAAAAATCCAGGATCCTGGCCAGTTCTGCCAGATCGATGTGTTTGGGCGTCAACGCGCCCCGCAGTACGTTGTCCGAATTGGCCATCACTTCAATGCCCGCCCCCTCCAGATACGCGTGCAGGATGCCGGAGCCGATGTAGAGCGCTTCCCCGGGTTGCAAATGGTAGAGGTTGAGCAGCAACGGCGCCAATCTGCCGGAGTCCTGCGGATAATGGCGTCCCAGCAACCGGCAAGCCCCGGCAACACCGTCTGACAACGCCGATTCCGCTTCCAGAGCCGCGTCCAGCGCAACCAAAACCTCTTGCTTCAAAGGTTCCGCCAGACTGAGCACCTGCAATACGAAGCGCTGGAAACTCCGCTGATCCAAGTGCTGCGAGAGCGGGCCGAAAGCGCTGAAAAATACGTCTAAACCAGCCGCCGAGAAATCAGCCACAACATCCGCGTAGGGGCGGAAACCGCACAGAGCCTGGAAGGGCGTCAGCGCGCAGATCAGTTCCGGTTTATGGTTGCCGTCCTTGTAGTTGCGCAGAGGCGAATCGAGAGGCACGCCGAGGCTGTCTTCGCGGTGGAAGCCGTTCCGCGCCAGGCTCCGCGAGGGATGGGCCTGGATGGATAGGGGTTGGGCGGCCGCCAGGACCTTCATCAAAAAAGGCAGAACTCCTCCATTCAACTCCGCTGCCTGTCCCAGCGCGGAACGCGGCTCACGCTGGATAAACTCGTCCAGGGAAACGGACCGGCCTTCCACAATAATCTGCGAAGGCGCTTGCGGATGCGCGCCCAACCACATTTCCGCTACCGGTTCAGGTGCTGGAAAGGGCTTTCCCAGCAGGCGGGGAATGAAATCGGGGGAACCCCAAGCGTAGTTCTTGAGAGGGTTGATGAGTTTATACAGCCCCATCGGAGTTCAGTCCTTGGGGTTGGCAAGCCGCGCCTGCAGCAGATTGAGCAGAGGCGAAAGGAGGGGAAAGAAGCGTTTGGCCTTTTTCATATAGGCTTTCGCCTGCGGGATCTTCTTTTGCTGGATCAGCAGGCGGATCAGTTCCTCGTACAGGCCCATACTGTAAGGATTGCGCTCCAGCCCCTTTTCGAGGATGGGCACGGCGCGGTTGCCCATGCCGCTTTTCACCGCGCATTCCGCGTAGATCAGCACATGGTCGGAAAGCACGATATCGCCGCTGGACTCGCAGGAGTAGAATGCGTTGTAGGCAAAGAGCCAGTTTTGAAAATGGGCATAGGTGAGCGCTTTGAGGAGCGTGAGATGCCTATGGCTGCCGATCTTGGATTCCGCCTTGGCGATGTATTCGCGCGCGGAGGCATAGTCTTCGACGCGCAGGAGCTGTTCGATCAGCAGGAAATAGATGAAGGGATTGGTGTCGATCAGGTCCAGAAGTTCCCGCATGATGGCAATGCTTTCGCGGTGCTTGCCCAGATAGGCCAGCGCCAGCGCCTTGTTGTAACGCACATCGGGATGCGGGTCTTCGATCTGGTCGTAATACACGATCGCCAGCTGGTACTCCGCCTCGGCGAAATAGGTGTTGCCGATCACCAGTTTCAAATGGTTGTCGTTGGGCGAAAGTTTCAAAGCTGATTGGAAGCACTTGATCGCTTTTTCCAGCAGTTGGCGCCGCTGGTAGAAGTCGCCCAGAGCGACCAAGGGACGCGGATCGGCGGGATTTTGCTCTACAGCCTGTTCCAGCAGTTGCACCGCGTGCAGCCAGTTGTGCTTCATCAGCGCTTCAGCTCGCAGGATCAGGTTGTGCAGGTCTTTATCCAAAAACTACGTCCTTGCCTGCCACGCCCCTTCCAGATGATGCCGTGGCCAAGACCCCCACCTGCGGGCCAACAGCCATAAATGGCTGATGAGTCCCACTTTGGGCGCTGGAAAGTGGATGCAGTTGCTGAGGGCGGAGCGGGAAACTCACTCGACCTCTTTCAGGATCTCTTCGATAGCGCGCAGAAGTTGGGTGTCCCGTCCGGCGATCTCGTCCTTGGGCTCAAGTTCGACCACGATATCCGGCATCACGCCGTTGCCTTCCATATTCGTTCCATCCAGGCGGTACCAGCCGGAGCCAGGCAGACGCATGGAAGATCCGTCGATCAGGTCGAATTCCCAGGTGCCGATCACCGAACCGCTGGAGGGCACGCCCACCACCTTGCCCAGTTCCAGTTCCTGATAAACCGTGGGGAAGATCTCGCCATCGGAAAAAGAGCCTTCGTCCACCAGGACAATGGTGGGACGGGTCCAGGCGCGGCGCGGTTCCTGGTTCAATTCCCCGCTGTAACGGCGGGACGTGGACCAAGCGTAGGGTTTCTTGCTGATCAGGGAGATGATCTGATCGTGTACATGGCCGCCGGAATTACCGCGGACGTCGATGATCAGGGCATCCTTGTCGGCATTGTCGCGAAACACTTCGCGCTGGAAGTTCTCAAAGTCGCGTCCACCCATGGCAGGGATGTGCACGTAGCCGATGCGGCCTTTGGTGATCTCATCCACGGTCTGCTTGCTGCGGGCCACTTTGTAAGTGTAATACAAGCGCCGCTGCTCGGAATAACTCAATCCGGTAACCACAGCCTCACGCGGGATTCCGCCGCTGGTGAAACGGAGCCTTACCCGCTTGCCGGCTTGATCGGCCAAAAGGGAATCCAGCGGCGTCTTTGATGTGATGGCCGTTCCGTTGATGTGGGTGATGATGTCGCCGGCCTGTAGTTTGTAGTAACTGGCCAGGCGTGAGGTGGGATAGACCCGGGCTACGGAAATGCCGGCGGACAAAGGAACGGAATAGTCGAATTCCAGGCCCAGCCAGGCATTCCGGCGGATTGTGCTTTCTTCTTCGCGGCGGGGATAGAAGCCGGTGTGCGAAGCGTTCACATCACCGATCATTTCGTTGACAACTGCGGCGATGTCATCCACGGAGCGCGCTTTCTCAGCGTAAGGATGATAGAGATCATACAGGCTCTGCCAATCCTGGCCGTGCATGTTGGGGTCGTAGAAATTCAATCCGAACACGCCCCAGACCTGTTCAAAGACGCGCGTGTTGAGGGTTTTCTCGCTGTAGGTGTAGTCAAACTGCGTCCGGACCTCGCCTTTGGAGCCTTTGTCGGTGTTGTAGAACCGGATGACGCCGTCCCGGACGTAATAGAGGACCGGTCCGACCCAGCGTCCTGAATAGACTCCGGCGCCGAGTTCGAACTCGCGTTTAGAGTTTGATCCATAGATATTGGCCTTTTTCAATTCCGCAACGCCGCTGGAGGAGTTGGGTACAGTGATATAATAGAAAGTACTGTCGTCGATGGCCTTTTGCACGTCCAGATTGTAGCCGGATTCGCTGAGAACCGGGAAGAGGCGTTTTTCCAGGCCGGGCCACACGATCTCCAATTCCCGGGGTTGCGGAGTAGGTGTTATATCCGGCTGGGCCAGGGAATCCGGGGCTGCCGTTGCTCCAGTATCCGGGCTCAGGGCCAGGCTGTCCGCAGCTGCGGCGTTGGTTGTGGTTCCTGGCTTTGGTGGGGCCAGGATCTCGCGCCAATTGTCGGTTTCGAACTCAAACTCGTCGCGGGGCACCAGATCCAGGCGATGGATGCCACCGGCCCTCGATATCAGAAGGGAGCGGTCATCTTTTGTCCAGGCCAGATTTCCGATCCAGGAATCGTCGTTCAGGAGCTTGCGTTGTTCGTCCCTGGCGAAGTCGTAGAGCCACAGTTCGCGCGTCCAGAAATCCTCGCGCGTGGTGGCAAAGACGGCGTAGTCGCCTCTGCTGGTGAAAGCGATGTTGCTCACCACAGGCCGGGCTACCTTGAGCGGGCGGATGTTGGCGAGGTTGGAATCGGCGACCGCGATGCGGCTGCTCAAGCGCTTGTCGCCATAGTAGATCACCCATTTGCCGCAGGGATCGCGGTAGAAGTTTTCCACGTCCAGGCTGTCCGCACCGAACCAGTCAAGGGGCCTGGCCACCATGCTGCTGTCGCACTTGACCGTGTACAGTTTATCCCGGCCTTGTTCCATCATCTGCATTAGCAGCGTCCGCTTGTCCTCGAGGAATTCCAGGTTGCCTGTGGAAGCCTGGCCGCTCGTAATCTGGCGGACTTCGCCACCTTTGCGGGGCATGAAGAACGTATCGTATTTGAAGCGGAAGGCGAGCAGCAATTCGTCCGCGGAAACGGCGAAATCCTGAAAGTTGTCTTTCATGGTGGCATACTGGCGGTCTTGCTGCCAGAGGTCCTGGCGGATCTCGATCTCCAGACGGCTGGCGGGCTGGGTGCCAGGCTCAAGTTTCCAGATCTCGTTGAAGAGCTCGAACACCATCCGGTCACTGGTTCTGGCGATGGAAATGTCCCGGGCAGACCATTGGGTGAATTGGGTGAGTTGTTCCCGGCGCTTGAAATTCAGTTTGTCCGCGCGGAAGACCTGAAAGCATTTGCCGTCTGAGGCGCAGTAATAGAGAGCGTCATTAACGTGCGAGAAGCGCGGATAGCGTTCCGTCAGATCGGTCTTGGTGAGCCTTGTGTAGGCTTTGGTGGCGATGTCGATCTGCCAGAGTTCGCCGGCCAGGCTGCCTGTGAGCGCTTCGCGGTGGGGGTTGCCATTCCGGTTGAAGACGATGCTCCGGTTATCCGGCGACAGAGACGCGTAGCGGTCTCCGATCTCCGCCAGCAGAACAGGCCGGGTGCCATCGATCGCCACCTTGTAGAAAGAACTGCCGAAATCGGGATTGGAGCGGGTGCACAACAAACTGGCGGAATCGGAGAACCAGTCCGAGATTGTATAGCTTTCGGCAATGACCGGCCGGGCTTCGCCTCCTGTCGCTGGTATCAGATAGGGATAGGTATTGTTTTCGCGGTTGGCGTTGAAGGCGATCCAAGCTCCGTCCGGAGACCAGCAAGGACCCCATTCCGCGGACTGGGTGGCTGTGATCCTCTTGGCTTCGCCTCCGGAAAAAGGGACCAGCCAGAGGTCGCCCGCGAAGACGAAACAAACTTGAGAACCATCCGGCGAGATGGCGGGATCGCTGGCAAAATCAGGCTGCAGGGCGTTCAGCGCCAGTCCCCAGAGGATAACGGCCAGGCACAATAAAATGTCTCTCTTCATACTAATCAGTCCTTTTCGAGGATCTCCAGTTGCTTTTGATGCGCGGTGATGGTGTATTCGTGCTTGAGAATGCGGATCCGCACCGGAGGAAACACATCCTGGCGGACGCTCAGTTTCAATCTGTTCTGGCCTTGCTGCTGCAGGTATTCGTTCAATTCCCGGTCCAATTCCTGTTCGCATTCACGGATCCTGGCATTGAGCAGTTCCACTTGTTTGGCGGATGGTTGCTGGGCTTGCTTGCGATGAATCAGTTCCTTGGTCATCTGCATCATCAGCGCCTTGCGATAAGGGCTGATCGTGATTTCCACTTCCGTTGGAGTTCCTTGCGGCTCTCCGAGTTTTTCCACTTCGATGTCTCCCCCGCTTTCCAAATGGCCGCCGCTGAGGATGCCGGTGGCGGATTTGAGTCCTCCATCGGCATAGATCTCGCTGCCCACGATCTGCCCCGAAAAAGCAACCTTGCCCTGGCAGAGCACGCGGGAATCCTTGATCCCGGCGCAGCTGATGCCGCCAGCAATTTCCAGACCGGGTTGCTGGCAGTCCACGATCTCCCGTCCCACCACCAGATCCCCCTGGCAATAGATGCCGCAGTTCCTCACACCGCCGCTGATACGGATGCTGCCGGCTGCCGTGATCCGGGTGTCCGCCACATCTCCGTCTAGGGTCAAGCCCACCGGTGAACGCAGATCTTCCGCTCCGGATTCCGTCCATCCGCTGATCTCCAGATTGTCCACGATCGAGATGCAGCCGTCGTCGGATACGCTGGGGAAACCAGCGCATTCGGCTATAAACTGGTTTCTCCCGGCATCGAAGCGGACATTGGCTCCAGTGGCGGACTCCAGCGCGCCCTGGTCGACATCCTCAGCCCGGAACATCTCGCCATAGATGTCGTAGATGGATCCCTGCCGATCAAAGATATTGCTGCTATAATCGGCGATCACCGTCCCCGCTTCGATGCAGGTCAATCTGTTCATTTCCGCCAGGGTCACGTGGCCTGTAAAACCTCTGGCCGATTCCAAATCGAAATAGTAGTTCAGCTTGGCCTCGCCGGGATTGCGTTCACACATGGCAATCGGGAAGGCGGTGGCGAAGTCTTTATCAATGCCACGTTTGCGCATGTACCGGGCGGCTTCTTCAAAGCCCGTCTTGATGCCCGCCTGATCGATCAGGTCCAGGATTTCCTGCTCGTTGGCCAAACGCCCTGTATCAGTGATGGTCAGCCAGGCTGACAGGCGGTCGTCTTTGAGTTCCAGCTTGATGTTGCCATCAGCGTTGGTAAGAATCTTACTCATACTCTATCCCGATTAGGTTGATTTGGCGGTTGCGGGTGCCATCCCGGCGCCAGGAAAAATGGTGTGGTGATTCCAGAGTGCAGATCTCCTGGCGGACAATGTTGCGGGGTTGAATCCCGGCCGCTGCCAACTGCTGGCAGATGTCGCCGCCGATATCGATATGCCTGTGCGGTGCCGGTTGCGGAGAAAAGCCCTGGGCTTGCAGGCTCTCGTGGTAATCTGACCAGGTAGCTGCGTCCACTTCGTAATGCCGGGCGCAGATCCCCGCACCAACCCAAGCCAGCAGGTCCTTGGGCTGGATGCCATAATCCTGCCGCAGCTGCTGTACCGTTTTCCCCGCGATGTTCTTTCTGGTACCTTCCCTACCGCTGTGCACAGCTCCCACGGCCCGGCAAGCCTCGTCGTAGAGTAGCACCGGAGTGCAGTCCGCGGTCCTGATCAACAAATACAGACCCGCGACATCGGTGATCAGGGCATCGGCAATGGGAATCTGGGGATGGCTGCCAAAGCCCGCCCCGCCGTCCTCTTCTCCGCATCGATGCGCTAGATCGGAATGGGTCTGCTCGGCTATCACGACCCTGTCTGCAGGAATCCGCTTGCCCTCAATGACAAAATCGCCCTGCTCGCGCATGATCCCGCGATAGTCCGGCACCTTTCCGCCCAAATGCAAGAAAACCTTCATCCCTCGACTCCAGGACTGGCCAGCGTTACCGGCGCGGGTCTGTAAATCTCTGTGTTGCCGTTGGAGACCAGCATCCGCAGAATGTTCTTGATGAGATTGGGAATCAGGCGGAGGCCATTCAAAGCCCAGAGCAGACACAAAGAGGCGCAGAGGCTGAGAGCCAGCCGGGCGCCCAATTGCCGGGAAAGAAAACCGATGAGTAAACTGCCGAAGGGCGAAAGGGAGTTGAAGGTCATGGTATATACGCTCAGCACCCTGCCCCGCATCCTGACGTCCACGACTGACTGGATCAGGGTGTTGGTAGAGGACATCTGGATCGTCATGCCCATCCCGATCAACAGCATCATCAGCAAACTGAACGCCAGGCTCCGGCTTTGGGCGAATCCGATCAAGGCCAGACTGGCCACGCAAGCCAAGATCGAAGTTACGGTTGGCAGGCCCTTGATGTTTTTACGGCCCGCCATATAGAAAGAGCTTACCAACGCACCCACTCCAGCTGTGGACAGCAGCAAACCCTGGGTGCCCGCCGTTCCTTTCAAAACATCCCTGGCAAATACTGGGATCACGGCGGAATAGGACATGGCAAATAACATGAACACCGCCAGATTGGCGATCAGATAGCGGATGGGGAAGCTCCGCCAGGAGTATTTCCAGCCTTCGATCACCTTGCCCAGCGTGGATTCCTTGCTATGAGCGCGGGGTGGATACTTGATGCGGATCAGCAGCAGAGCCCCGATCACGGTGAGGTAAGAAACAGAATTGATGGCAAAGCAGATCCCCTCGCCAAAGAGCAGGATCAAAGCTCCGCCTATGGAAGGGCCGATCAGGCGCGCGGAGTTGAACATGGCGGAATTGGTGGCAATGGCATTGGGCAGCAGCGAGCGCTTCGCCACCAGGTCCAGCACGAAGTTTTGCCGGAACGGCGAATCCACGGCTTCGATCATGCCCTGCATCAGGCTCAGAAAGATCAGCGGCCACCATCTCTCGGCATTGATGATTCCGCTCAAGACGCCCACCGCCAACAATCCGGCCTGCAGCATGAAGAGGATCTGCGTCCCGATCAGGGTGTGGTGCCGGTTCCATTTATCCGCCCAAGCTCCCGCAAAGGGACTAATGAACAAAGAGGGAATCATGCTCAAGAAACTGATCAGGCCCAGCAAAAACGCTGAATTGGTGAGCCTGTACACGAACCAGCCCATCGTGGTGCGCTGCACCCAGGTACCGATCAAGGACACACCCTGTCCCATGAAGAACAGGCGGTAATTGCGCACCGTCAGCGAGACGAACAAATCCTTGATCCTGAACATTCCCCTGCTACCTGATAGCCTGCCATTGTGCGAAGACGCTGATCATCACCCCGTTCCTGGTTTATACCGGCTCAGGGCCGACTACGGCTGGTTGTTCAGGCGTTTCCGCAGAGGGAGTGCTGGCCGCGGTTTTCTCGCTGTGCTCGAAGCGCAGTTCCCGGGCTTTGCTATATTTGCGCATCACCAACTCTTTCTCTGACTCGGCAATTTCGCGCAGTATGAACTCGAAGATCTCTTCCGTGCCCAGGGTTTCCTTGTCAAACAGTTCCACAGCCAGTTTATCCAGCAAGTCCCGATGCTGGCGCAGGATGGCCAGGGCTCGATCGTAGGCCCGGGATATGAAGCCCCGGATCTCGCTGTCCACCATCTGGGCGGTTTCGTTGCTATGGACGTCGCGGCCCACCAATTCTTTACCCAGATACACTTCGCCCGCTTCTTTGCCGATGGTCATGGGACCCACGGCTTCGCTCATGCCCCAGGTGCACACCATTTTCTTGGCGATCTCGGTGACCCGTTCCAGGTCGTTACCCGCTCCGGTGGTCAGCTCTCCAAAGATCACTTCCTCGGCAGCCCGTCCTCCCAGCAGTTCCACCATCATCTGCTCCAGATAGCTGCGGGAATAGCCGGTTTTGTCCGTCAGCAGAAAGTGCGTGGCGCCAGCTGTGAAACCGCGGGGAATGATCGATACCTTGTGCACCGGCTCGGTCTTGTCCTGAAACACTGAGGTCAGCACGTGCCCGATCTCGTGATAGGCGGTGAGTTTTTTATCCTCTTCCGGTATCACCCTGCTCTTCTTTTCTTTGCCCAGGATCAGTTTGTCCTTGGCTTCCTCGAAATCCTTCATGCTGATGCTTTGTTTGCCATAACGTGCCGCGATCAAAGCCGCTTCGTTTACGATGTTAGCCAGGTCAGCGCCGCTGAAACCGGGTGTGCCGCGGGCGATCAGTTCCAGGTTCACATCCTCGGCCAGAGGCACTTTCTGGGAATGTACCTTGAGAATCTCCGTGCGGCCTTTGATGTCCGGCAGATCCACGGTCACCTGGCGGTCGAAGCGGCCCGGACGCAATAACGCCGGATCAAGGATGTCCGGACGGTTCGTGGCGGCGATGATGATCACCGCCTCGTTGGGCTCGAAACCATCCATTTCCACCAGGAGTTGGTTTAAAGTCTGTTCGCGCTCGTCGTGTCCGCCGCCCAGACCTGTTCCCCGATGGCGTCCCACGGCATCTATTTCGTCGATGAAAGTGATGCAGGGCGAGTTTTTCTTGGCCTGGTCGAAAAGGTCACGAACCCTCGCCGCGCCTACGCCCACGAACATTTCCACGAAGTCCGAACCGCTGATGCTGTAGAATGGAACTCCCGCTTCACCGGAAACTGCTTTCGCCAACAGGGTCTTGCCCGTGCCCGGACGCCCCACCAGCAACACTCCGCGCGGTATCCTGCCGCCCAGCCTTTGGAACTTCTTGGGGTCTTTCAGAAACTCCACGATCTCCTGCAGTTCTTCCTTGGCTTCGTCCACGCCGGCCACATCCTTGAACGTGATGTTGCTCTTGCTGGCTTCATGCATCCTGGCCCGGCTCTTGCCAAAACTGAAGGCCTTGGAATTCTGGTTGTTCATCCCCCGCATCATGAAATACCAAAAGGCGATCAACAGCAGGATGGGCAACATGTAGATCAGCCCGCTCATCCAGCGCGAAGGCTTTTTGGTGAGCACCTTCACGCCCTTGTCCAATATGCGCTGCACCAGTGTCGGATCGTCCACCGGAGGCAATAAGGTATGGTAGTTCTCGCCTCTGGCGCCTTTGAAGACCATGTCCCGCTCGGTGAATTCCACCTGCGAGATCTGGCCCGCTTCCAGCTGCTGGACAAACTCCGAATAACTGGCTTCCACGACCCGCTGCCTGTTGCCCATCCAGCTGTATAGGAACAGCATCCCTAACAGCGCTATGATGATGATGTAGGGATAGGAAACCGGCGTCTTTTTCGGCCTGTTCATGCCGGGATACCCGCCTGGAGGCTGGCTTCCCCTTGGACCCGGAACTTTGTCCTCTGGCCTTTTCCCGGTTCTGGGATCGGTTGGCGGATCCCCGGGTTTACGCCGCCTGGTCAGATACATCCGCACCGCACTGAAGGCCGTGATGGCCAACAGGGCGTAAACAAACCACTGCAGCATCGACCCGAATTCGCGCAGCACCGCTCCAGTCTGGGCTGGAGCCTGGTTTTGCTGGGGCTGGACGCCCTTCATTACATTACTGACGGAGGTCGAATCCCCCGCCAGGCTGCTTAGAAAACTCAGCAGCACAAGGCTTAAAATAATATATCTCATGTATAGAGTTCTTCCTTCAGGATTCCTATATAGGGCAGATTGCGGTAACGCTCGTTGAAATCCAGGCCATAGCCCACTACAAACTCATTGCCGATCTCGAATCCCACATAGTCGAACGTTACCTCCAGCTTGTGCGCGCTGGGCTTGTCCAGCAGCACGCAGGTCTTCAAGCTGGATGGCGAATGCTTGAACAAATAGTCCTTGATGTATTGCAGGCTCAGCCCGGAATCCACGATATCCTCCACCACGATCACGTCGCGGCCGGTGATATCCACGTCGATATCCTTGCGGATCTTCACTACGCCCGAGCTGGAGGCTGTGCTGCCATAGCTGGAGATCGCCAGGAAATCCAGTTCCACGGGAATGCTGACGCTGCGCACCAGATCGGCCAGAAAGACCACTCCGCCTTTGAGGATGCCGATGATCACCGGAATCCTGCCCCGATACTCGCTCGTGATCTGCATTCCGATCTCGCGCACTCTGGTTTGGATCCGGTATTCGTCCAGCAACACCGCGGACAGGTCGCAATTCATTTCATTCATTGTCTTCTCCAGTTTTCTTGCTGCGGCTGGCAGCGCGCATGGGCTTTTCATGCACCAGTTCCGCCTTGATGTGCAAGAAGCGTTGGCTCTGCGCATCGATTGCTGCCCGGGCGTCAACCCGGTGTCCTGCGATCCAGAATATCTTATCTCCGTCGTCGAAGATGGGCACGTAGTCCCGTTCAAACTTAGGCACTTTCACGTTGATAAAGTACTCTTTCAGCTTTTGCAGCTGCTTCATCCCCAGAGGCATGAAACGGTCACCGGCTCTCCTGCTGCGGATCGTGAAGGGGTAGATTACCTTGTCTGCGTCCAGATACACATTGTGCTTATCCTCTTCCCGGTGAACTGGCAGCACCCGCAGAACCTTGAAACTGAAGCGATAATTGCCCCAAACGGCCCGGCTGCGGTCTTCTTCCACGGTGAAAGGTTCCGGAACCTTTTCCGGGTCCGAAGCTTGCGCGATGACCAGCTCGTTATACAGTTTCCTGATCTGCAGGCCGTTGCCCAGTTTCAGGCTTTTGGAACCGGATGCAGTCAGCAGTGAGCGCAGCTCTTCAAAACTCTGTACGAAGAAATCCTGTTCGCTGCCACTGAGCGCGCTGACCACACTCTTTAATATGTAATACTGCTCCAAACGGCTGGCTTTCAGCAGTAGCGGAAGCGCCAGCGTGACGGATTCCGGAGTTTGTTCCAGGGCCATCTTTTTCAGTAGCGGCACCGCTTTCTGGCGCGCCAGGTTTTCAGCCTCGGCAAAGATCTGCGCCTGCCAACCCAGTTTGGTGCCCAACTCCGGATTCAGTTCCTTTTCCAGCAAAGGGATCAGCGTGTGCCGTATCCAGTTGCGCCGGAAACGCTGATCCAGGTTGGTGGCGTCTTCGCGCCACACCACGCCTGCTTCCTCCAGAATGGCGGTTAGCTCGCTCTTGTTGAAGATCAACAGCGGATGGAGCACTATGCCGCTGCGGGGCTTGATCCCCGCCAAACCGTTCAAGCCGGCTCCCCGGCACAGATTCATCAGCATGGTCTCCACCTGGTCGTTGTTGTGGTGGGCGGTCACTATAAAATCAAACTTGTAGAGTTCCAGGATCTGGCGAAACACTTCAAAACGCTTCTTCCGCGCCTGGTTTTCCAGATCACCGCTACCTTCCAAGCGCACTTTGCGGACGATCACCGGAATGTTGAGCCGCAGGCAGCTTTCTTTCACCAGTTCCGAGTCGGCTGCGCATTCGGCGCCGCGTAATTGATGGTCCACATGCACTGCCAGAAGCGTGATCTGCATCCGGGAGCGCAACAGTGAAAACAGATGGACCAGGGCCAGCGAATCCGCTCCCCCGGAACAACACAGCAATAGCTTGGCCCCGGCAGGAAACAACTTCTGCTCCTGTACGCTATCGTGCAACCGGACAAGGGCTTGCTCCAGTTTTCGCATTTCCGCTCCTTGCAGTATTTCCTCAGAAACTAATCTTTTTGTATACACCTAGCTTGTCAAGCGCGATTTTGCAGGACCGCTTTGTCTGCCTGCTTACACGGTTTACTGCTATTCTATATGGCCCTCGTTCATCAACCAGAGGAGGGGGGTCTTGCCGGTAATCACTGCGCGGTTAATGCGCGCTCATTACGGACAAAGCGCGCAATGAGTGCGCAATGACGCCGCAATGATACTGGGCAGAAGGCATGATTTACCCAAGTTAAATGAAAGTAAGGTCTTTTCTCCAGACTACGCGGTTGGGGAGAGTCAGTTACGACTCATCTCATACTCAGCTGTAAGCCCCGAAAGGTGCGATATAACATAGCCAGGGGCTTACCCACCCGGTCTGCTAGAGAGCCAAAGCAAGTTCCAAGTATTACCCCCAGATCCCACAGATAGAAAGCGCAGATTTTGTAACTCTCGACTCTCAACTCTTAACTCTCTCCATCCCCTTACCCCAAACTAAAAAAAAACGCCCCGGGAAAACCCGGGGCGTATATGTCACTGTATTAGTGAGGTTACTTAACGATAACCATCTTCTTGGTGACGTTCATGGAAGGAGTGCTAAGTTTGTAGAAGTAGATACCGCTTCCGCAGGTATTGCCTTTACTGTCCTTACCATTCCAGTTGATCGTGTGGGAGCCTTCGTTGATGGTGAAGGTTCTCACGACCTGGCCCAGAACGTTGTAGATGGCGACGGTGCCGTTCTCGCCGGCTTTGAGGGAGACTTCGATGTTGGTGCTGCCGTTGGCCTTGA